>NZ_VZQN01000003.1:0-235407 GCF_014397645.1 Paraburkholderia sp. 31.1
GGACCGTGAAACGACTCCACGCCGATGATAGTGCGGATTGCCCGTGTGAAAGTAGGTAATCGTCAGGCTCCCCCCCCAGTCAGAAACCCCACCCGCCGCGGTGGGGTTTTTGCGTTTACGCGGCCAAATCAACAACAACATGCTCGACCGGGCACGAACAATAAGCGTGGTCGGACGCCGTTGCCAGCCACTGCCAAAAGTAGCCTGTTGATCGACGCTTTTTTGCGCATACTGAAGTTGACCCAGAAAAACGGACATCTATCCTTTGGAGAAGGAGGTGCCGATTATGGGCAAGCATCGTACCCCGTACCCGGCGGAATTTCGGGCGCAAATGGTCGAGCTGCTGAAGGCCGGACGCAGGCCGGAGGAACTGGAAAAGGAGTTCGAGCCGACTGCACAGACCATCTACAACTGGGTGGCGCAGGCTGATCGCGATACAGATGTTCCGGTGCGACGATGGCACGCCGTTGCGCGTAACGTTCGCACTCGACTGCTGCGATCGGAGAGGCGATTGGCCGGGCGGCGGGGACCGGCGGGCATAGCGGTGATGTAGTGCGCGACGCGATGCTGGCCGCCGTCGCGCAGCAATTCGGCACCGGGCAGGTCGCGCCGTCCATCGAATGGTTGACGGACAACGGCTCGGCTTATCTCGACCACCGCACTCGCAGCTTCGCTCGCGAATTGGCCCTGGAGTCATTGACAACGCCGGCACGTTCTCCGCAGAGCAATGGCATGGTCGAATCGTTCGTGAAGATCATGAAGCGACAATTACGTCGCCTGTATGGACGAGCCTGACGCGCCAGCGGCGCTCTCGAGTCTGCCTGTTGCATTTGAACACTACAATGAGCGCCATCCGCACAAAGCCCTGGAATACCGCTCGCCGCGTGAGTTCAGGCGTGCTGCCGCGATTTCATCGATCTAACGGTGTCCGCGTGTCCTGAGTTACAGGGGCAACTCCAACCAGCTGCACTGGGTCATCTCCGCCCCCTAGTTGCCCGACCTCAGCAAGCAATGCTTCGTCGCGCGCAATCACCTTCGGCAGATGCGAGCGCAAGAATTCGACCCACGTGCGCGTCTTTGCATCGATGAATTTGCGCGACGGATAGAGCGCATAAACAGTCGTCTTTTGCAGCGTATATTCCGGCAACACGCGCACCAGCGTGCCATCGCGCAACCCGGAAATGGCCGCGTAGAGCGGCACCATGCCGATGCCCATGCCTTCGCGGATCGCCACGATCAATGATTCGGCGATGTTCACATGCACGGGGCCGTCGACTTCCATCAACTCACTGCCGTTCGGGCCGTCGAGCGTCCATTCATGTGGCGGGAACGCCGGCGTATGCAGGATCAGACATTCGTGATGCGCAAGGTCAGCCGGTTCTTGCGGCGCGCCGTGCGCCCGCGCGTAGGCCGGCGATGCGCACAGGATGCTGAACGTCGTCCCCAGCGGAAACGATACGAGGTCCGAATTCGGCAGCGTCGATGCGCCGATCACGGCCACGTCGGCGCTGCCCTCGAACAGATCGGGCATGCGCTGCGATAGCGTCAACTCGACGGTCACATCAGGATAAAGCTCGCGGTAACGCGAAATGGCCGGCAGGACGTAGTGCTGGCCGATGCTCGCAAAGCTATGCATGCGCAGTGCGCCGGTTGGTCGCTCGTGTGCGCAACTGGCTTCTTCTTCCGCAACATCGACATCCGCGAGGATCTGCTGCGATCGTTTCAGATAGCGCTCGCCGGCGGTGGTCAGCGCAAGCCGACGCGTCGAGCGATTCAGCAGGCGCGTGCGCAGATGTGCTTCAAGCTCCGAGACCGCGCGAGACATCGCGCCGGTCGTTGAATTGAGCGATTGCGCAGCCGCGGTGAAGCTACCGGCTTCAACCACGCGCACAAACACTCGCATATTTTGTAGCGTGTCCATCAAACCTTCTGTTTCATGATCAAGGTCATATTTTCCGTCAGTCTCAGAACACTATTGTTGTCCGTTCTGGAACAGATGTTCTGCACCCATCGGCTTAATGTACACATCGCGGACTCCTACAATCGGCGCCTCGCCTGCCGGTGTCGGCCATTCTGTCCGGAGGCTCTCTCAGCGACCACGTAGGGTGCACTGTTTTCAGATGAAACCCGATCATGCGATCGAACCGTCGGCGGATTTCTTCGGTCCGCGCGGCGTCATGCGGCGACGCCTCAGCCGAGCCAAACTCAATCGCGCCGTGCGCGACTGGGCCACCAGCGACGGTCTGACCTGGCTGCATCTGCTGAAGACGGTCACCGCCGGTCTGCTGGCGCTGGGCATCGCGATGCTGCTCGATCTGCCGCAGCCGCGCATTGCGATGACCACTGTCTTTGTGTTGATGCAACCGTTCAGCGGCATGGTGCTCGCGAAGAGCTTCTACCGGATTCTCGGAACGGCAGTAGGGACCGTGGCCGCGCTCGTGCTCGGCGGGCTGTTCGTTCAGCAGCCCGAACTGTACACGCTCGGCATGATCGTGTGGGTGAGCGCCTGTATTGCTGCGGCGGTCCGGTATCGGCATTTCAGATGGTACGGTTTTGTGCTCGCGGGTTACACCGCCGCGCTGATCGGCATTCCAAACGTGACGACGCCTCAGGGACTGTTCCTCGCCGCACTCACGCGTGCGGCGGAAGTGGCGGTCGGCATCGTGTGTTCGAGCGCGGTCAGCGCGTTGCTGCTGCCCCAGCGCTCGATCCTTGCGCTGCGACGTAACCTTCAGATCAGGTACGCGAATTTTACTGCGTTTGCTGTCGACATGCTCGCACGCGGGCTCGAGCGCAATCAGTTCGAACGGCGTTTCGCGGATTTCGTCGACGAAATCGCTGGCTTCGAAGCAACCCGCACGTTCGTCGCATTCGAAGATCCGGCGATGCGCTCGCGCAGTGCGCATCTGGCGCGTCTGAATAGCGAATTCATGGATGCGTGCGCGCGTCTGCATGCGCTGAATCAGTTGCTCAAACGGTTGCGCGCCAGCCGCGCTGTGTCGATACTCGCGGCCATCGGTCCGTACCTCGACGAACTGGGAGCCTTGTTCGAAGCACAAGCTGAAGCCGGCGTCGAAGCATCGCACGCAGCAGCCGATCTGCGCCCCTTTCGAGCGAGCTTGCCACGCCGGGTACGCGAAACCAGGCGGCCACTCGAAGCCGCGTCCGCGGAATCGCTTGCGGACTTCGACACGGCAGCCGAATTGCTGTATCGATTCGTGGGCGAATGGATAAACTATTCGCAAACCTATGCATGCTTGTGGCGCAAAACAGCAAGCCGGCAGTACCGCCTACGATGCAGCTCAAGCCCAACTAAGAGCCACCGCACAAGCAGACCTATAAGCCGCACAAACCACTTCGCCGTATTGTTCACATTCGTGCGCTCGGCTGTCGTCATCGGAATCGCCGGTGCGTTCTGGATCGCGACCAACTGGCCGAGCGGCGGTCTCGCCGTGATTGGCGCAACACTGGTCTGCGCGTTGACGTCCACCGCGCCAAGCGCCACCAGAATGGCCATCCAGATGGCGATCGGCGCGGTGCTCGCGACGCTGGCCGGCTATGTGTTCATGTGCTACGTGTATCCGAACATCGATGGTTTCCCGCTGCTTTGCGTGGTACTCGCGCCGGTGCTCGCGCTCGGCGCATTCATCGCGCCGCGGCGCGGCGCGGCAGGGCCTGGCATCGGCTTTTCGGTGTTCTTCTGTCTGCTGGCCGGGCCGGACAACGTCGTCAGCTACGTGCCCGATCTGCTGATCAACAACGGCATCGCGCTCACCGCGTCGATGCTGCTCGCAGCGGTTGTTTTCGCGGTGGTCTTTCCCGCCGATATGCGCTGGCTCATCGACCGGATCATGGGCGACCTGCGAGCGCAAACGGTGTCGGCATGCAAGGACGCGCTGCCGGGTCTGAACCAACGTTTCCAGTCGGGCACGCATGATCTGACTTCGCAACTGCGCGTGCTGTTGACGCACCGTTCACGACGACGGCGCGACGCACTTCGCTGGATGCTCGCGACGATCGAAGTAGGTCACGCCGTCATCGATCTGCGCAACGAAGCCGCACGCGCCGATTATGCCGACCTCCTTCAGCCGCGTCGGCGCAGCGTGATCGAACACACGTGCGACGATCTTGCCCGGCTCTTCGAACGCCCAGGTCCACGTTCGCTCGAACGCGCACTCGTCGCCGTGCGCTCGGCCACCTGGTTCGCGCAAGACATGCTGCAGGCAGTGCACGCCGAGCGCGCCCGGTATCACGATCTGCAACGTATCTTGAGCTGTCTGCACTTCATTCGTAGCGCGTTGCTCGACAAGGACGCGCCCTTCAATCGTCGCTGAGCAATGCTGCGTGGATCTTTCTGCCAGATGGAAAGATCCCTTCCGGGCGGCCCCGTTTATTCGCGTAGGTGGCGGTCATATAGTTTCGTCACTGCCTCGCAGTATTCGTCGCAGTAGTCGTAAGTCCTGGAGAACGAGATGAAAGTGTTGAAGATGGTCCTGATTGCCTGTTCTTTGTCCACCGCTGCCGCCGCCTATGCACAGACGGCGCCGGCCGCGCCGGAGCAGCAGGTTGCGCAAGCGGATGGCCAGCGCACCGATAAGGTTGCCCCGCGCAAGCATGGGGAAGCGCCGAAAGCGAAAGCTGATGAATGTGTCGGCCCGATGAGCTTCTGCAACATCTACTTCGGCAGCTGAGTCCGGCTGCCTCACGCGCAACACCTGTCGCGGATCCTATCGCGCGACCCAACACCTGCTCGCGACGCCGTCCGATCGAGACGCCGCGGCGGGTGCGGCAACCGCCTATTGAGCGAAGCACACCGCAGACGTGCGCACCAGTAGACGGAGCTGGCGACTATGGAGAGACTCCCTTTCATGTACGAAGACCGAATTCGCTGCGCCGCGCTGCGCGGAAAAATCACCACGGCCGCCGACGCGGCGCTTCTGATTCACGACGGCATGCGGGTTGGCGCAAGCGGTTTCACGCGCGCGGGCGACGCGAAGGCCGTGCCGGTCGCGCTCGCCGAGCGTGCGCGCCGGCTGGGCGAGCCGCTGCGCATCACGTTGATGACGGGCGCCTCGCTCGGTCATGACGTTGACCGCATGCTGACCGAAGCGCATGTGCTCGCGCGCCGTCTGCCGTTTCAGGTAGACAAGACGCTGCGCGACGCCATCAATCGCGGCGAAGTGATGTTCGTCGATCAGCATCTGTCCGAGACCGTCGAGATGCTGCGCGCGAACCAGCTCGGCAAGCTCGATGTCGCGATCATCGAAGCCGCCGCGATCACGGAGAGCGGCGGTATCGTGCCGACGACGTCGGTCGGCAATTCGGCGAGCTTCGCGATTCTCGCGGACGAGGTCATCGTCGAGATCAATCTTGCGCAGCCGCTCGGGCTCGAAGGCTTGCACGACATCTGGATTCCGGGGCGCCGGCCGCATCGCGAGCCGCTGCCGATCGTGCGCGCGCAGGATCGCGTCGGCACACCCGCTATCGAGATTGCGCCCGAGAAAATCGCGGCGATCGTGATGACGGACATGGCCGACAGCCCGTCCACGGTCTTGCCCGCGGATCGGGAAACCGCGTTGATCGCCGGTCATTTGATCGAATTTTTCCAGCACGAAGTCACGCGTGGCCGCATGCCGAAGCAGTTGCCGCCGCTGCAGGCGGGCATCGGTACGATCGCCAACGCGGTGCTGGCAGGATTCGTCGATTCGCCTTTCGAGGTGTTCGAAATTTATTCGGAAGTCCTTCAGGATTCGACGTTCGATCTGATGGACGCTGGTAAGGTCACGTTCGCGTCCGGCGCGTCGATCACGTTGTCGGCCGCGCGGCAGGCGCAGGTATTTGGCGATATCGAGCGCTATCGCGACCGGCTCGTGCTGCGTCCGCAGGAAGTCAGCAACCATCCCGAGGTGATTCGGCGGCTCGGTCTGATCGCGCTCAATACCGCGCTCGAATTCGATATCTACGGCAACGTCAATTCGACGCATGTCGGCGGCACGCATATGATGAACGGCATCGGCGGCTCGGGCGACTTCGCGCGCAATGCGTCGTGCGCGGTGTTCGCGAGCAAGTCGACCGCGAAGGACGGCCGCATTTCGAGCATCGTGCCGATGGTGCCGCATTGCGATCACAACGAACACGACGTCGACGTCGTCGTCACCGAGCAGGGTCTCGCCGATCTGCGCGGCCTCGCGCCGCGCGAACGTGCGACGCTGATCATCGAGCATTGCGTGCATCCGCGGTATCGCGAGCTGTTGCGCGACTACTACCGCGATGCGTCGCTCTGGGGAGGGCAGACGCCGCATTGCCTCGATCAGGCGTTTGCATGGCATACGCGGCTGCGCGATACGGGGTCGATGCTGCCGGCCTGATTCTGCGGCGGCCACAACCGCGGCGATAAAAGCAGAAGCAACAGGCCATAAAAAAGCGCCAGCGATTCGAACCCGCTGGCGCTTGATGACGTCGGATGCCGTGCTCAGGACCCTC
Source organism: Paraburkholderia sp. 31.1 (assembly GCF_014397645.1). Taxonomy (NCBI): domain Bacteria; kingdom Pseudomonadati; phylum Pseudomonadota; class Betaproteobacteria; order Burkholderiales; family Burkholderiaceae; genus Paraburkholderia; species Paraburkholderia sp. 31.1. Next base: position 6,484 of record NZ_VZQN01000003.1, read on the forward strand.
GTCGCACGAGCCGGATAATAAACAGCAGAATGACCGCTCCTATCAATGCGGTGATGATCGAGCCGATCCAGCCGCCGCCAAGCGAGAAATGCAGCACGCCGGCGAGCCACCCGCCGATGAACGCGCCGATGATCCCGACGATGATGTCGACGATCAGGCCGAAGCCGCCGCCCCTGACCAGCACACCCGCGAGCCAGCCCGCGATCGCGCCGATGATGATCCATGCGATGATGCCGTGTTCCATATTCGAGACTCCCTGGTTGAGTGTGAACAAATCACGGTGACAGAGCTTAGTCGAAGGTTATGGGACCGTCCACGTTCACGACGCGGAATTAACATTCTCTGAATCTGCTGCCAGCTAAGTGTAGACGATGCGCGCGAACAAAGGAGACTTACGCGCCGCGCTTCACTCGGGCGTCGGCTCCGCTTCCCGCGCGGTCCAACTGACGCTGGACACGCTCTTTTCCATGCTTAGGCGGCTCGCCATCTGTTCGAGCTTCGATTGATCCTTCGGATGCATCGTCAGCGTCGCCGTCACGCGAATGCGCGCCGGTTCGTCCTCGACATCCTCGCTCGTGAGGCTCTGGAACGACAGCGGCGCCGAGTACATGGAGTTGGAAATCGCGGTGCGAATGTTGATCTCGTCGGCTTCGCGGCAGACGATCGTCAGCACGTACTCGCGCACGAGGTCGGCGTTTGAAACCGGCGTCGAGTTGATCATCCGGCTCACTTCACGCAGCACGGTGTTGGCCAGCAGCACGACCGCGGTGCCCGCGAGCGCCGGTCCGTAATGTCCCGCGCCGCTCAACACGCCGACGGCCGCCGAGCACCACAGCGTCGCCGCGGTGTTGATCCCCTGGATCGAGCCTTTGTCGCGCATGATGACGCCGCCGCCAAGAAAGCCGACGCCGGACACCACATAGGCGGCAATCTGCGTGACGCCGCTGACGCCGTTGCCGGTCAGCACGCCGAGCGTGACGAACAGGCACGCGCCGCTCGCCACGAGCGTGATCGTGCGCAGGCCGGCAGTGCGCTGGCGCATCTGTCGTTCGAGGCCAATCGCGACGCCGCAAGCAAAAGCGGTCAGAAGCCGCAGGAAGAATTCGAGTGTCATCGTTCAGAAAGGTTGGCGTGCGTGCTGCCGCAGGGTGAAGCCTAGGCGTGGGAACGTCAGGTCGTCTACCTCGTGCGCGGTAAGCGCATGAGGGTGGAACGAAATACGCGCGCACACGCGTGCAGCGGCCGCAAGCGTGCGGCATCGGCATGGCATGGAGCCACGCTGCGCTTCACCGACAGTACGCGAATGACAATGAAATGAGAGCGACGTGCGCCATCGAGCCCGAGGGCAGGACGGCGACAGGGACACCTGACGCGGAAATCCTGCCGCTCAGGCGAGCGGGCAAATCGATACTCGGCTGGTACAACTGCTACTGTCCAAGATCGTGATTCCGGTTAAAAGAATTGCGCGCATTTTAGAGGGCGGCGCAAAGTTCAGTCAAGCCGCGATCGGCGGAGAGAGCGCATGTGGGTTTGCTACAGCCGTATCGTAGACAGGCCGTGATTAATTGCTCCGGACTGCGAATGTTGAGTTCAATCCGGTTCGCCCGGCACGAGTCTCAAGCGCGTGATTTCCGAAGGCGCACCGAGTCGTTTCGGCGGACCCCAATAGCCCGTACCGCGACTCGTATAAACCCAGAGTCCGTTCAGGCGCGCGAGGCCTGCCGTGAACGGCTGTTGCAGGCGCACAAAGAAATTCCACGGAAAGAACTGACCACCGTGCGTATGACCCGACAACTGCAGCGTAAAGCCGGCCGCCGCGGCCGCTTCGGCCGAACGCGGCTGATGCGCGAGCAGCACCCTGATCAGCACGTCGCCCGGCGCGCCGGCGAGCGCCGCGACCGGGTCGCTGCGATGCGCGGGGTCGTGATGACCCGCCGAGTAATCGGTGACGCCGGCGATGACGGCGCGCGCGCCGTCATGGTCGACGATCACGTGTTCGTTCAGCAGCACCCGCAAGCCGAGCCGGCGGAATTCGGCGATCCACGAGTTCGCTCCGGAGTAGTACTCGTGATTGCCGGTCACGAGAAACGCACCGTGCCGCGCGGCGAGCCGCGACAGCGGCTGCGTATGCCGGCTCAGCTGCGGCACGCTGCCGTCGACGACGTCGCCCGTCACCGCGATCAGATCCGGCTTGAGCCGGTTCACCGCGTCGACGATCGCGTCGACATAACGGCCCTTGATCGTCGGGCCGACGTGGATGTCACTGATCTGCACGATCGTGAAGCCGTCGAGCGCGGCAGGCAGATCGTCGATCGGCACGTCGATCGTGACGACGCGCGCGCGACGGCGCGCGTTGAACAGGCCGATCAGCGTCGACAGCAGCGCGAGCAGCGGCACCGCCGCCGCCGAGCCGGTGCGCCAATGCGCGATCGTGAGCGTGTTCGGCCAGATCGCGTCGATCGTCAGCAGCGACGCCAGCACGAGGTCGCGCGCGAACGTCAGTACCAGCAGCGACGAGAAGAAGCCCATCGCGAGCAGGCCCACCCACGCGAGACGGTCGCCGAGCGGCTGGCGCTTGAAGCCGCGCGCCATCATGCCGACCGGGATCAGGAAGATCGACAGCACGAGCCACAGCGCGCACAGCCCGCGGCCGGCCGCGGTGATCGGCATGTCGGGAATCAGGCGCAAGCCGACGTAGATATGCAGCAGGATGCCAATCAGGATGATGCGGACAAGAAACGATGAACGTCGCATAAAAAGGATCAGGGCGGGAAGGAGGCCAAAGGGCCGGCATCAGCGACAGCGCGGCGGCGATCGGTTGACGGAACGCGGCGAATCATTCTACCGACATGTTCAGTCCCTTGCCGTAGCCGCAAAATTCGTGCTCCCGCACCGCACGACACGCCGGCCCCGAAGCCGCCGGGACGCGCCACGAAAGGTGTTCGCCGGGGCAGGCGCATTCCGTGCTCAGCACATACTTACAGGGCCGCGCGCCACGCATTCAATGCCTATGCAAGCGAATTAAATGGGCTTTGAATTGTATTCATGCGTGGAGTATGCTTGAAACAAGCCAGCTTGTTGCCGGGGCGGCGTAGGGCGCTTCGGCCATGACTGGTTCTGTCGCCGGGAAAGATCGGGCGGGGGGAGGCACACCATGAAGCTGCTCAAATCGGGCCACCTGTGGCATCACGCGCACGACGTGCATCATGAGCATCATGTCGGGCACGAGGGCAGCCACGTGATGCTGCCGCTCGTCGGTATCTCGCTGATGGCGATTGCGCTTTACGTCGGCGTACGCAACATCGATTTCTCCGAACTCGGCAAAAGCGCGCTGTTCGACGTCGTGATGGTGTGCGTCGCGCTTGGCATCGCTGGCCTGTTCGGTGCGGTCGGCGCGTGGCTGCGCTCGAATGGCGACGAAGCCGAAGAGGGCTTCTGCTTCATCGGTGCGCTGATCGGCACGGTGGTCTTTTATATCGCGGTGCTGACCTGACGCGATCCGATCCAGCGCGTGGCGCGCACCCGCAGTGCCATCCATCATCAACGCCCCGTCACACTATGCGCGCCGCTTCGTCGAACGAAAAACGCGGGCTGCGTGCAAACAGCTTTGACGGATCGCCGTGGCCAAGATTGATCAGGAAGTTCGACTTCAGCGTCGTGCCCGCAAAAAACGCTTCGTCGACCTTGGCCTGATCGAAGCCCGACATCGGCCCAGTGTCGAGACCGAGCGCACGCGCCGCGAGAATCAGATACCCGCCTTGCAGCGTCGAATTGCGAAACGCCGTGTCCGCGATCAACCGCTCGTTGCCGACGAACCAGCTGCGCGCATCCGCATGGGGAAACAGTTTCGGCAGATACTCGTAGAAGGCCATGTCCATGGCGACGATCACCGTGACGGGCGCGGCCATCGTTTTCTCGAGATTGCCAGCCGATAACGCCGGGCGCAGTTTCTCCTTGCCCTCCGACGTCCTGACGAACACGAAGCGGCCCGGACTCGAATTGGCCGAGGTCGGGCCGAGCAGTACGAGCTCCATCAGCTCGCGCAGCACGGCGTCGTCGATCGGCTTGTTCTGCCAGCCATTGTGCGTACGCGCGTCGCGAAAGAGCTGCGCGAGCGCCTGATCCGAAAGTGTCATGGAAGTAGTCCGTGCGAAAGAACAGAGGGAACGCGCAGAGCCGCGTCGAATGAAAGAGCAACGCGCGTGAATCAGCGGGTGAGCCGGTGTCGCCATAATAGTCAGGGTTTTGACTTGTCCGCTTGCATCCAGACATTCCGATGAGCACCGATTTATTCAACGACCTGCCGACGCCCGACGTCGACTGGTATCCCGACTGGCTCGCAGCGGCCGACGCCGAACGCCTGCTGGCCCGACTGATCGACGAAGTGCAATGGCGCCAGGACCTGATGGGCACGCCCGCCGGCCGTGTTGCACTGCCGCGTCTGACCGCCTGGCAGGGCGAGCCGGACGCGGTGTACGTGTACTCGGGCATCCGCAACGTGCCGCAAGCATGGACGCCCGCCGTCGCCGAACTGAAGGCGGCCGTCGAGGCGACCAGCGGCGCGCGTTTTAACAGCGTGCTGCTGAATCGTTACCGCAGTGGCGCCGACAGCATGGGCTGGCACGCGGACCGCGAGCCCGAACTCGGCAAGCGACCGGTGATCGCGTCGGTGAGCCTCGGCGTCGCGCGCAGGTTCGATCTGCAGCACAACCGCAGCGGCGTCGTGCAATCGCTCTCGCTGAAGGGCGGCAGCCTGCTCGTGATGAAAGGCGACACCCAGGCGCAGTGGCGTCATCGGGTGCCGAAGGAGCCGCGCGTGAGCGGCGAGCGCATCAATCTGACGTTTCGCTGGGTCACTCCGAGAATGACGCCGACCTGAGGCAGCGAGCGGCAATGCTCTGACCGGCGCGCCATACCAAAATTGATATCGAGGGCGCGAATCATATGATTGGACGGTTAACGCCTCGCACAGTACGCTACATCACGATCCATGGGCCGTGAGGGCCACGAGGGCCGGGCAGACCGCTGGGTCGTCTACACAACAACGATTGGAGACTGTCATGGCGAATACACGACGTGCCGCGTGTCGCGCTCTGGGCGCGCTCGCGCTTTGCGCGAGTCTCGGAGCGCTGACGCTGGCCACGCCTGGCGCGCATGCCGAGGACAAGAAAATTACGCTCGGTTTTGCGCAGGTCGGTGCGGAAAGCGCATGGCGCACCGCGAATACCGAATCGGTGAAGTCGGCGGCGACGGAGGCCGGCATCAACCTCAAATTCTCCGACGCGCAGCAGAAGCAGGAAAACCAGATCAAGGCGATCCGCTCGTATATCGCGCAGAAGGTCGACGTGATCGCGTTCTCGCCGGTCGTCGAATCGGGCTGGGAGCCGGTGCTGCTCGAAGCCAAGGCCGCGAAGATTCCGGTGATCCTGACCGACCGCAACATCGACGTGAAGGACACGTCGCTGTACGTGACGATGATCGGCTCGGACTTCCTCGAAGAAGGACGGCGCGGCGGCCACTGGCTCGCGGATCACTACAAGGACGATAAAGGTCCGGTCAACATCGCCGAGCTGCAAGGCACGGTCGGCTCCGCGCCGGCCAACGACCGCCACGCGGGTCTGATCGAAGTGATCAAGAGCGATCCGAAGTTCAAGATCATCGCGTCGCAAAGCGGCGACTTCACGCTCGCCGGCGGCAAGCAGGTGATGGAAGCGTTCATCAAGACCTACGGCAACAAGATCAACGTCGTCTATGCTCATAACGACGACATGGCGCTCGGCGCGATCCAGGCGATGGAAGAAGCCGGCATGCATCCGGGCAAGGACGTCGTGGTGGTTTCGTTCGACGCAACCAAGGGCGGCTTCCAGGCGATGGCCGCCGGCAAGATGAACGTCGACGTCGAGTGCAGCCCGCTGCTCGGACCGCAGCTGATGTCGGCGGTGAAAGACGTGGTGGCTGGCAAGCCGCTGCCGAAGCGCATCCTGACTCAGGAGACTGTCTTCCCGATGAGCGTGGCCGCGCAAACTCTGCCGTCGCGTAAGTACTGACGCGGCGCGCAACGTCGCCGCGGCAGCGCTCGCGCGAGCGCCGCGGCGTGTGCGTGTTCAGGCGCCGGGGCCAACGGGCTCACGGCGCGAAGGAGATGTGCAGTACGGACGCATCGAACAGGTTTCTCCAGTGGTGCCTGACCGCCCGGGCTGCTTTCTTCTGCAGCGGGCGGTCTCTTTTCAGGAGCATGCGCCCGCAGGAGCATGTCACTGGGGCCTGCCGAACCATGCATAGCCGATCGAGCGAGGTCCATGACCCATTCCGCTACCGAACCGAATCAGCCGGACCAGCCGGACCAGCCGCGGCGCGGCACGCCGCCGGGCGCGCCAAGCCAACAGAATGACATGAGCGCGCGCGAACCGATTCTGGCGACCTCCGGCGTCAGCAAGACATTTCCGGGCGTGAAGGCGTTGCAACACGTCGACTTCCGCCTGTTTCCCGGCGAGGTCCATACGCTGATGGGCCAGAACGGCGCCGGCAAATCCACCTTGATCAACGTGCTCACCGGTGTGCTCGCACCCGATGCCGGCACGATCCGCCTCGGCGGCGAGGTGGTCGCGTTCGCGTCGCCGCAGGAAGCCGAGGCGGCCGGCGTGCGCACGCTGTACCAGGAAGTGAACCTGTGCCCGAATCTGTCGGTGGCGGAGAACATCTTCGCGGGCCGGCAGCCGCGCCGCTTCGGCGCGATCGACTGGCCCGACATCAAGCGGCGCGCGCAGGAAGCGCTCGCGCGCCTCGACGTGTCGCTCGACGTCACGCGCTCGCTCGACGCCTATCCGATCGCCGTGCAGCAGATGGTCGCGATCGCGCGAGCGTTGTCCGTCGATGCGCGCGTGCTGATTCTCGACGAACCGACTTCGAGCCTCGACGACAGCGAAGTCGCGCAGCTATTCAAAATACTTCGACATCTTAAGCGATCGGGCATTGCGATCCTGTTCGTCACGCATTTCATCGAGCAGACTTATGCGATCTCCGATCGCATCACGGTGATGCGCAACGGCGAGCGCGAAGGCGAATATCTCGCGCGCGATCTGTCCGCGGATCAGCTGGTCGCGAAGATGGTCGGCCACGAGCGCATGAGCGCGCGTCTGCGCGAAGCGGCGCACGACGGACAGGCCGCCGACGATCAGGAGGTCGCGCAAGACCACACGGAAGCAACGGCCACGCAGCCGTTCATCGAGCTGCGCGGCGTCGGCCGTCGCGGCACCTTGCAGCCGATCGATCTCGAGATGCAGGCCGGCAAGATTCTCGGCCTCGCGGGTCTGCTCGGCTCGGGCCGCACCGAAACCGCGCGGCTTCTGTTCGGCGCGGATCGCGCGGACAGCGGCACGATCCTCGTCGAAGGGCGCGCCGTGCGGCTGCGCACGCCGCACGACGCGGTGCGCCACGGCATCGGCTATTGCGCGGAAGACCGCAAGAAGGAAGGCATCGTCGCCGAACTGTCGATCCGCGAAAACATCATGCTCGCGTTGCAGGCGCGGCGCGGCTGGTGGCGCAAGATCAGCCGGCAACGCGCGCGCGAGCTCGCCGATATGTGGATCGAGCGGCTCGGCATCAAGGCGTCCGACGCCGAGCAGCCGATCGCGCTGCTGTCCGGCGGCAACCAGCAGAAGGCGCTGCTCGCGCGCTGGCTGGCAACCGATCCCAAACTGCTGATCCTCGACGAGCCGACCCGCGGCATCGACGTCGCCGCGAAGTTCGACATCATGGACCGGCTGCTCGCGCTGTGCGCGAACGGCCTGTCCATCCTGTTCATCTCGTCGGAGATCAGCGAGGTGCTGCGCGTGAGCCATCGCGTCGCGGTGCTGCGCGATCGCCGCAAGATCGCCGAGGTGGCCGGTAAGGCATCGAACGAGGACAACATCTACCGACTCATCGCAGGGAGCGGCGAATGAAGCTATCGAACTGGTTCGCGCGCGACGGGGTGGAGCGTCCGCTGCTGTGGCCATGCGTGACGCTCGTGTTGCTGTTCGGACTGAACCTGCTGGCCAATCCGCATTTTCTCGCGCTGCGCACGCTCGACGGCCACCTGTTCGGCGCGCCGATCGACATCCTGAATCGCGCGGCGCCGCTCGTGCTGGTCGCGATCGGCATGACGCTCGTGATTGCGACACGCGGCATCGATATTTCGGTCGGCGCGGTGGTCGCGATAGCGGGCGCCGCGGCCGCGACGATACTGGCGACCCAGGCCGTGCCGAGCGGTGCGCTGATCGCGCAGGCGCTGCTGGCCGCGCTCGTCGTCGGCATCTTGAGCGGCATGTGGAACGGGCTGCTCGTGGCGTTCGTCGGCATGCAGCCGATCATCGCGACGCTGATTCTGATGGTCGCGGGCCGTGGCATCGCGCAACTGCTGACCGCCGGGCAGATCATCCCGATCGGCGCGCCCGGCTATCTGTTCGTCGGTGGCGGCTACTGGCTCGGCGTGCCGTGCTCGGTATGGATCGCGACCGTAGCCGTGCTGGCGACCGCCGCCCTGGTGGAGGGCACGGCGCTCGGCCTGTTCATTCGCGCGATCGGCGTGAACCCGGTTGCGACACGGCTCGTCGGCTTGCGCTCGAAGGCGATCGTATTCGCGGTGTACGGCTTCTCGGGCTTGACCGCGGCGCTGGCCGGCATCCTGATCAGCTCGAACGTGCGTAGCGCGGACGGCAACAACGCGGGCTTGCTGCTCGAACTCGACGCGATTCTCGCCGTGACGCTCGGCGGCACGTCGCTGCTCGGCGGCCGCTTCAGTTTCGCGGGCACGGTGCTCGGCGCGCTGATCATCCAGACGCTCACGTACACCACGTATTCGATCGGCGTGCCGCCGGAAGCGACGCTCGTCGTGAAGGCGGCCGTCGTGCTCGCGGTCAGCGTGATCCAGTCGCCGGTGGCACGCGCGCTCGCGGTGTCGTTCGGCGCGTCGCTCGTCAAATCGCGCGGGGTGGCACGATGACGCGCGTTCTCGAAGCACTCGCCCGCGTGGTCGATCCGCGCACGCTGCCGATCGCTGTGACGGTCTTGCTGTTCTGCGCGCTGTTCGGCTTTGGTTCGGTGATGTACACCGGTTTCTTCGCGTGGCAGGTGTTGCTCGATCTGCTCGTCGACAACGCGTTCCTGCTGATCGTCGCGATCGGCATGACGTTCGTGATCGTGTCGGGCGGCATCGATCTGTCGGTGGGCTCGATCGTCGCGCTGACGACGATCGTCGAAGCCGTGCTGTCCGAGCACATGCATGTGTCGGTGTGGCTCATCATTCCGATCGTGCTGTTGATGGGCACGGTGTTCGGCGCGGTGCAGGGCGCGCTGATTCACTACTTCCGCCTGCAGGCGTTCATCGTGACGCTGGCGGGGATGTTCTTCGCGCGTGGCCTGTGCTTTCTGATCACGACGCAGTCGATCACGATTACCGATCCGACGTTCAAGGCGATCTCCGCGTTTCGTCTCAGTGTCGGCGTCGGTTCGGTATCGGCGAACGTGCTGATCGCGGCTGTGACGCTCGCGGCCGCGATCTATGTCGCCCATTTCACGCGCTTCGGCCGCAACGTGTATGCGGTCGGCGGCAATCCGCGCTCGGCGCTGCTGATGGGCCTGCCGGTCGCGCGCACGCGGGTCGGCGTGTATGCGCTGAGCGGCTTCTGTTCGGCGCTCGGCGGCGCGGTGTTCACGTTCTACGTGCTGTCGGGCTATGGGCTGCAAGGGCAGGGCATGGAACTCGATGCGATTGCGGCCACGGTGATCGGCGGCACGCTGCTGACGGGCGGCGTCGGTTATGTGGTCGGCTCGCTGTTCGGCGTCGGCATTCTGGGCACGATCCAGACGCTGATTACGTTCGACGGCACGCTCAGTTCGTGGTGGACGCGCATCGTGATCGGCGCGCTGCTGTGCGCGTTCTGTTTGCTGCAGCGATTGATCGAGCGGCACGCGAAATCGGTGCGTCGGCCCGGCGGCACCAATGCGGTCACGACGACGGGGCATGGGCACGGGCGTGACGAGACGTCGACGACGGCGTCGTCGGATTCGCAGGTGTTGGGGCGGGCGCCGGGCTAGCGCGCGGTCTTCCAGTCGCTTCGAACCACGGCGGCGCGGCGCAAGCCGCGCCGCGTTCACGTTAGTCCGCGCGGCCGCTGCCGAGCGTCCAGCTCATGCCGTTCGCACCGGCATGGACCGCGAGCTCGGCGCATTCGCGGATTTGCGCGGCGCCAGCAGGTGCATGCCGCGCTTGAGCGCTGCAATCGTCAGCGCACTGAGCAGCAGACCCGCAATCACATCGGCGAGATAGTGACCGCCTTGCGTCGGCGTCGACAGGATCAGTGTGTTTCCCGTCGCTACGCGGGTGCGCAGCGTCGTTGCCGATGAGCACGTTTCCGTTTGCGTGACCTATTATCAGAAAGAGTTGTGAACAGTACGACTGCGGTTGCGATGCAATCCGCGAATCGTGCAACTGAATGCAGATGCCGTGGAGAAAGAGCGATGGTTCGCATGGAAATACTCGACGCGCTGCGGGCATACACCGATCCGTTCCGCGTCACGAGCGGCAAAGATTTCTTCCTGAAGGATTTCGATCCCGGCGAGACGGTGGGACTCAGAATGCATAAGGAAGAGGCGCAGCAACTACTCCAGCGCGGGTCGAAATGGCTCGCGATGGAGCAGGAGATCCTCTACGCGCAGGATTCCTGGTCCGTGCTGCTGGTGTTCCAGGCCATGGACGCCGCGGGAAAGGATGGGACGATCAAGCATGTGATGTCGCGCGTCAATCCGCAGGGGTGCGATGTCATCTCGTTCAAGCAGCCGTCGGATGAGGAGCTCTCCCACGACTTCCTTTGGCGCTATTCGAGGAAAGTGCCCGAGCGCGGGCACATCGGCATTTTCAACCGCTCGTACTATGAAGAGGTGCTGGTGGTGCGCGTGCATCAGCATCTGCTCCATGCGCAGAAGATCCCACCGGCACGGGTGGGCAACAACATATGGGACGAGCGGCTCGCCGACATCGCGCGCTTCGAGGACTATCTGACGCGCCAGGGCGTGGTCATTCTCAAGTTCTATCTGAACCTGTCGTACGGGGAGCAGAAGAGGCGATTCATGGATCGCCTCGACAATCCCGACAAGCACTGGAAATTTTCCGCAGCCGACGTTCGCGAGCGTCGCTACTGGAACGACTATATGCACGCCTATGAAGAGGCGATCCGCGCGACGGCCTCCGAAGCGGCTCCGTGGTTCGTCGTGCCCGCCGACAACAAACCTTTCACGCGCCTCATCGTCGCGGCCGCGATCGTCGAGGCCGTCGAGAAGCTCGACCTCGAATATCCGAAAGCCACGCAAGAGCAGATGAAGGATCTCGCCGCCGCGAGGGAGGAGCTCGACGCTGAAGCGGTGGACGCGACGAGACCCGATCAACCCGGGGACGATCCAGACCATTGAGAGCGGCCCCCTGACCCGAAATCACTGGAACCGGGAGACACGAGGATGAGCTCAGTTGAGAGTGCGACGCCGTGGCATGCGATGCCGGCCGGTGACATCGAACGGCAGTTCAACGTCGATCCCGCGCAGGGCCTCGATGCAACGGAAGCGACCGGGCGGCTGTCCACCTATGGGCCGAACCGCCTCCCGCAGGGCAAGAAGAGGGGGCCGGTCGTACGCTTCCTGATGCAGCTCCACAACGTTCTGATCTACGTGCTGCTCGCGGCCGGTTTCGTCAAGTTCATGCTGGGCCTGTGGCTCGATGGCTCGGTCATTCTGGCCGTCGTCATCCTCAACTCGCTGCTCGGCTTCCTGCAGGAAGGACGCGCCGAGAAGGCGCTCGACTCGATTCGCAACATGCTGTCCGCGGAAGCGCGCGTGATGCGTGGCGGAGCGGTTCGCTTGATCCCCGCCGAGGAACTCGTTCCTGGCGACATCGTGCTACTGGAATCGGGCGACAAAATCCCGGCGGACATGCGTCTCGTCGACGCCAGGAACCTGCGCACGGAAGAAGCGGCTCTCACGGGGGAATCCCTCCCGGCCGAGAAGGGCACCACGCCGGTACCCGCCAAAGCCACGGTCGGCGACCGCGAGAACATGGCGTTCTGCGGCACGATGGTCTTGTCGGGCCGGGCAACCGGCGTCGTGGTGACGACCGGGAGCCAGACCGAACTCGGCCGGATCAACCAGATGCTCGCCGAGGTCAGCGCGCTCGAGACGCCGCTGCTGCGCCAGATCAAGAAGTTCGGCTACGTCATCACGGCAGTGATCGCCGTTGTCAGCGTGCTGCTCTTCTCCTGGGGGCACTGGCTCGGACAGATGACTTTCGTCGAGCTGTTCCAGGCCATCGTGGGGATTGCGGTCTCGGTCATCCCGGAAGGCCTGCCGGCGCTCATCACCATCACGCTCGCCATCGGCGTGCAGCGCATGGCCCAGCGCAACGCCATTATTCGCCGCCTGCCGGCGGTCGAAACACTGGGCGCCGTCTCGCGCATCTGCTCGGATAAAACGGGCACGCTGACCCTGATGGAGATGATGGTGACCTCCGTCGTAACGGCCGAAGCGGCCTATGCCGTTACGGGCGACGGCTACGCCAGCGAAGGAGAGGTCAGCGCCGATGGCAAGCCGCTCGGCGCCGCGCCGGACGTGCTCAAGCTGATGGGCCGCGTGTCGCTGTTGTGCAACGACGCCGAGCTCTTCGAGGAAGACGGCAAATGGAAAGTGGAGGGTGACCCGACCGAGGGCGCGCTCTATCCGTTCGCTTCCAAGCTGGGCATGGACCGTGCCGCCGAGACGGCCGCCGCGCCGAGGATCGACGCGATCCCCTTCGAGTCCGAGCACAAGTTCATGGCGACGCTGAACCGTTCGACGGACGGCGAGATGCTGCTGGTCAAAGGCGCGCCGGAGGTGATCCTCGAGCACTGCGACCGGCAGCAGACGGCGCAAGGCCCGGCGCCGCTCGATCGCGAGCACTTCGCGAGGGAGGGCGACCGCCTCGCCGCGCAAGGTGAGCGCGTGCTCGGGCTCGCGTGGCTGTCGGACCCGGGCCTGCGTACGGGCGGCCTCGGGCCGCAGGACTTGCCGCGTACCCTCGTACTGCTCGGCCTCGTGGGCCTGATGGACCCGCCGCGCAAAGAGGCGATCGACGCCGTGCGCGAATGCCACGGCGGCGGCATTCGCGTGACGATGATCACGGGCGACCACAAGATCACGGCGGCGGCAATCGCAAGAATGCTGGGCATCGGCGACGGCAAGACCGCCGTGTCCGGCACCGAGATCGAGGCGATGAACGATGCGGCGCTGCAGGAATGCGTGCGCAGCGTCGACGTGTTCGCGCGCGCGAGTCCCGAGCACAAGCTGCGGCTCGTCAAGGCGATCCAGGCGAATCGGCAGATCGTCGCGATGACGGGCGACGGCGTCAACGATGCGCCGGCGCTCAAGAAAGCCGACATCGGTGTCGCGATGGGAATCAAGGGCACCGAAGTGACGAAGGAGGCGGCGGGCATGATCCTCGCCGACGACAATTTCGCGTCGATCTCCGCGGCGGTGAAGGAAGGGCGCACGGTCTACAACAACATCGAGAAAGCGATGCTGTTCATGCTGCCGACCAATGTCGCGCAAGGCGCGGTGATCGCGGTGGCGATCCTGTTCGCCTTCACGCTGCCGATCACGGCGCCGCAGATCCTGTGGGTCAACATGGTTACTTCCGTCGCGCTCGGCCTGACCATTTCGTTCGAGCCGCACGAGGCAGACGTGATGCGCCGCTCGCCACGCGCAATCGACCGGCCGATCGTCACGCGCTTCGGCATCTGGCGCATCCTGTTCGTCGGCGCGGCGCTCGTGATCTATACGCTGTCCACCTTCTTCTGGATGAAGTCGCAAGGGGCGTCGGATCAGATGGCGCGCACGGCCGCGGTCAACGCCATTACGCTGGGCCAGGTGTTCTATCTGCTCAACATCCGGTATCTGCTCGATTCGTCGCTGTCCGTGCGCGCCCATACAGGCAATCGCTATCTCTGGTACGGAATAGCCGGCGTCGTGGTCTTGCAGCTTCTGTTCACCTATACGTTCCCGTTCCATGCCGTTTTCCACACCGAGGCTCTGCCCTTGTCGGCGTGGGGGTGGCTCGTCGGTGGTGGCGTCCTGTTTTTCCTCGTGGTGGAGATCGAGAAGCTCGTTTTCCGGCTCACCCCTGCATTGAGAGGATTTGTGACGTCGCAACAGGAGGGCGCGGCCTTGCGCAATGATCCCGCCAGGTAGGCCGCCTTGGCGGCCGCCTGCTACATCTCATGCACGCGGCGGAGGATGAAAAACAGATTAGCCGAGACTGCATTCACGATCGGTATCCGCTCGAAAGGCCGGTTCAGCTTCATGCCGATATTGGCCAGGGCGTTGAGCGCTCCGCCGCCCTTTATGCCTTTTGCGAAGGTGGGAAAGACCTGGTGATAGCCGCATTCTTCCAGTACGAATCCCGACCGGAGAAACAGGCGCTTCGCGTCGCTGAGGCTGTACAGCCGATTATGGCCCGTGTACTTCTTCATGACTCTGCACGCGTTTTCGGTCACCGATAAGCGGTTAGGTAAAAATGTGATTATCAGCAAACCGTCGTTTTTCAGCACGCGCCATAGCTCATCGAGGCTCTTTTGCTCGCGGGCCACGTGCTCGAGTACACCGCTTCCGATCACCACATCGAATTGATTGTCTTCGTAGGGCAGCAGAAATTCATGATCGAGCGATGCGAAAGATAACCCGGCGTACTCATGGAATTCCGCGAATTGCCCATCCTTGCAGATGTCGCAGCCATATATATCGATGTCATGGTAGAGCGTGCGAAGCATGCACGAATCTGGCGCGTGCCGGCATCCCCAGTCGAGCACTTTCATGCCACGCTTGATATACGGTGCGTAAATTTCGAACGCGCGCACGTGGCGATCGAGACTCGCGTTGTTGGCAATGACCGATTGCACATAGTCCCGGTATTCACCATCGCTACGATGTGCAATGTAGTCCTCGCAAAGCTTGGCATAAGTCGCCTTGACCTGCTGCAATTCATTGCTCGGGATCGTTTCAGTGTCGATGGGTTTATGCATATCTCCCTCATGGCGGTGCGAACGATACGACGAATTTCAGGCTCTACCGGGCCAGTATGGTGGTAATCCTTGGTCCATGTTGAGGTCTGCGCAATCCGTTTCCGCAGTACCGGCTTTCGCTGCCCGAGTGACATCGGGGTTGAGAGGTTCGCGGGATGTTGACTACTCCGATTTTGAGCGCTGATGGACTGCGCTTGGCGAGACCTGCGGCAGCAACTACCTCGATAAAGCCGCGATAGTGAACGGGTTCGAGTTTTGAAGGATAGCAGTTGAATTTGTCAAAACTGGTCGGGGAACCTCTCCATTTCGCGCCTTATTCTGATGGTTTTGCGCCTTGACGCTCATCCGTTGTGTTCGAGCGAACATCAGTGCCAACCTCCCGTTGCTCGGCCGCCTTATTCAGCGTTAACTTAACAATGCGGTCGAACAGCGCGATGTCCGTCCTCCAACCGGCCAGTACCTCGTAGCTATCCAAGTGCGCATCGACCGGCGATGCGGCGAGCCCAGAAGGCGTCTCGACCCCAAATTTTTATGTTGCGGCGCATCTAAAACCATCCTATAACCATCCACATGGATGGTGTGAGGATGGTGTGATGAAAAAACCCGCGGTATTGGACACCCCCCGCTCGAAAGGCGGCGACTCGGAAAAAATCACGATCAACCTCGGACCCGTCGACCTCGGGCAGATCGACCTGCTGGTTGAAGAAGGCTTCTATGCGAACCGGACCGACCTGATCCGAACGGCGATTCGCAACCAGCTCGCGCTACATGCGCGGGTCGTCCAGGAAACGGTTGCGCGTCGTTCGCTCGTGCTCGGGCTGCAGCATTTCTCCAGGCAGGATCTCGAGGCGATTCGAGCCGCGCGCGAGCGTCTCAACATTCAGGTCCTGGGATTGGCCAGCATTGCCGCCGATGTCTCCCCGGAACTCGCGCTCGCGACTATCGAAAGCGTCGTGGTGCTGGGAGCCTTTCACGCTTCGCCCGCAGTCAAGACGGCGCTTGCCGGCAGAATCCACTAGCCGCGCGAGGCCCACCCCCTCAACACCGGTAATCGGACAAATGTGATGAAACTCAACGAAGGCTTTCTGAACTCAATGCACGAAGCGATGACTTTGCTGCGTACCCGCGGCGTTGCCGAAGCGACAGAAGCGATACAACGCGCACTGCGAGGGGAAAGCGTCGGTGCAGTGAACGAAACTGCGTCGCGGGACAAGACGCCAGAGCCCGTTGTTTTCCCGTTTGCAAAGACCAAGGACGCGACCGCGCGCAAGGCGCGAGAAGACTGCCTTGACGTGGAGGAACGAGGACATTTCATCACGCTTGCTTATGCGAATGCCGCCGGTCGCCGTCAATATCGGCTGTATGTGCCGGCGGGGGGCGCCGGCGAGCCGCTGCCACTGATTGTGATGCTGCACGGCTGCACGCAGGACGCCGACGAGTTCGCAGCAGGCACGCAGATGAACGCGCTTGCCGAGCGGCATCGATGTCTCGTAGCTTATCCGGTGCAACCGCAGCAGGCGAATCCGTCGAAGTGCTGGAACTGGTTCAAACCTGACGATCAGCATCGCGAGCGCGGCGAGCCGTCGCTGATCGCAGGCATCACGCGCGAAATCATCTCGGCCCACAACGTCGATCCTGCGCGCGTGTACGTCGCGGGGATGTCCGCCGGGGGCGCGATGGCGGCGATCATGATCGCCGAGTATCCCGAACTGTATGCCGCGGTCGGCGTGCATTCCGGTCTTCCGGCACGGTGCGCGCACAATTTACCCTCTGCGCTCGCGGCGATGAAAGGCGGCAAGCACCCCCGAAACGCACGGCGCGTGCAAGGCGATACAGACTTGTCACCGACGCGGCCCATGATCGTCTTTCATGGTGACGCGGATGCCACCGTTCACGTAGCGAATGCCACGCGGCTCGTGCAGAGGTTCGGCGCACGGCCGGACGCTGGCAGCGAACGGCGTCGGGTCGACGCGGGCCGACGCGCCTGTACCGTCTCGCGGCTGGTTTCCGGCGACGGTATCGACGCCGAGTTGTGGACCATTCATGGCGCAGGACACGCTTGGGCAGGCGGCAATGCACGAGGCAGTTATACGGACGCTACTGGTCCGGATGCGAGTGCCGAAATGCTGCGCTTTTTTCTTGATCATCCGCAACGACAATAGTGCAGGCCTCTCTTGTGGTTCCTATGATTGCGACGGAGTGGCGTCCGCTGTGCATGTAGAGCAAGTCCGCTTGCTCAACTGCATAAAAGGCTGCCCGATGAATCACTTCCGGGGCGAATCCTCGGCGGCAGGTCGGCGAAGCCGGATTTGCGCCGCACTCAACGTACGGCGGGTTGCCATTCAATTGGAGACATCCACGCGTGCTGGTCCATCGTCAACAACGGGTCGCGTGTCGCCGATTGCGGCCTTGCGAAGTTCGAGCGATGTGTGCCCATTGCATGAGGCAGTCATCGGCCATGAACGGCCGGTCGGCGGGGACGCCCGAACGCGGTCAGTCAACTGCGCTTTCGACCCGCCGCCGACTGTTCGACAACGCAGATAGTTTGACCGTCCTCCGCATTCGGTGGGCGAGGGTCCGGGACGCTGAAATCGCTGGCATCGGGAGCGTGACTCGCCCTCACATTGCAGTTGCGAAGACCGATCGGTGGAGAACGGCAGCTACTCGTCCCGCAATGGCGCAACTGACGTCAATGAGCAGCGCGCAGGGAATACGGCACCGTGTGGCTATCGATCGGGATCGCCATCATGGTCGTGATGCTGGGGCGTGCCGTGGCTGTGTCCCCGTGTTGCATGCTCTTCTCGCGCTCGTCGCTGCAGATCGAGGTGCGGCATCAACATATCCTGTTCTGGGGCGGGCTACGCGGTGCCTTGGCCTTGGTGCTCGCGATGGGATTGCCGCCCGGACTACCACGGCGCGAAGAAATCACTACTGTGTGTTTTGCCGTCGTTGCTTTTTCAATCTTCGTTCAGGGCGCCACGATGACGCCGCTACTAAGGCGATTGGGTGTCGTTTAAAGATGCGGGGCCTCAAAAGTTTCATGCACGCCTGCTTTTCATCCTCATCGTTGCGCTCACGCATGCAGTCTAGTGAACCATGGTTACCGGCCTGGTAGTCACGCGCCACAACCCGGCGAGCATGGTCAGTCTGCGAAAGAAACCGAAATGGCTGGCGTCGATCACGACGACATCCGGTTGAGTCTTTGCAGCATAGGCGGCAATGGCTCTTGCGCCGTGCCCGAACACCCGCTTCCATTTGTACGGAACGCCTGCATCCTCAAGGACTGAGCATGTCTGGATCAGCGCGTCGAGCATTATGTGCTTCTCATGGCGACGCAGTGCGCTGCGCGAGTGAAACGCTGCCGCACGCCCTTCGTCAATAGGCTCAAGCACTTCAAGCAGTTCGACTTCGGACACGCAGTGTTCCAGATACAGAAATGCGGCGTGTCGGGCAGCCTGTACGGCACCGCCGCTATCGACTACGGGGATCAGCAACCGTAACATTGAGTACTCCGATTTCGGCCAGCAGACCGACTTTGACACTTCCATTTCAGCATAGAGCGTGTCAATGAG
This sequence comes from Paraburkholderia sp. 31.1, assembly GCF_014397645.1. Taxonomy (NCBI): domain Bacteria; kingdom Pseudomonadati; phylum Pseudomonadota; class Betaproteobacteria; order Burkholderiales; family Burkholderiaceae; genus Paraburkholderia; species Paraburkholderia sp. 31.1. Next base: position 25,133 of record NZ_VZQN01000003.1, read on the forward strand.
TTGCAAAACTATACGCAGGACACGTAAAAATCCCGTTAACGCGACGTCTCGAACGCGGTGCAAACATGACGGCAGCACTTCTGAGCGCAATTTCCCACTGAATCGACGCTTCAGTGCGGATTGCATGCTACTGCCCCTGATAGTCGTTCGCTCCGACCAGTCTGTAGCCTACGCCAGTCTCCGTGATGATGTACTCTGGTTGCGCCGGATCACGTTCGAGTTTCTGGCGCAGGTGCCCCATGTAGACTCGCAAATAGTGGTCGTTATCAGCGTGCGTTTGGCCCCACACCTCCTGAAGTAGCTGTCGATGCGTCAGCACCCATCCTGCGCGTGACACAAGCGCCGACAGTAGCCGGTATTCGATCGGGGTAAGATGGACGATCTGGCTGTCGCGCGTTACCCTCCGTTCAGCAAGATCGATCGTGACAGCGCCGAAATGCACTTTGGTCGACCCCGTCCTGCCGCCGCAGGTTCGCCGCCGCAGGTGGGCGCGGATTCGCGCAGTCAGTTCCGGCAATCCGAACGGCTTGGTCAGGTAGTCATCGGCCCCGGCGTCGAGCGCCGCGACCTTATGCTCCTCCCGGGTTCGCGCCGTTAGCACGAGCACCGGCACAGTGGACCAGCTACGCAGTTCCCGAATCACGTCAATGCCGTCCATATCCGGCAAACCAAGATCGACGATGACGAGATCAGGCCGCCGTGTTGCGGCCTGCGCCAGCCCTTGCTCCCCCGTTTCGGCATCAAAGACCCTCATGCCATCCGCTTCCAGTGCCGTGTGAACGAAACGACGGATGTGCTTGTCGTCTTCAATCAGAACAACGGTGACCGTCGGCTCGCTCATGGTTTTGCCGGATCGACGGCCGGTGCCGGAAAGGCGCCCCCTGTTGACGCCGCCTGCTCTCCATCGTCGGGCCATAGCTCTGCGGGTGGCGCTTCGGCCGGCGGGGTCTCATCGGCGGGCAGCATGAACCAGAAGCGCGCGCCAATGATCTTACCCATTGTGCCGGTACGATTCTCGGCCCCGATCCTGCCGCCATGCGCCTCGACAATGGCACGGCAGATCGCGAGGCCAAGACCTATCCCGGCCTTCGCCGATTCTTTCTCGCCGCGCGTGAACTTGTCGAACACGCGCGTCTCCATGCCCGGCGGCAGGCCGGGCCCGCTATCGTCGACGCAGACCTTCACATATTTCCGGCCGCCATCATGGGCCGGCGTGGCATCGATCGTGAGCGGCGTCCCCGGTGGCGTGTACTTCGCCGCGTTCTCGAAGAGATTCACAAAGAGCCGCTCCATCAGCACCGCATCAAGCTGCAGCAGTGGCAGATCAGGCGGTACATGCACCCGGACTGGGCGCCCGGCGAGCGTACGCCGGCAAGCGCCGAGGGCCGCGCCGACGACCTCCTCGAGCATCGACCATTGCCGGTTCAGGCGCACGCCACCCGCTTCGAGGCGTGCCATGTCGAGCAGGTTCGTGACAAGACCATTCATCCTGAGCGCCTCCTCGTGGATTGCGTCGACGACTTCGCTGGTCGTTCTCGCAGGCACACCGCTTTTGTCCTGTTCGGCAAGCATCGACGCGAATCCGACGATTGCGGTCAGTGGCGTGCGCAGGTCGTGTGAGATCGCCGACAGCAGGGAGTTGCGCAGTCGTTCGGACTCCATGTTGATGAGCGCGTCCTGCGCGATTTCCACGTAGTGAACGCGTTCGAGCGCCAGCGCAATCTGGGCGGCGAACGCATCGAGCATCCGCTGCTGCTCTGGACTCGCCAGATCCGAAGTCTGCTCCGATATCATCGCGAGCACGCCGCGCGTACGCATCGGTGCCCTTAGCGGCAGGTACAGCGCGTCCGTGGCGGGCAGCGTATCCGTGCCACGTCCGGCAGGTTTTTGCTGGTCATACACCCATTGACCGATATCGAGGTCGAGCGCTTGTGCGTCCAGCATGACAGCAGGGTTAGGCTCTTCGACTTTCTGCCAGATCTTCTCTGCGCTGTCCGGCAGCAGGATCGCGACGCGCGCGTGAAACACTTCGCCGACGTGCCGCGTACCGATCTCGATGATCTGCCCGGTCGTCAGCGCCGCGCCCAGTTCACGTGACATGGCGTACATCGCACTGGTGCGCCGTTCGCGCATGGTCGCGATGTGCGCCTGACGGCGCAGGCTCGACGTCAGATGACTGATTGTCAAGGAAGTCAGCAGCATCACGAAGAAGGTCAGCACGTATTGCGTGTCCGAAACCGCGAATGTCATCTGCGGCGGTACGAAGAAGAAATCGAACGCCGCCACGCTGAGGAACGACAGCAGCACGCCCGGCCCGCGCCCGAGTCGCGCGGCCGCGAAGATCACGCCGAGCAGATACAGCATCACCAGGTTCGCCAGAGCGATATGGTGGAGAAAGGCTGACGCAACGGCTGTGATTCCTCCGCAGATTGCCAGGGCGTAAAAATAGCTTTGCGGCTTCAAGCGCCCGCCGCCTCCGGGCGCTACAGCAAAGCTCGGAGCACCGGTTCGCATATTCCGGCCCTCACGCTCCGGGGCCGCGCTCATCAGCGTGACGTCGATGTCGCGCGCGTTCTGCACGAGTTGCTCGCCGACCGGCGGCACGATCAGCCGCCGCCAGCGTCCCCGCGCTGACGCGCCGGCAACCAACCTGGACACATTGCGCATGCGGGCGTAAGCAACGAGCGTTTGTGCGGCGTCAGTCCCGTCAAGCGTGGCAGTTTCGGCACCGAGTTCGGCGGCGAGCTTCAACGCATCGAGCGTTCGTTTGCGCAAGTCGTCCGGCATGCGCTGCAGTTTCGGCGTCTCGACATACACGGCTATCCAGTCGGCCTTGATGCTCGTTGCGAGTCGCGAAGCGGCGCGCACCAGCACTGGCGCTTCCGGCCCCGGTCCGACGCACACAATGAGCCGCTCGCGTGCCTGCCAGATACGCTCAATAGACTGGTCGGCGCGATACTCACGCATCTGCGCATCGACGCGATCCGCGGTACGGCGCAGCGCCAGTTCGCGCAGCGCAATCAGGTTGCCCTTGCGAAAGAAGTTACGCACGGCATGCTCGGCCTGCTGGGGCAGGTAGACCTTGCCGTCTCGCATCCGGTCGAGCAGCTCTTCGGCGGGCAAGTCGACTAGTGTGACCTCGTCGGCGCCATCGAACACCCGGTCGGGGACAGTTTCCCAGACCCGGATACCCGTGATCTGACCGACAATATCATTGAGACTTTCGAGATGCTGGACGTTGACCGTCGTGTAGACGTCGATGCCCGCGTCGAGGAGTTCGTGGACGTCTTGCCAGCGCTTCAGGTGCCGCGCGCCCTGCACGTTCGAGTGCGCGAGCTCGTCGACGAGGATGAGCTTTGGCCTGCGGGCGAGCGCGGCGTCGATGTCGAACTCGGAGAGCTGGTGGCCGCGATATTCGTGGCGCGCGAGCGGCAGTATCTCGAGACCATCCAGCAGCGCGATGGTTTCCTTGCGGCCATGGGTCTCGATGATCCCGACAACCACATCGGCGCCTTCTTCCTGCTGCCGCCGGGCGGCCTGCAGCATCGCAAACGTCTTCCCCACGCCCGCTGACGCGCCAAAGAAGACCTTCAGGCGGCCACGCTGCTGTTTCTCTTTATCCCGCTGGATCCTATCCAGAAGTTCGTCTGGGTCGGGGCGGTCCATCGAGTGTCTCCCATAAACGGCCGGCGGCAGACGTCAGACCCGCCCACCTTCCCGCCAGACGCACGTTGGCAGCACATCATCCGTGCATGGGTTTGAGGTCGTCGAGCGCGAGGTTGAGCTTCAGCACATTGACGCGCGCTTCGCCAAAAATGCCGAACTGCCGCCCGGACGTAGAGCGGGCAACCAGCTCGGTGACCTGGTCGGTCGTCAGCCCGCGGGCCTTGGCAACGCGTGCGGTCTGATAGGCCGCCGCAGCGGGACTGATCTCGGGATCGAGACCGCTGGCTGAGGACGTCACAAGATCCACCGGTACCGGCTGCGACATGTCGGTGCCCGCTGCCTTCAAGGCATCGATGCGACCTTTGATTTCGTCAGCGAGTGCGGGGTTGGTCGGACCAAGGTTCGAACCGCCCGAGTTTTGCGCGTTGTAAGGGTTCGGTGTGGTCGCCGACAGGCGTCCCCAGAAATAGTACGGTGCGTCGAACTGCTGGCCGATCAAGGCGGAGCCCACTGCCTTGCCGTTGTGCTCAATCAGGCTGCCGCTCGCCTGGTGTGGAAACGCCATATGTCCGATGGCCGTCACAGCAATCGGATAAATGCCCCCCGCGATCACGGTCAGTACGACGAACAGCACAAGTACGGGGCGAATCAGGTTTTTCATGATGTTTGCGCTCCTTGTGTCAAACCCAGCCAAACGCGGACATGATCATGTCGATCAGCTTGATGAACGGAAACGGGAGCAGAATTCCGCCGAGCCCATAGACCAGCAGGTTGCGGCGCAACAGTGCGGCAGCCCCCAGCGGTCGGTACTTCACGCCCTTGAGCGCAAGCGGGATCAGCGCCACGATGATCAGCGCATTGAAGATCACTGCCGACAGGATTGCCGAGGCCGGCGAACTCAGATGCATCACGTCGAGCACCCGCAACTGCGGATAGGTCGTCGCGAACGCCGCCGGGATGATCGCGAAATACTTCGCGACGTCGTTGGCAATCGAGAATGTCGTGAGCGACCCGCGCGTCATCAGCATCTGCTTGCCGATCTCGACAATCTCGATCAGTTTCGTCGGGTTGGAGTCGAGGTCGACCATGTTGCCGGCTTCCTTAGCCGCCTGCGTGCCCGTATTCATGGCCACCGCGACGTCGGCCTGCGCGAGTGCGGGGGCATCATTGGTGCCGTCGCCGGTCATCGCGACTAGGCGTCCTTCACCCTGATGCGTGCGGATGATCGTGAGCTTCGCCTCCGGCGTGGCTTCGGCGAGGAAATCGTCGACGCCCGCTTCGGCCGCGATCGCCGCGGCGGTCAGCCGGTTGTCGCCGGTGATCATGATGGTCTTGATGCCCATCTGGCGCAGTTCGGCGAAACGTTCCTTGATGCCGCCCTTGACGATGTCCTTCAGTTCGATCACACCCAGCACGCGCGCTACGTCGCCGTGTTTTTCCGCCACCACGAGCGGTGTGCTGCCACGTCGCGCGACATCCGTCACGGCGCTCTCGACCTCGGATGCAAACTGCCCGCCGTGCATTTCGACATAGTGCTTGATCGCTTCTGCCGCGCCCTTGCGGATCTCGCGGCCCGGCGCCCCGGAGGAAGTCCCCTTGGGGGACAGGTCGACGCCGCTCATCCGCGACTGCGCGCTGAACGCGAGGAAGGTCGCGTGCAAGGAGCTCATATCGCGCTCGCGGATGTTGAAACGCTGCTTCGCGAGCACAGTGATGCTGCGGCCTTCCGGCGTCTCGTCGGCAAGCGACGACAGCTGTGCGCCGTCGGCGAGCGCTTCCTCCGTGACACCCGGTGCCGGTATGAAGGCCGAGGCCTGACGGTTGCCGAGCGTAATCGTGCCGGTCTTGTCGAGCAGCAGCACGTCTACGTCGCCGGCGGCTTCAACAGCACGGCCCGAGGTCGCGATCACGTTCGCCTGCATCATGCGGCTCATGCCCGCAACACCGATCGCCGACAGCAGGCCGCCGATCGTCGTTGGAATCAGGCACACGAGCAGGGCAACGAGCGCGGTGATCGTCACGGCGTGGCCGGCTTTTGCCACTTCGACGGAGAACATCGAGAACGGCAGCAGCGTGGCGGTAGCGAACAGCAGAACCAGCGTCAGCGCGACCAACAGGATCGTCAGTGCAATTTCGTTCGGCGTCTTCTGACGCTTCGCGCCTTCGACCATCGCGATCATGCGGTCAAGGAACGCTTCACCCGGGTTCACACTGACGCGTACGACGATCCAGTCCGACAGCACGCGCGTGCCACCCGTCACCGATGAAAAGTCGCCGCCCGACTCGCGGATCACCGGTGCGGATTCGCCGGTGATCGCCGATTCGTCGACCGACGCCACCCCTTCGATCACTTCGCCGTCGGCCGGGATCACGTCACCTGTCTCGACCAGCACGACGTCGCCGCGGCGCAGATCGTTCGCGGCCATGATGCGGATCGGCGCTTTCGGATGCGGCTCCTGCAGTTTCTTTGCCACCACATTGTGTTTGGCGCTGCGCAGCGACGCGGCCTGGGCCTTCGAGCGGCCTTCGGCCAGCGCTTCGGCAAAGTTCGCAAAGAGCACCGTGAACCACAGCCACAGCGCGATCGCGAGGATGAACCCCGCAGGCGCCTCGGCCTGGCCGGCGAGCGCAGCAAACCACAGGATCGTCGTCAGGAGGCTGCCGACGTAGACGCAGAACATCACCGGGTTGCGCAGCTGGGTTCGCGGCGTGAGTTTCCTGAAGGAGTCCACGATTGCCGGGCGAACCAGCGTCGGATCGAACATCGACCTGGCCGCGGTGCGCGCCTGACCGATATTGCCCGGCTGATGGACAGGCGGTTGGGTATGGGTAGTCATGCTGTCCTCGAAATCAGTGAGCCGAGATCATCATCAGGTGTTCGACGACCGGGCCGAGCGCGAGCGCGGGCACATAGGTCAACGCACCGACCAGTACCACGGTGCCGAGCAGCAGCACGACGAACAGCGGGCCATGCGTGGGCAGCGTACCGGCGGTAACGGCAATGCGCTTCTTGTCCGCAAGCGAACCGGCGATGGCAAGCACCGGAACAATCGATCCAAAGCGCCCGAACCACATCGCGATCGCGAGCGTCACGTTGTAGAAGGGCGTATTGACCGACAGGCCGGCGAATGCGCTGCCGTTGTTGTTCGCGGCCGAGCTGTACGCATAGAGGATTTCAGAGAACCCGTGCGGACCGGGGTTGGCGATTCCAGCCACACCCGCTGCCGTCAGCACACCAACCGACGCGCCTAACAGTACGAGTAATGGCGTGAGCAGCACGGCAATCGACACCATCTTCATCTCGTACGACTCGATTTTCTTGCCGACGTACTCGGGCGTGCGGCCGATCATCAGCCCGGCGACGAATACCGCGAGCAACGCAAACACAAGCATCCCGTATAGCCCGGAGCCCACACCGCCGAAGATCACTTCGCCAAGTTCAATCAGTAGTAGCGGGACCATGCCACCGATCGGCGTGAGCGAATCGTGCATGTTATTGACCGCGCCGCATGAAGCCGACGTCGTCGCAACGGTGAAGATCCCCGACTGCGCGATGCCGAAGCGCGTCTCCTTGCCTTCCATGTTGCCGCCCGGCTGCAAGGCGGACGCGGTTTGATCCACATGCAGCGAGGCAAGCAGCGGATTGCCGCCTTGCTCGGAGGAAATCTCCACCCAGCAGGCGGCCGCGAAGGCGATCGTCATCGCGGCGAGGATGGCGTATCCCTGGCGCTGGTCGCCCACCATGCGACCGAACACAAGGCACAGCGCGGCCGGAATGACCAGCATCGCGATCATCTGCACGAAGTTCGCGAACGGCGTTGGGTTTTCATACGGGTGCGCGGAGTTGGCGTTAAAGAAGCCGCCCCCATTGGTGCCCAGCATCTTGATTGCTTCCTGTGACGCGGTCGGTCCCATGGCGATGGTCTGCCTGTCGGCCTTGTTGTCGACCATGACCGGATTGCCCTTCGCATCCTTCACCGGGTTGCCCTGGGCATCGGTCCTGGGCGTCTGGTAGGTCGTGACCTGCAGCGTGGCGACGTCCTTGTATGACTCGAAGTTCTGGATCGCACCCTGGCTGATGAATACGAGCGCGATGACCGTCGCGAGCGGCGCGAGGATGTAAAGCGTGATGCGCGTGAGGTCGACCCAGAAGTTGCCGATGGTTTTCGTCGTATGGCGTGCAAAGCCGCGGATCAGCGCTACGACGACGGCAATACCGGTGGCGGCCGAAAAAAAGTTCTGAACGGCTAACGCGGCCATCTGCGTCAGGTAGCTGACGGTCGACTCCGGCGTGTAATCCTGCCAGTTCGTATTGGTCACAAAGCTGATGGCCGTATTGAATGCAGCGTCGGGGGTCATCGGGCCGAAACCCTGCGGGTTTGCCGGCAGCCATTGCTGGAGGCGCAGGAATCCGTACACGGCCAGCGCGCCGAGCGCATTGAAAACGATCAAGGCGAGGGCATAGTGCGTCCATGCCATTTCGGCTTCGGGATTGACGCCAGCGAGCTTGTATAAGACCGCCTCCAGCGGCCTTCCGATACGCCGCACGACGACGGACGAGCCGTCAAGCACGCTGGTCATGTAGCGGCCAAGCGGAATCGCGAGCGCGATCAGCACGACGATATAAAGTCCTGTCTGGAACAGGTTATTGGCGTTCATTCGAGGGCCTCCGCTCGCAGCAGGGCGTACACGAGGTAGACAAACAGTAAGAGCGTCGACACTGCGGCGAGCCACGTCATCCAGGAAGTCATGGACGGCCTCCGGGGGCGCGGCGGAGCTTGTCGCAGCCGACCGCAAGCGCTGCGACCAGCCCCCCGAATGCGGCGATGGCGATGAGGTAAACCAGATCCATGACGATGCCCTCCCATGACGGATCTTTCCAAGATCAAGCCTATGAAAGAGGGCGTAAACGCCGTGGTAAGACCACGTGCTGGGGTATAAAAAATATGTAAACGGGATCCGGTTCTCGCCTCGAAGGAACACCAGTCAAGGCGATCTGCGCGATGCGCGTCCTCCCCGGGTTCGGCGTCAGCCGTTTGCGCAGATCCGGACTGCGTCAGGCGCAGGCAGCTCTTTTCTCCGGGCGCGCCGAAGCAGCATGGACCAGACGCGACCTTTATCTGTCTGAGGCTGCCGGAATGATTCTTCTGAGCAGAGTTCGCACACCGCAAAGCACACCCCGTCAGCCACGCTCCAACCGCCTGCGTACCGTCCCCACCAACCTGTCAAACGGCAATGTACTCGCAGCCAGCGCACTGACCTCAGAAAAATTCTCCCTCACGATATCTGTCAACACCTGCCCCGGCGGCGCCTCGACCAGCACCTGCGCGCCCATTTCCTGCATCACGGTGAGCGCATCGAACCAGCGCACGGTGTAACGCATATTGGTCGCAAGATCCTCGCGAATCGCATCGGCCGTATATAACGGGCGTCCACCGCGATTGCCGATATAAACACCGCGCGGTCTTTCAACATGCAACGTGTGCGAGTACGCCAGCAGTTCGTCGCTCGCACGCGCGAGCAATTCGCAATGCGAGGGCACGCTGACCGCGAGCCGCGTGGCCTTGCGCGCGCCGGCCGCGAGCGCGCGTTCGATGAACCCGTCGAGCGCATCGTCCGCGCCGGCCATCACGATCTGGCGCGGTGCATTGACGTTGCCGATATACACGCGTTGCCGTTGCTCCGCGGCCTGCTGTGCAACGAGCGTTTCCGCCTGCTGCTCGCTCAAGCCGGAGACGGCCGCGAGACCATAGCCCGCCGGATAAGCGGTTTCCATCAGCTCGGCGCGTCGCTGCACCATCTTCAGCGCGTCGCGGAACGCCACCGCGCCACAACTGACCGCCGCCGCATACGCGCCGATCGACAGTCCCGCGCTGATCTGCGCCGCCAATCCTTCATCGGCGAGCGCGCGCATGATCGCGACGCCCGCGACGGTCAAGCCCAGTTGCACCGCGACCGTCGAATCGAAAGCGTCGGCTGAGTCGAGCGTCAGCACGTCGATGCCAAGTGTGTCGGAGGCTTCAGCGAGCGTGTCCTGTACCGCGCGATGCTGCGGCAGTCGATGCAGAAAGCCTTCGCTCTGCGCACCCTGGCCGGGGAACAGAAGCGCGAGCATCAGGCAATGCCATGGTGAGCAACCGCCGCCCACGGATCGGCGATCAAGCGGGGGCCGCTCGCATCGCGGGCAAGCACGCGCGCCTTGCCCGCGGCCCATTCCGCGAGCGCCACGCCACCCGCGGGCGTTTCGAGTTGCGCATCGATGCGGATACCGATATGCGCCGCGAGCGTTTGCAGTTGCTCCAGCAAAGCACTCGCGACATTCAGCGCCAGCGGTTGCGGCACGCGGATCAACAGATCGAGGTCGCTCGTTTCGTTGACAGTCGGCACGTGCGTCGCCAGTTCAAAGCCGGTGCTGCCAATAGGTCCCCAAGCGAATCCACCAAGCGGACCGCCCGAATCACGTTGCAACGAAAGCAGTGCAACGAACGAGGGCAATGCATCACGTCCGGCATCGGCTTGCGTCTGCGCGAGCGATTCCGGCGGCACGGCACCGACGATATCGTCCGCATGCACCCACGTGCCGTAGCGTTGCGCTCGCTTCGCACCGCGTACGCCGATCGCGACGAAACCATCAGCGGCGAGCGCGCGTCGGACGACCGCATACGGCGCGCGTTCGAACGCGTCGCGAACCCACGCTGGTTCGTCATCGGGCGAGTCCAGCCGCCGCAAGCGCAGCAGATCATGCGGCCGCCACCGCGCGTCGCACGACGTGGCGTGCACGGTGGAGAAGGGCGCAGCCGCACACACGCGCATCACACGGCATCCCATTGTTCGGCAAGACGCCGCCGCACCTCGATCGACGCCGCGCGAGTCTGCCGCGCCGCCGCCGATTCCAGCCGACGCGCGAGCGTACGATCCCCCTCGCGCGCGCTGCGAATCTGCTCGACCAGCACCGTGCGCACGCGCTCGATCTGTGCCGCGTCGGGCGCGTCCGCGTCGATGCCTTCGATCAACTGATCGAGCAGCCCCAACTTCGCGAACGACGTCATCGAATACGACATCGGCACGATCGTGTCGCCGAGTTCGTCGAGTTCTTCGACCGTGCGGCGCGTGACGCGCGCGGCCGCTTCCTTGCCCATCGCGTGGACCATCGTGCCGGGCGCGTCGAGCGCGACGATGCGGTTCGCCTGATAGCCGTGCGCGAGGAACGCGCCGGACATCGCCGGACCGACGATCAGCGCGATCACCGGATGGCCGGCGTCGCGCGCGCTCGCATAGGCGTCGACGGCGGCCGCGCAGGCGAGGTGGATGCCGAGCATTTCCTCGCGATAGCCGTACGCCTGGCTCTTCACGTCGACGATCGCGACGATCGGGCGGCGCGTGCCGGCGTCCACACCCGCATCCGCTTCGATTGCTTCACGCACCGCGCGCGCGAGTTGCCAGCCTTGTTCGAGCCCGACCACGTTGGCGGTCGCGCGCGGAAAACGGTTCGCGGGATCGGGCACGACCGTGATGAAGCGCGCGGTGTCGCCGCCGAGCGGCGCATCGCCGCTCCAGACGGGCGCCGCGCTCGACGATTCGCCGGCAAGTGCATTGAACCAGCGCGCGCCGCGCGTGAGTGTCGTGTCGTTCATGCCTGCTCCTTGTTCGACGCATCGCGCCCTTGCGGGTTGTACACATCACGCAGCGTCTCGGGCGTGACGCTTGCCGGATCGATCCGCGCGAGCCGCTGCAAGAACATGTCGACCTGCTCGCTGCGATGCGTGTCCGGCACGCCTTGCGCGAACGCGGCGCGTACGGCGGCGCGCACGGCCTCGGCATCGTCGTCGACGAGCGTGTCGGCGAGTGCGCTCGCGACGCGCTGCTCGCCGCCGATCAGTTGCCATACGCGGCGGCGATCGCTCGCATCGAGTTCTTCGATACCGGCTTCCTGCTCGATCACTTCAGGTCCGTTCATGCCGAGCCGTCCCTGCTTCGTCACGATCAGATACGAGCACAGCGCGGCCGCGAGCGACATGCCGCCAAAGCAGCCGACCATGCCGGCGATCACGCCGATCACCGGCACGCGCCGGCGCAGCGCGACGATCGCCGCCTGAATCTCGGCGATGACCGCAAGCCCAAGGTTCGCTTCCTGCAGCCGCACGCCGCCGGTCTCGAACAGCACGACCGGGCGCACGCGCTTGCCACGCTCGCAGTCGCGTAGCGCCATCTCGAGCGCCGCGGCGATCTTGCTGCCCGACACTTCGCCGATGCTGCCGCCCTGGAACGCCGATTCGATCGCGGCGACTACGGCCGGTTCGCCGTCGATCGTGCCGCGCGCGATCACGCAGCCGTCGTCGGCCTGGCAGACGATGCCCTGCAAGGGCAGCCAAGGCGACCCGATGCGATCGAACGGTCCGAGCAGTTCGCGGAAGCTGCCCGCGTCGAGCACCGAGCGGGCGCGCTCGCGCGCGGGCAGTTCGATGAAGCTTTCGCGCAGCAGCGGCGCGCGATGTACGCTGGCGCTCGTGCTCATACGCTGTCTCCTTCCTCGGCCGCTTCGACCGCTTCGGCGAGCCGCAACGCGACCACGCCCGGCGTCGCGCCGAAGTCGTTGATCTCGATGTGCGCGGCGCCGTCGTAGCGCGTGAAGAAGCGGTCGAGCACGCTCTTCCAGATGTGGCTATAGCCGTCGACGCTGGTGCGCACCACCACGTGCGCGGCGAGCGCCGAACCGCCTGGATCGGCGGCGGCAGGCGACAGCAGCACTTCCAGATCGCCCGAGCCGACCACGCCGACGTGCGCGCGGGTCGTGACGGCGCGTTGCGCCGGATAGTCGAAGGTCAGATGTTCCATGAGGCTCAGCTCCGGCTGGCGTCGCGATGCGCCAGCATGTCGAGAAAGAGGGTGGCGGCGAGCAGATCGGCCGCGCCGCCCGGCGATGCGTTCAGCGACAGCAGTTCGCGTTCGAGCGCGTCGAGCGCGACGCGGCCCGCGGCTGTCGAACTGCCGCCCGCGTCGAGCACGCGCCGCGCGCCGCGCTGCCCCGCATGCAAGCCGGCGAGTCCCGCGCGATGCAGCAGGCAGGTATCGTCGAGCGTGCTCATGATCGCGAGCAGCGCATCGATGCGCGCGGCGTTTTCGTCGAGGCCGCGCGCGCGGGCCGCGTGCAATGCCGGCAGGCCGACGTCGAGCGCGTGCGGAAAGCCGTCCTGCGCTTCGCGCCGCGCACCGCCGACCTGATAGCGTCGACGCGCGCGTTCGCCGTGGCTATCGGACGAAGCGGCGAAGCGGTCCGGGAAGCAGGCGATCTGCGCGGCCAGCGTGCAGACGCGCGAGGTATCGACACGGTTGGGATCGCCAGGTCTGTGCGCACGCATGGAGGAACTCGAAGCCGTTTCGAGCGCCACGCCCGCAACCAGCAAGCCGATGATCCAGATCGCGCCGCGATGCGCATTGCTCCCTCCCGTCGCCTGCATCATCTCCTGTTCGCCCGCGCGGCCGATCTGCGCGAGTTCGGCGCGCAGCAGCGCCGAGGGTTCGCCGCGGCGGCGCGCCGTGCGCGCCAGCGCCGCGAAGGTCGGTTCGAGCGCGTGCGCGGAGCGCCGCATGATCGCGAGATCGAGGTCGCGATGCGCGCCGCTGCCGCGCCGGTCGACGAGCGCGGGCTTCGGCGTGAGCTCCGCCTCGTCGATCAGCGCGGTGATCGCGTCGCGCGCGAGTTGGGCGTCGGAAAACGGCGCGACCGGCAACCTGCCACATGCATCGTGTAGGACCGAAGCATGCGGCGCGTCCAACCGTTCAAGAACAGCAGCGGACGCCATCGTCACCAGCTCCGGAAGCGCGCGGGCGGCGCGTACAGTCCGCCCGACCACGTGACCAGATCGTCGATGCTGCGCGCCGCGAGCAGCGAACGCTTCGCGTCGCCGCGCCGGATGCCGAGATCTTCCGGATACGCGACGATGCCGCGCCGGCGCAATTCCGCGGTTTTCTCGGGCTTCGCGCGCAGACCGATCGGCGTGACACCGGCCACCGCCGCGACCGCCGCGCGCCGCTCGTCGATGCCTTCGGCCTTGTGCAGATGCGCGATGCCTTCCTCGGTGACCACATGGCTCACGTCGTCGCCGTAGATCATCACCGGCGCGATCGGCATGCCGTTTTTCGCGCCGACCGCGACCGCGTCGAGTTCATCGACGAAGGTTGGCTCGCCGCCTTTCTTGTACGTTTCCGCGAGTTGCACGACGAGCTTCTGGCCACGCGACACCGCGCCGTCGCCCTTCAACAGCTTCAGCCACGCCTCGCTCGAATGACGCCGGCCGCGCGGATCGTGGCCCATGTTCGGCGCGCCGCCAAAACCGGCGAGCCGTCCGCGCGTGACCGTCGACGAATTCGCGTCCGCATCGATCTGCAGCGTCGAGCCGATGAACAGGTCGACGCCGTATTGCCCGGCCAACTGGCACAGCACGCGGTTCGAGCGCAGGCTGCCGTCGTTGCCGGTGAAGAACACATCGGGGCGCGCCTCGATATACGCCTCCATGCCGACCTCGCTGCCGAAGCAATGGATGCTGTCGACCCAGCCCGATTCGATCGCGGGGATCATCGTCGGGTGCGGATTGAGTGTCCAGTTGCGGCAGATCCTGCCCTTGAGACCAAGCGATTCGCCGTAGGTGGGCAGCAGCAGTTCGATCGCCGCGGTATCGAAGCCGATGCCGTGATTCAGCGACGTGACGCCATACGGCTCGTAGATGCCGCGTATCACCATCATCGCGGTCAGCACCTGCAAGTCGCCGATATGGCGCGGATCGCGCGTGAACAGAGGCTCGACCGCGAACGGCCGGTCCGCCTGCACGACCACGTCGACCCACGAGCCCGGAATGTCGACGCGCGGCAATTCGTCGACGATCTCGTTGACCTGCACGATCACGATGCCGTGACGGAACGCGGCGGCCTCGGCGATCGTCGGCGTGTCCTCGGTATTCGGGCCGGTGTACAGATTGCCGTGACGGTCGGCCTTGTCCGCGCACAGCAGTGCAACGTGCGGCGTCAGGTCGACGAACATGCGCGCATACAGCTCGACATACGTATAGATCGCGCCGATTTCGAGCTGGCCGTCTTCGAGCAGTTGCGCGACGCGCAGACTCTGCGGCCCCGCGAACGAGAAATCGACCTTGTGCGCGATGCCGCGCTCGAACAGCGTCAAGTGCTCAGGACGACTGATGCTCGAAATCAGCAGATGCACATCGTGCAGCTTGTGCGGATCGACCGTGGCGAGCGAGCGCGACAGGAAGTCGGCCTGTTTCTGATTGTCGCCTTCGAGCGCGACGCGCTCGCCGGGCTGGATCAGCGTTTCGAGCGCATCGACGATGCGCTGCGTGGGCAGCACGCCGTCTTCGAGCCACGGCGCGATGGCCGCGAGGCGGCGGTTCTTTTCGTCGCGCCGGGTCGTCCACGAGCGGGTAGTGGACCGCGATGCGGCGGCTTCGGCGGGGTGGTTCATCGGCTCGGTCATCGGTTCGATCAGCTCCCGGTGGTGACGCGCGGGCGTCGGCCGCGCGGCTTCGGTTGATGCGCAAGCGCTTCTTCGCGCGCGCGCTCGGTCAGGAAACGATGCAGAAGCTCGCCGGTGCCGAGCAGATGCGCGACCACCAGCGACTGCGCGGTCGCGATATCGCGGCGCTCGACGGCATCGAGCAGCGCGGCGTGCTCACTGTCGGACTCGCCCTTGTACGACGGCAAGCCGAACTTCAGGCGCAGATAGCGTTCGCCGCGCCGGTGCAGCAAGCCGATCATGTCCTCGAGCTGCGGCCGGCCTGCGGGCGCGTAGAGACACATATGGAACGCGGCATTGCGCGTGACGTACTGCGACGGATCCTCTTCGCGCTCGGCGGCGCGGCACAAGTCCACGGCTTCGCGCAGCGTCGCGGCGGTGTGATGCGGAATCGCAAGCCCGAGCGCGAGACTTTCGAGCGCCGAGCGGATCTCGTAGATCTCGCGCGCTTCGTTGGCGGACAGCGGCGCGACGCTCGCGCCTTTATGGACCGCCGCGCGTGCCCAGCCCTCGCTTTCGAGCTGGCGCAGCGCCTCACGCACGGGAATCGCACTGACCGAGAAATGCCGGGCAATCGCGTCCTGGCGCAGCGGGGCGCCGGGCGCGAGCGTGCCGTCGACGATCGCCGCGCGCAGCGCCTCAGCAATCATGTGCGAGGTGCTTTCGCGCGGCGCGGCGGCCGGAAGAAACGAACCGGACATGGCGGCGCCCAGGGGAAAACCTTCAGTTGCGTCGGTCATGGTATCAAATATTATATATGAAAAGACGCGCATTTCGGCGCGGGCAAACCCGGAAGTCTTGAACCACATTCCAGGCAGGTGCTCGCGCCGTCCTCTGAATGAGTTGTACGAGGACATCGCCGATCAATCAACGTCGTCGAGCCATCCCCAAGCGCGCCCGTCCCTTTCTTCGTTACGTTCAACTATCGTAGGCCGGAGGAGCATGATGAATACAGTAACCGACCGACGAGCGGTCGCGCGTCAGCGCACACCGCTCAATCGTTCGCAGATCGCAGGGTTCTGGGGAGCGTGGGCCGGCTGGACGCTCGACGGCATGGACTCGTTCATTTACGCGCTGGTGCTCACGCCCGCGCTGACCGAGCTGTTGCCGCGTTCGGGCTTCGCGGCGACGCCGTCGAATGTCGGCCTCGCAGGATCGATCCTGTTCGCGCTGTTTCTGGTCGGTTGGGGACTGTCGTTCATCTGGGGACCGCTCGCCGATCGCTTCGGCCGCACCAAGGTGCTCGCCGCCACCATCTTCACGTTCGCGATTTTCACCGGGCTCGCCGCGACCTCGACCAATGTGTGGCAGCTCGGTATTTTTCGCTTCATCGCCGGCGTCGGGATCGGCGGGGAATGGGCGCTCGCGGGCACCTACGTTGCCGAGGCCTGGCCGGAGGATCGTCGCAAAATGGGCGCCGGTTATCTGCAGACCGGCTACTACGCGGGCTTCTTTCTCGCGGCTGCGCTCAATTACACGGTCGGCGTGCATTTCGGCTGGCGCGCGATGTTCCTGACCGGCGCGGTACCGGTCGTCGTCGCGATTCTGATTCTGCTGCGCGTGAAGGAGCCGGAGAAGTGGCAGAAAGCCGACGCAAAGACGGTGCGCGTGAAGCCGTTGCGCGAGATCATGGGGCCGGCTTACCGGCGTCGCACATGGGTCGCGTGCATTCTGCTGACGATCGCGATCATCGGGCTGTGGGCGGGCGCCGTCTACGAGCCGTCCGCGGTGATCCAACTGGCGGCGCGCGCCGGCATGTCCAAGGGCGATTCGATTCGCACCGCGTCGCTCGCGACCGGCTTGCTGTCGATCGGCACGATCCTCGGTTGTCTCGCGCTGCCGCCACTGGCCGAGCGCATCGGCCGCAAGATGACGCTCGCGGTGTACTTCGCGGGGATGGCGGTGTCGATCGCGGCGAGCTTCGGTTGGGCGTTCTATCTGCCGAACGGGCTCGCGCCGTTCATCGCGTGGCTGTTCGTGCTGGGCTTTTTCGGCGGCAACTTCGCGTTGTTCAGCCTGTGGCTGCCCGAGCAGTTCGAAACCCGCGTACGCGCGACGGCGTTTGCGTTCTGCACGTCGTTTGGACGCTTCGTCGGCGCCGGGGTCAACTTTCTGCTCGGCGCGGCGGTGCTGCATATGCAGACGCTCGGCGTGCCGATCGCGTTGACCGCGCTCGTGTTCGTGCTCGGCCTGTTCGTGATTCCGTTCGCGCCGGAGACGAAGGGCGAAACGCTGCCGCAGTAAGAACCGGGCGGGCGGCGCGCTTTACTTCGCGTGACTGCGTGCCCGCCCACCCGGATGCAGCAGCGTCAGCAACGGCCAGCCGAGATTGACGCCGAGACTCGCGGCGACGATCAGCGCCATGCCCGCCAGTTGCGAGAGCGACAGCGCACGGCCATACACGAGCGCATCCACGACGATCGCGGTCAGCGGATAAACGAACAACAGCACCGCGATCACTGGCGTGCTGAGCTTGGGCAGCGCGCCGTAAATCAGCACATACGACAATCCCGTGTGCAGCACGCCCATGCCGATCAGCCAGAACCACTGCATCGGACCGATATGCGTGAGCGTCAAAGGCGCGATGAGCGGCGCGATCAGCGGCAGGCAGATCACGCCGACCGCGCATTGCGTGAGCGTCAGCAAATGCGGGCGCATTTCGCCGAGGCTCTTCGCGATCAGCGTGACGCTCGCATACAGCAGCGAGCCGAGCAGCGCTTCGCTCAAGCCGATCAGATAGCTGCTGTGGCCTTGCAGGTTTCCGGCCGCGATCACGCCCGACGCGAGCACGAGCCCGACGAACGCCGTCGCGATCCAACCGAGCCGGTCCGCGCCGAGCCGCTCGTTAAAGAGCGCCGCGCCGATCAGCACGACCCAGAACGGCTGCACATGAAACACGACGGTCGCGACCGCGATGCTGGTGCGATGAATCGCATCGAAAAAGCCGACCCATTGCGTGACCATCAGCACGCCGGAAATCAGCGCGAGCGCGACCGTGCGGCGCGTGAACTGCGCGCGTGTGAAAAAGCCCTTCCATGCGCAATAGGCGGCGAGCGAGAGAAAGCCGAACAGGCAGCGGAAGAACACGAGCGTCAGCGCATCGAGCCGCGCCTCCTCGACGAAAACGCCGATCGTGCCCATCAGCAGGCCGCCGCTCGCCAGCGTGATCGCGCCTTGTTGACGTGAGGTGAGGGACATGCGCAACGACTCCGAAACATGATGCCCGCGAGTATTGCGCCGCTTGTGGCCTGTTCACAAACGAATTAAATTGAGCAATTCCATAAGCCAGGTTGATAAATCGTGAACCCTGAATTCGACGTCGATCTGTTGCGCAGCTTCGTCGCGGTCGTGGAGGCGGGCAGCTTCACGAAGGCGGCGGCGAGCGTGCATCGCTCGCAGGCGGCGGTCAGCATGCAGATCAAGCGGCTCGAAACGATGCTCGGCACGACGCTGTTCGCACGCAACACGCGCAACCTGTCGCTGACGCGGCCCGGCAGTACGCTGCTCGAATACGCGCGGCGCGCGCTTGCGTTGCAGGAGGAGGCGTGGTCGGCGATCGTGCGGCCCGAGGTGACCGGGCGGGTGGTGCTCGGCGCGCCGGACGACTATGTGTCGTCGCTGCTATCGCCGGTGTTGCGGCGTTTCGCGACGCTGTATCCGCGCGTCGAGATCGAGATCGTCTGCGCGCAAAGCACGGCACTCGCGCCGATGCTCGCGGACAACAAGATCGACCTCGCATT
This sequence comes from Paraburkholderia sp. 31.1, assembly GCF_014397645.1. NCBI lineage: Bacteria > Pseudomonadati > Pseudomonadota > Betaproteobacteria > Burkholderiales > Burkholderiaceae > Paraburkholderia > Paraburkholderia sp. 31.1. Next base: position 44,066 of record NZ_VZQN01000003.1, read on the forward strand.
CGTCACGCGCGACCGCAGGATGCGCGGCGAGTTCGTGCGCAGCGAACCGATGGTGTGGGTGGGGGCGTCGGTCGATACGCCGGTGCTGAAGGCCTCGCCGTTGCCGGTGGGGTTGTACGAGCCGGGCTGCGTCGCGCGCCAGCACACGCTGGCTGCGCTGGATGGCGCGCGCATCCGTTATCGCGCGGCGTTCAGCAGCGCGAGCCTGATGGGGCTCGTCGCGACCGTGGATGCCGGTTTGTCGGTGATTGCGCTGACGCGGTGCAGCGTGCCGCCGCGGCTCGCGATACTCGGCGACGCGCAAGGCCTGCCGAGAATCGCGCCGCTCGAAATCGTGGTCGCGCGCAGCGCGAAATCGGATCGGCCGACCTGCGATTATCTGGCGCAGCAGATGGTGCAGGATCTGTCGCTGCGGTAGCCGAGCGTGCCAGCCTTAGCCGTTCAGGCACGCGAATAGGCGGTCACTTCACCCTCGACCGCGAGCCGCACGCGCTCACCCGGACGCGGGCACAGATAACCGGGCACGCGCGCGCGCACCATCGCCCGCGTCGCGGACTGCAATTGCAGCGCGACGCTTGCGTCCTGCCCCTGGAAGATCACGTCAGTGACGAGCGCGTCGTGCGCGGCGCCTGTGCGCGCGGTTTCATCGGCGCGCAGCAGGCGGATCTGCTCGGGACGCACCATCACGTCGACCGCACCGTGGCCGACGGGCGCGACCAGTGGGAGTTCGCCGAGCTCGCAACTCGCGCGATCCTGTTGCGCGATGCCCGGCAACAACACCGCCTCGCCAATGAACGACGCAAGCTCGCGCGTCACCGGCCGGCGGTATAGCACTTCGGGCGTCGCGGTCTGGATCAGCCTCCCATTCCACAGCACCGCGACCTCATGCCCGAGCGACAACGCCTCGGACTGATCGTGCGTGACCAGCACGGCAGTCGCGCCGGCCGCGGCCAGCGCACTTGCGACCGCCAGGCGCGTTTCGACGCGCAGCGCGGCGTCGAGCGAGGAGAACGGCTCGTCGAGCATGATCAGCGTCGGCGTGGGTGCGAGCGCACGGGCGAGCGCGACACGTTGCTGTTGACCGCCCGACAGTTGCTGCGGCGCGCGCTCGCCAAAATGCGCGGGCAGGCCGACCAGCTCCAGCAACTCAGCGACGCGATGGCGCGCGCGGCGCTGCGTGCGTGGCAGACCGAACACGATGTTGTCCGCGACCGACAGATGCGGAAACAGCGCGCCTTCCTGTGGCACGTAGCCGATGCGGCGTTGCTCCGACGGTACGTGCAGGTTGTCGCCGACGACGCGCCGGCCATCGATCTCGACGCTGCCGCCGTCCGCGCGCTCGAAGCCGCACAACAGCCGCAGCAGCGTGGTCTTGCCGCTGCCCGAGGGCCCAAGCAGCGCGAGCAGCGTGCCGCGCTCGACCGAGAGATCGAGGCCGTGCAGCACCGGGTGACCGTCGAACGATTTCTGCAGTCCGCGGATACGAAGTTCGCTCATGAAAATCCGAAGTAGTCGAACAAAAGCAGCGATGAAAAAGCCGGCGCGTGTCAGCCGCGCTCGCCGAGCAGCGCCGAGCGGCCGAGCAGCGCGAACAGCAGCCCCGACGCGCACAGCGAGATGCCGGTCAGCAGCGCCGCATACGGCGCGGCCGCGGCGAACGCCATCGTCGACGTGTCGGCCCACACCTGGGTCGCCAGCGTTTGCGTGTCGAGCGGCGACAGCAGCAGCGTCGCGTTCAGTTCGGTGACGACCGAGATGAACACCATCGCAGCGGCAGCGCCGAGCCCGGGGCCCGCGAGCGGCAGCACGACGCGCACGAGCGTCTGCGTCCAGTCAAGGCCGAGCGCGCGCGCGGTTTCCTCGAGGCGCGGCTGCGCCTGCATGAATGCCGCGCGCACGCTGACGAGCGCGACCGGCATGAACAGGATCGCGTAGGCGACGATCAGCAGCGTCGCGCTTTGATAGAGCGGCTGCAGCGCATGCACGGCGAGCGAGACGATCGCGAGCGCAATCACGAGCCCCGGCACGCCCTGCGCGAGAAACACGGTGCGCTCGAACAGCGTCGCGAAACGCGTCGGATAACGCACCAGCAGAAACGCGAGCGGCACCACGAGCAACGTGGTCAGCGCGGCGGCCGCGAGGCCGAAACCCAGCGACGAACACGTCGCGTTCCACAGCAGTTCGGGCGATACGTCGGCGGGCGTCACGGCGGCCGCGCCCGGCTGCGTGAGCCAGAAGCCGATCATGCCGAGCGGTACGCCGAGCGTCGCAAGCGTCAGCAGCGCAAAGCCCGCGACGACGAGCCAGCGCCACCCGCCGAGCTCGTAGCGCAACACCGCGCGGCGCGTGCCGCGATCGACGCGCTCATAGCGCGCTGCACCGCGCACGCGAAACTCGAACGCAAGCACGACGAGGCAGATCACGATCAGCAGACACGCGAGCAGCGATGCACCGCCGCCGTCGAAGCTGGTGCGATATTCCGCGTAGATCTGCGTGGTGAACGTATGAAAGCGCAGCAGCGTGAACGCGCCGAATTCCGATAGCACGCCGAGCGCGACGAGCAGCATGCCGCCGAGCAGCGCCGGCCGCAGTTGCGGCAGCACGACGCGCGCGAAACTCGTCCAGCGGTTGCAGCCGAGTGCGCGCGCGCTTTCTTCGAGTGCCGGGTCCATGCCGCGCAGCGCGGCGGCGACCGGCAGATAGACGAGCGGAAAATACGCGCAGGTCAAGACCAGCAACGCGCCGTTGAAGTCCTGCAAGTCCTCGCTCAAGGACACCCACGCATAGCTCGAAATGAAGGCCGGCATCGCGAGCGGCGCGGCGCATAGCACGGCCCACGCGCGCCGTCCGGGAAGATGCGTGCGCTCGACGAACCACGCGGCGGCCGTGCCGATCACCGCGCAAACGAGGGTAGTCGTGACGGTGATCAGCACCGTATTGACGAGCAGCTCGCCGACGAGCGGCCGCCAGATCAGATCGAGCGCGTCGCCGATCCCGAAGCTCGCCGCGCGCCAGAACGTAAACGCAATCGGCAGCAGCACCAGCGAAGCGCTGAGTGCTGCCGCCGCAAAAAGGCTGCGCGGCGCGCGCGTCCGCCCGCGCGCCGGGGCTGGGGGGACAGCCGGCGGACCGGCTGACAGTGCTTCGCTCATTTACAGCAGGCCTGCCTGACGTAGCAGCTTGCCGGCCTGGCTATCGTCGCCGAGCTGCTGGATCGTCAGCGTGGGCGGAGTCAGTTCGGCAAACGGCTTGAGGATCGGGTCCGGCGCGACACCCGCGTGCAGCGGATATTCGAACATCACGTGGCTGTTGGCCATCAGCTGCTGTGCGCGTTCGCTGACCAGATAGGCGAGAAACTTCTGCGCGCCGTCCGCGTTGTGCGCGGACTTCAGCACGCCCGCGCCCGATACGTTGACGAGCGCGCCGGCGTCGCCGTGGCCGAAGTGATAGATCGCGCTGCGGGTTTTCGCATCGCCGATTTCCGCATGCAGACGCGACCAGTAGTAGTTGTTGATCAGACCGGTCGCGACCCCGCCGCGATTGACCGCGGCGACCACGCCTTCGTCATCGTCGAAGATCTGCGAGTTGGCTTTGAGACCCTTCAGCCACGCGAGCGTCTGCTCTTCACCCTTCAGGGCCAGCACCGCGCTCACGAGAGGCAGGAAGTCGGCGTCGCTCGGCGCGATGCCGACCTTGCCTTTCCATTCAGGGTTCGCGAGGTCGAACACCGATTGCGGCAGTTGCGATGGCTGCAGCTTCGTCGTGTTGTATGCGAGCACGCTCTCGCGCGCGGTCACGGCGACCCATACACCGCTCGGCGAATTGAAACGTGCCGGCACCGCGCGGAGCGTTGCTTCGTCGACCTTCGCGAGCAGCCCCTTTTCCTCGAGCAGCATCAGCTCCGGCGAGTTCTCCGTGAAGTACACGTCGGCGGGCGAGGCCGCGCCTTCCGCGACGATCTGCGCGGCGAGCGCCGGGCCTTCGCCGTTGCGCACTTTCACCGAGATGCCCGACTGCTTTTCGAAGTCCTTCGCGAGCAGATTGACGACCTGCTCGTGCTGCGCGTTGTACAGCGTGATCGACGCCGAGTGAGCCGCCGACGGCATCGTCGCGAGCGCGGTGAGCGACAGCGCGGCCATGCTGCCGAGCGCGCGCAGACGGGTGGCAAACCAGGAATGAGCCATGTTGCAGAAGTCCGTTTTGATTGTGTTGAGTGAGCCGGGTGCTGCGCGCCCGGCGTGCTTCATTTGCTGCATCACGTCTCGAACAGCCCCGCGCCGACATACGAACCCGGCTTCGCGCCCGGCGGCACGACGAAAATCGCGCTGCCGACGTGAGTCGTGAACTGGTTCATCATGTCGAACTTTGCGAGCCGGTCGTTGATCGGGATGAAGCCGGTGCGCGGGTCGCTCTGGTGCGCGATGAAAATCAGCCCCGCGTCGTACTCGGTTTCCTGGCGCCACGGCGGCCAGCGCTCGATATAAAAGTTCGTGCCTTCGTTGTACGAATACGAGCGGCGCAGAATCTGCGCGCCGTTGTTGCTCGCCGGATTCGACAGACGCACGTGCGAGTTCTCGGGGATCACCGGGTTACCGTCCTTGTCCTCGGCCTTCAGATCCACCGCGTCGAATTCATGCTTGCTGCCGATCGGCGCGCCGCTGTACTTGTGGCGGCCGAACACCTGTTCCTGGAAACCGAGCTCGGTGTTGTCCCAGTGTTCGAGCGTGATGCGGATGCGGCGCACGACCGTGTAGGTGCCGCCTTCCATCCACGGCGCGTCGTCGGTGGCGCGAGCCCACACGAACTGGTTCATCAGCTCAGGCTTCGCGGTCGCCGGATTGTTGGTGCCGTCCTTGAAGCCCATCAGGTTGCGCGGCGTCTGAGCGCGCGGACCGGACAGGAAACCGGCCTGGCCCCAGCGCATCGCCGCGACGCCGTAGGCACGGCGCGTCAGTTGGCGTATCGCGTGAAACGCAACCTGCGCGTCGTTCGCGCACGCCTGGATGAACAGGTCGCCGCCGGTCTTCTCCTTGATCAGCTGATCGCCGTTGAAGCGCGGCAAATCGACGAGCGCGGCGGGGCGGCGCGACGCAAGCCCGTAGCGGTCCTTGCCGTCCTTCGTGAAGAGGCCGGGGCCGAAGCCGAACGTGATCGTTAGACCGTTCGGGCCGAGGCCCAGCACGTCGCCGGAATCGGGGGCGGCCTGGTCGCCGCCGCCGTCGCCGGCGGCCAGCGCGAAGGCCGTGCCGCCTTGCGTCAGGCGCGCGGCTGCTTCGGTCCACGTGCGCAACAGGGCGATTACGTCGTCGCGCTTGTCGGTGGTCAGATCGAGCGCGGCGACGTAGGTGTGGCTCTGCTGCGGCGTGACGATGCCGCCTTGATGCGGACCGTAGAACGGCTCGGCCGCGAACTGCGGATCGGCGTTCTGGGCACTATGCGCGGGCGCTTTCGCGAGCGCGGGCGGCGAGGTCGCGAGGCCTGCGCCGAGACTCGCGCCGGCGGCGACCGCCGCGCCCCCCGCCTTGAGGAAGCCGCGCCGTGACGGCCGTGGGGGGTGATCGTTTGTCATGGTCAGTTCACCTTCCTGAAACCTGGGTGCCGCCTACTTCGCGAGCACCAGTGTGTTCACGTCGTCTTCGACGTAGTAGAAGCCGTCGCCTTCCGGCGTCATCGCGATACCGAACAGGTCGCCGTTGCCGGGGGGCGATTGCGCCTTGTCGGTATCGATCCAGCGTGCGTACAGCTGCTTGCCGGTCGCCGGATCGATCTCGACGACCTGGCCGTTCAACGCGTTGGTCACCAGCAGGTGGCCATTGGGCGCGGTGACCATCGCGAGCGGACGATGCAGCAGGCCGTCGGCGGTCAACTGGCGGCCGACACCCGCGCTGCTGTCGCGCGTGAGCGGATCGTCGATCTCGGTGATGCGGTTGCCGATCGCGTCGGACACGTACAGCAGCTTCTGATCGGCCGACAGCGCGAGGCCGGTCGGCCCGACGAGGAACACGCCCTTGTCGGCCTGCGCGCCGAAGCCGCTGCCGATCACGGTTTCCTGCTTCACGACGGGCGGCTTGCCTGCCGGCACGTCGAGGTCGAGGCGCAGCACGGTGGCCTGCTTGAACACGGGCGGATTGCCTTGCGCGTCGCCGACGCCGAAGCCCGCGTTGCTGACGAACAGCGTTGCGCTCGTGCCGTTGTCGACGACCGCCATGTTGCCCCACGGATCGTTGATGTTCGGCGTCGAGATCGTCGACGCGATCTTGCCTTGCGGGTCGATCACGATCAGGCAGCCAGCGCCCTTGGTGCCGGTCGTGCCGTCGTTGCTCGGCGTGCTGCCGACGATCACCCAGCCCGACTTCAGCATCGTCATCGCGGTCGACAGGCCGATGCCGCCCGGGCATTCCTTCAGATTGCGCGGCACGGTCGCGAACACCGTCATCTGTCTGGTGTCCGGGTGATAGTCGATGATCGTGCTGCCGGTGCCCTGCAGGTTCGTCGAGTTGTTGAAGTTGCCGACCAGCACGTCGCCTTTCTTCACGGTGCCCGCGCTGACCGGCGCGACCACGAGCGCGTACGGATTCTGGTCGCCGTTATCCGGCACGGTGTTGATCAGCGTCGTGTGATGCTTGATCGTTTCAAGGAAGCCTTGCGGCTCGGCCTGCGCGCTGGCGGCCGTCGTGAGAGCGGCGGCGCCGGCCATCGCGGCGAGCAGGGCTCGCGCGGCGCGCGCCGCAAGCTTGCGCGTGAGTTGATTCACGATTGGGCCTCCGTACGGGTGCACAAAGCGGGAGTGGCGGTGACGATAGAAAGCATGGGAAGTGCTGGTCCGGTTGCGTGGGGTGGCATGTGCTTGCGAGGATGAAAGCGCGCGGCGGGCGGCGTCAGAAGTTGATATTGGTCCGCATGCCGACGACGAAGGTGTTGCGCAGCGGCTGCGTCGGGTCGTTCGGGTTCTGGCCCGCACCGGCGTTGAACGTGTATTGCGCGTCGGCCTGCAACTGCCACCACGGATTGACCTGGTACTGGTAGGTCGCCTCGAGCGTGGTTTCGCTGGTGCGCACGCCGTAGGGGCTGCCGTTGAATGCCAGGAAGTCCTTGTCGAGTCCGTTCACGTGACTGCCGACCTTGATGTAGGTCAGCGCGAGACCGGCGCTGTCGTTGTCACGGCCCTTGAACGGCGCCTTCAGCACGACGCCGAGGTTGGCCGCGACTTGCACGAGGTTGCGGTCGCCCGGCGCGCCCATCACGCGCGCGAACACGCCGAGACTGCGTGGTTCGTCGGAGTCGGGGCGCCACACCATCTGATCGGCGACCGCATAGAAGCTGTAGTTGCCGCTGTGATTCGCGGGAATGCCGGTCGACGCCGGATTCGCGAGCGACAGCCCCATGTTGTCGTAGCGCTGATCGGCGAACTTGTTGGTGTTGTACCAGACGCCGAGCTTGTAGGTGCCCGGCAGACCGCCGCCGCCCATGCCGACCATTTCGCCTTCGGCCGGCTGGTTGATCGAGTACTGCAACTCGCCGATCCACAACGCGCCGTTATGCAGGTTGAAGTTCGTGCCGCTCATGTTGTCCGGGTCGTTGCCGAGCGGGTCGCCCGAATACACGCCGGCAAGCGCGGTCAACGAAGGGGTGATCTGGCCGCGCACGCGCACGCCGAGACCCGCGAGCGGATAGGCGGGACCGCCCGACGGCATGTCGTACGAGGGCAGCGCGGGCCAGCCGAACATCGTGTTGAGGAACAGGGCCGCATACGTGCTCGTGATGAATTCCTGGTCGAGACTCTGCTGACCGATCTTCACGTCCACGCGTTTGTTCAGGAACGACTGCTGATACCAGAGCTCCCACAGACGCGTCGCGTCGTCGGCCTCGATGCCGCTCGCGGTATTCAACGTGCCGAGCTTGTTCGCGCTCAGGTTCGCGCCGTGAATTTGCAGTGCGCTGACGTTGAAGAGGCCGCCCGGCAGGCCGAACGCCTTTTGCGTATCCATCTGCAAGGTCGCGGTGGTCAGGCCGTCGTAGTCGACGCCGCGCGCGAGACCGCCGCGCAGATTGGCCAGCACTTCGCTGGTTTCGGTCAGCGTGAAGGTCATGCCGTACTTGCCGAGCCACGGACGCAGGCCGCCCATGTCGCCGAGCAATTGCTGGCGGTTCCAGAGGCCCGTCCACTGGTCGGTTTGCGTCGCCTGAATGTTCAGGTCGGCCTCGGGCGCTTCCGGGTTCGCATCGGGATTGGCTTCGGCCAGCGCCGCGTGGCCGCTCAACGAGGCACACGCGAAGGCCGTGCACAGTGCGACGCGCCGCATCGAAGGCAAACGCGTACGATGAGTTGCGCCGGGACCTGCGCAAGCGTCGCAAAGCGGACGCGCATTGGCACGCGATCCATTGAGTTGGGCGAACTTCATCGAAATCCTTATGAGTGTTGTTTCGATCGATGTGATCAATCTGCGACTGCCTGGCGCGACATCGCGTGTTGTCCCAGGCTGCCAAAGCGGCTGATGGCGTGATCGTACGCAGGCGTATTGCGGCAGTCAACACAAATGAGAACGATTCGCAACAATATTACTGGCATGTAATTCCCGGATTTACGGACTGCGTCTAAACTTTATGAGGACGTAAACAGATATTCATTGGCGCGTAATGAAAACGTATTGATGTAGTCAGGCCGAACGTGCGAAACGGCGAGGTGTCGAAGCGCACGAGTCACCCCGAAAGTCAAAGTAAGGAGGTAGAGATGGGCAAGCGCATTCTTCTGGTTTCGTTGCTGGTGAGTGGTGGTCTGTTGCTGGGCGGCACAGCGCACGCGCAGTTGAATCTGAAGCAGTTCGGCATCGGCGGGGGCGGCGATAGCGCGGCGGGTGCCGGGGCGTCGTCGGGCGGCGTGTCGCAGTTGCTGCAGAGTTACGTTGGCGCGAACCAGCAGGTGCTGAGCGGACAGTCGAGCCTCGCGTCGGCGATGGGCATGACGAGTGCCGCCGGCCAGGCGCAGCAGGCGGCGGGGCTGCTCAGCGGCGGCACGCCGTCGGTCAGTCAGTTGACGCAGGTCGGCAGCACCCAGCAGTCGCTGTCGCAGAAGCTGACCGATGCGTTCGCGAATCATGCAAGTGGCGGCGCGTCTGCGACGCCGGTCAACAAGGAAGCGTTCACGCAGGGTCTGTCGTCGCTCGGCAAGGGTGTGAGCCAGTATTCGAGCTTGCAGTCGGGGCTCGGCAGCCTCGGTCAGATGAGTCCGTCGTCGCTGCTGCAATCGGGCCTCAATCCGCAGACCGCGCAAAGCGCTTCGTATATCGCGCAATCGGCGCCGGGGCAGTTGCAGTCGCTGATGTCGACGCTGGGCTCGGCCGTGCAGTTCGCATCGAGCCACGGCATCACGGTGCCGTCGATCGCGACGTCGGCGTTGAAGGGCTTGTAGGCGCGTTTTCGCTTCGTCCCGCGCGCGGTCGAGTCAGCGCCGAAAGCCGCTATGACCGCGTCGAACCCGCAACCCAACCGGAATTCCGCCGATGTCCCACACCATCAATCTGGAAAACTACTTCGCCCGGATCGGCTATCAGGGCCCGCGCGCCGCCACGCTCGACGTGCTGCGGGCGATTCACCGGCTCCATCCCGCCGCGATCCCGTTCGAGAACCTGAACCCGTTGACGCGCCGGCCCGTCAGGCTCGAGCTCGAAGCCGTGGAACGCAAGCTCGTGACCGAAAAGCGCGGTGGCTACTGCTTCGAGCAGAACATTCTGTTCGCGAACGTGCTGATGCAACTCGGCTTCCGGGTCACGCCGATGCTTGCGCGCGTCGTGTGGGGCCGCGACCCCGGCACGATTGCGCCGCGCACGCATATGGTGCTGCGCGTCGATATCGACGGCGACGCATGGACCGCCGACGTCGGCTTCGGCGCCGTGACGCTGACCGCGCCGCTGCGGCTGACCGCCGGCCTCGCGCAGCCGATTCCGCTCGGCACGTTCCGTCTCGCCGACGCGGGGCGCGACACCGTCTATCTCGAGGTGCTGGCGCCGGACGAGAGTTGGACCCGCGTTTATCACGTCGATCTGCGCGCAGTCGAGTGGATCGACTACGAAACCTCGAACTGGTACACGTCGACGTCACCGGATTCGAAGTTCGTTCATAACCTGCTGGCGTGCCGCGTGTTGCCCGAACTGCACCTGGCGCTATTCAACGATCAGTTCAACGAGCGCGACGCACGAGGGCGGATCGTCAACGAACGGCGCCTCGCGAGCGCCGCCGAACTCGCCGACTGTCTGCGTGAGCGTTTCGGCTTGAATCTGGAGGACATCGATATCGCCGACGTGTTCGAGCGCGTGCGCACGCGCGATGAGGCCGCATGAGCCGACCGCTCAAGGGAGCCGCGATGGTCGCACGTCTGATCCTGCAATCGCTGGCGTGGCTGGTTTTCATGGGCGTGCTGCTGTTCGGCGCGGCCGGCACGCTCGCGTGGCCGGCCGCGTGGTGGTATCTGTTCGAGCTGGCGGTATTGAGCCTGTGGCTCGGCTTGTGGCTCGCGCGTCATGATCCCGCGCTGCTCGCGGAGCGGCTCGCGCCGTTCGTGCAGGCGCAGCAGAGCCGCTGGGATCGTGTGTTCATGGCCGCGATCGGGGCCGCGTGGTGCGGCTGGCTGATCCTGATGGGTTTCGACGCGATGCGGTTTCGCTGGTCCGCGCCGCTGCCGTCGTGGCTCATGGGCCTCGGCGCGTTGTGCGTGTTCCTGTGCATCTTCACGTGCCGGTTCGTGTTTCGCGCGAACAGCTATGCCGCACCGGTGGTCAAGATTCAGTCGAGCCGCGGGCACAAGGTCGCCGACACCGGGCCCTACGCGTACGTCCGTCATCCGATGTACGCGGCCGCGCTGGTGTTCTTCGTCGGCACGCCGCTGATGCTCGGCTCGTGGTGGGGGCTCGTGGCGCTGCCCGTGATGGGGTACGGGATGGGCTGGCGCGCGGTGCGCGAGGAGCGGCTGCTCGCCGGGCAGCTCGACGGCTACACCCAATACATGGCTCGTGTGCGTTACCGTTTCGTGCCGTTTATCTGGTAGCGCGTTCCAGCCGTCTCCCCACCGTCGAACCGGGTAAGATTGGGCCCGGCCGTCGGAGAACCGGCCACGGTGTACCTCATGTACCACCGGCGAACCACCGATGAGGTTTGGAGTGAAAACAACGACACAGGCGCGTATAGCGCCCGCCGCACAGGCCGAGCAGAAACAGCTTTCCGCCGAACGCGATCGCGATCGCGACACGCCGGTCAAGGCGATGCCCGCCTACGAGCAGATCAAACGCTACGTGCTTCAGCGCATCAGCGAAGGCGCATGGAAGCCGGGCGGGCTGATCCCTTCCGAAACGGAACTGGTCAAGGAGTTCGGCGTCGCGCGCATGACGGTGTCGCGCGCGCTGCGCGAGCTGACCGCCGAGCGCGTGCTCACGCGCGTGCAAGGCTCGGGCACCTTCGTCGCGCCGCAGCGGTATGAATCGACGGTGCTGGAGATCCGCAATATCGCCGATGAAATCGCCGCGCGCGGTCATCGTCATTCGGCGCGCGTGCTGACGCTCGAACCGAGCGACGACGCCGACGCGCTCGAAGCGCTCGGTCTCGCGAACGGTCCCGCGTTTCATTCGTGCATCGTGCACAGCGAGGAGGGCGAGCCGATCCAGTACGAGGACCGCTTCGTCAATCCGAAGGTGTTCCCTGAATATCTGCAGCAGGACTTCTCGGTCGAAACGCCGAATCACTACATGGTGCGGCTCGCGCCCGTGCAGCGCGCCGAGTTTCGCATCTACGCGCAAAAGCCCGACGCCCATGTGCGGCGTCATCTGATGATGGATATCGGCGAGCCGTGTCTGCTGCTGTGGCGGCGCACGTGGGTCGGCGAGAACGTCGCGACGTCGGTGCGGCTATGGCATCCGGCGTCGCGTTTTCATCTGGCGGGGACCGTCTAGTACGGTTTCTGAAGCGCGCGTTATCCCTGGCGCTGCGAGGTATTCGGCGAAAAGCGGCAGCCGAGCCGGTAGCGCGAACCCGGATGCACGAAACGCGCGAACGTCACGGCGACGCCGCCCGTCCATGTGCGGCGCGTCAGCGTCAGGCACGGCTCTTCGGCGTGAATTTCGAGCAGCGCTGCTTCGGCAGGCGTCGGCAGCGCCGCGTCGACCACGTGTTCGAGATCGTGCATCGGCACGACCGTCAGCAGATACTCGGACGGCTTCAGCGCCGAGAAATCGTGCTGCAGAAAATCCGGCGCGACGGCCGGATTCACATAGCGGTCTTCGAGTTGCACCGGCAGACCGTTCTCGCGATGCACGCAGATCACATGAAACACCGAAGCGCCCGGCGCCAGCCCCAAGGCGTTCGACACCGTGACCGAGGCGGTCTCGCGCTGCAACAGCACCATATCGCAGCGATAAGCGTGGCCGCGCGAGCGGATCTCGTCGCCGATATGGGCGATCATCAATAGCGTGGACTGCGGCTTGTTCGGCGCGACGAAAGTACCGACGCCCGATAGGCGCGTGACGAGCCCCGCGTCGGCGAGTTCGCGCAGCGCGCGGTTGACCGTCATGCGCGAGACGCCGAGCGTCGCGACGAGGTCGAGCTCCGAAGGCAGACGGTCGCCCGCCTGGCGTTCGCCCGAGCCGATGATCTGGCGAATGTGCTGTTTGACCTGCTCGTAGCGCGCGGCCGGCGCTTCGCCGCTGCCGCGCGCGATTTTGGCCGCGGCGCTGGCCGCGCTGGCGGACGATTTGCCATGAGGCTTGTTGCGAACGGTGGCGCTCATAGGGGCGGGGTGTCGTCGGGGCCGCGCGTCCAGAACGCATTGCGGTCGAAGTAGTTTTGCAGAAATTGCCGCAGACGCGGCTGCGCGGCATCGTGAAACACGTCGCGCGGTTTGCCCTGCACGGCGATGCGGCCTTGATCGATGAACACGACCTTGTCGGCGACCTGCGCGGCAAAGCCCATTTCGTGCGTGACCACGGCCATCGTCATGCCGTCGCGCGCGAGCTGCTTCATCACCTGCAGCACCTCGCCGACCAGCTCCGGATCGAGCGCCGAGGTCGGTTCGTCGAACAACATGATGTGCGGCTCCATCGCGAGTGCGCGCGCAATCGCGACGCGTTGCTGTTGACCGCCCGACAGTTTCGCCGGATACGCGTCGCCCTTGTGCGAGAGGCCGACCGTCTCCAGCATCGCGCTCGCGCGGCGGCGCGCTTCGTCGTGCGAAAGGCGCCGCACGCGCAGCAGCGCCTCCATCACGTTGCCGAGCGCGGTCATGTGCGGCCACAGGTTGAACTGCTGGAACACCATGCCGACGTTGCGGCGCACGCGGTTGATCTCGCCCTGCGAGGCGCGCACGCGTTTGCCGTTGCGCTCGGTATAGCCGAGCAGCTCGCCTTCGATGCGCACGTCGCCGTGATCGTAGGTTTCGAGCGCGGCGAGGCAGCGCAGCAGCGTGCTCTTGCCCGAGCCCGACGGCCCGATGACGCAGACCACTTCCGAGCGCGCGATCTCGAGATCGACGCCGCGCAGCACCTCGACATCGCCGAAGCGTTTGCGCAGATCGCGCACCTCGATCAGCGGCGCGACATTCGATGCGTTCGCCGTTGCGCTGGCGGACGGCGCGGAAGATTGCGCGGGGGAGGACATGTCGGCGATGGCGTTCATAGGTGTTCCGGAATCATGCCATGAAGCGTGCGAGGCGGGCTTCGGCCCACATGCCCGCGCGCGAGGTCAGCTCGACTAGAGCGAGATAGCACACGCACAGCACCAGCAGGGTTTCGACGAAAGCGAAGGTGGCCGAGCCGATGCCGGTCAGCACGAACGTCAGTTCGGGCACCGTGACGATCGACAGCACTGCCGTTTCCTTGCTCAACACGATGATCAGATTGGTCAGCGCGGGCACGATCAGCACCATCATCTGCGGCGCCTGGATGCGCAGAATCGCCTGCCAGCGCGTGAGTCCGAGACACGCCGCCGCTTCGAGATGGCCTTTGGGCACCGACTGGAAGCCGGAGCGGAACGCCTCGGCGAAATACGCGCTGCCGTAGAGACCGAGGCCGACGATGCCGGCCGTCATCGGTTCGAGCGTGATGCCGATGGACGGGCCAGCGTAGTACAGCAGAAACAGCTGCACGAGAAACGGCGTGCCGCGCAGCAACTCGATGTAGACACGCAACATGGCGCGCAGCCAGCGTCCGCAGAACAGTTGCAGCACCGCGATCAGAAAGCCGATCGCGAGACCGATTGCGACGCCCGCGGCCCAACTGGCGAGCGTCGTCGCGAGGCCGGCGGCGATCGGCTGCAGGTTGTGCGTAATGACGGTCGGGTCGAACGTTTGCATGGCGAGGTTCGCTTAAACGTGAGTCGATTCAGGCGTGCTGCAAACGGTGTTCGGCCGCATGCGCGACGAGCGCGAGCGAACCGCAGATCACGAAGTAGATGAGCCCGGCCGCGACATAAGCTTCGAGCGGCCGGTAAGTGCTCGCGGCGATGTTCTGCGCGGTGCGCGTCAACTCGGCGACGCCGACCACCGAGATCAGCGAAGAAGCCTTGATCAGCAGCACCATTTCGTTGACGAGCGACGGCAGCGTCAAACGGAATGCTTGCGGCACCAGAATGCGCCGCAGCGTATCGAGCGGGGAAAGCCCGAGCATGCGCGCGGCTTCGAGATGTCCGGGCGGAATGCTCAGAAAACCGCCGCGCAGAATTTCGGCGATATACGACGCGGAGCACAGCGACACCGTGCTGATCGCGGCGACGATCGGCGACACGTTGATGCCGGCGAACGGCAACAGGTAGTACACGAGCAGCAACTGCACGAGCATCGGCACGCCGCGAAAGAAGAACACGTAGGCGCCGCCCGCGAGGCGCGCGGCGCGATGCCGCGACAGCCGCGCGGTGCACACGCCGATGCCGACGAAGAATCCGATCACGAGCCCCGTCAGCGAAATGCCGACGGTGGCGAGCGCCGCATGCAGCAGCAGCGGCAGGCCCTGAACGAAGACGGTCGTGTTGAACATGGGTCGCGGCCGATGGAAGGGGAAGGGCGACGCGCGCCGCGCTACGGCGAAACTATTGCACGTTGTGGGACGCCCACGTTGAAGACGCTCAGTAGTTCGGCGTGGGCATCGTGGACGGCATCTCCATCGCGACACCGAACCACTTTTTCTGCAACGCGGCGAGGCGGCCATCCTTCTGCATCTTCACGAGCGCTGCGTTGAACGCGTCGGCGAGCGGTTTGCTGTCGGCGTCCTTACGCAATGCATACGCGAAGTACACCTTCGCGCCGAACGGCGGCTGCACGACCGCGAACATCTCGGGGCGCTGCTTCGCGACATATGCGATGTTGGTCATCGAGTTCGCTGCCGCGGCGATGCGGCCCGCCGCGAGGTCCGCGTAAGCCTGATTGTTGTCGACGTACTCGCGGATTTCAGGCTGCTTCGGCAGCGTGGCCGCGTAGCTCTTCAGCTGGTCCAGCTGCGCGGTGCCTTTGCCCGCGCCGACCGTCTTGCCCGCGATATCCGACGATTGCTTGATCGACGCATCGTTCGCGCGCTTGAGCAGCGCGTCGGTCGCATCGGCGACGGGCAGCGTGTACGTGTAGCGTTCCATGCGCGCCTTCGTGACCGTCAGCGGGCCACCGACCATATCGAATTTGCCCGCTTCGAGACCGGGCAGCACGCTCGGCCACGGCAGATCGATGAAGCGCACCTTGACGCCGATTTCCTTGCCGATCTGCGCGAACAGTTCCTTGTTGAAGCCGGCTTGCTGACCGTTCTCGAGAAAGTCGAATGGCGCGAACTGCATTTCGGTGCCGACCACCAGTTCGCCGGCTTTCTTCACTTTGGCGAGCTGGTCTTCGGCGTGCGCGGTGACGCTTGCCGCGCACAGCGCCAGCATGACCAGACGACATTTCCAGCCTGCAAGGATACGCATGGGGTGCTCCGGGGGCGAATTGGTGTTGGGTCGCCGGCGTGTCGAAGTGTTCGTTCCAGACCCGCCGCGCCGGCGGCGCGATGCGGGCCTCGCTGGGCAGTATATACCGCGTTTCCGGCGAAAAATAAATGCTCGCTTGAGTAGAGAAAAGCCCTGATCTCGAGGCGTGCGAAGCAACTTGCGGCGCTGCTTTTGGCGGTATATACCACTGCAATACCGATCCTCGAAGGAGCCGCGCGATGGCCGTGACCCGCATTCCGATCATCGATGTCGCCGGCGTGCGCGCGGGCGATCAGCAGGCGCTCCGACGCGTCGCGAAGGAAATTCATGAAGCGTGTACGACGATCGGTTTTTTCTACATCGTCAATCACGGCGTGCCGCAAGCGAAGATCGATGCCGCCGCGCAGGCCGCGCGCACTTTCTTCGCGTTTCCGGTCGGCACGAAACGACGCGCGGCGGTCAATCATCGGCATCGCGGCTTCAATGCGCTTGGCGACGCGACGATGTATCAGGCGAAGCGGCCCGATTACAAGGAGTTCTTCAGCATCGGCCTCGAACTGCCGGAAGACGATCCCGACGTGCTGGCGGGCCAGGCACTACGCGGGCCGAACAATTGGCCGGACTTCATGCCCGGGTTGCGGCCGGTGCTGTATGACTATTACGAGGCGGTCGGCGCGTGCGGGGCCGATCTGCTGCGTGCGGTCGCGGTGAGTCTCGGCATCGAAGAAAATTTTTTCGCGCCGCGCTACACGAAGCGCATGCAGCGCACGCAAATGGTCTACTATCCGCCGCAGCCGCCACAGTCGGACGAAGATCAGTTCGGCGTCGCGCCGCACACCGACTACGGCTGCATCACATTGCTGTGGCAGGATCAGGTGGGCGGCCTGCAGGTGCGCGAAATCGCCAACGATACGTGGGTCGAGGCGCCGCCCGTCGAAGGCAGCTTCGTCGTGAACGTCGGCGATCTGCTCGCGCGCTGGACCAACGACCGCTTCCGCTCGACGCTGCATCGCGTGATCAATGCATCGGGGCGCGAGCGCTATTCGATCGCGACGTTCTACGATCCGACCTACGGCGCGCTCGTCGATCCGCGTGAGCTCGGCGCAAGCGACGCGCAAAGCAAATATCAGCCGGTCGCCGCGGGCGACTATATCCTCGGCCGCATCAACGATTCGATGGGCTACCGCAAGAAACTCGCCGCTACCGCACAGTAAGGACCACCTGCATGACAGAACCGAGCATCACCGACGACAAGACGACCCAGACCGCAACCGCAACCGCAACCGCACCGCTCGCGACGACGCTCGAGGCCTTGCGCGCCGCGCTCGGCGTCGACGCGGTGCGCGTCGGCGAGCAGATCGGCGAACGCGCGCTGACGGACTGGACGCGCCACGAGCCGACGCGTCCGGCGGCGCTGCTGATGCCGCGCACGACCGACGAAGTATCGCGTGCGCTCGCGATCTGCCACGCCGCGCATCAGCCGGTGGTACCGCAAGGCGGTATGACCGGACTCGCGGGCGGCGCGATCGCGCGCGCCAACGATATCGCGTTGTCGCTGGAACGCCTGAGCGGCGTCGAAGAGCTCGACGCGGCGTCGGCCACGCTGACCGTACGTGCCGGCACCACGTTACAGGCCGCGCAGGAAGCCGCCGAAGCCGCGGGCTTCGAACTCGCGCTCGACCTCGGCGCGCGCGGCTCATGCCAGATCGGCGGCAATCTCGCGACCAACGCGGGCGGCAATCGCGTGATCCAGTCCGGCACCGCGCGCGACCAGGTGCTCGGGCTCGAAGTGGTACTCGCCAATGGCGACGTGCTCAGTTCGCTCGGCAAGATGGTCAAGAACAACACCGGCTATGACCTGAAGCACTGGTTCATCGGTTCGGAGGGCACGCTCGGCGTGATCACGCGCGCGGTGCTGCGGCTGCATCCGCGACGTGCGGCGCGCCATACGGCGCTCGTCGCGCTCGACGATTACGATGCCGCGGTGAGCCTGCTGCGCCGTCTCGCGACGCGCTTCGGCAACGACATCGGCGCGTTCGAGATCATGTGGCCGGACTTCTACGATTTCGGCGTGAAGCCGACCGGCGCGCGCTCGCCGTTCGACGCCGCGCATCCGCTCTATGCGCTGATCGAACACGCGGGCTTCGATGCCGACGACGCTGGGGAACGTTTCGCCCAGGCGCTGACCGATGCGCTGCAAGCGGGCGCGCTGCGCGACGCGGTGATCGCGCAATCGGTCGCCGATGCGCGCGCGCTATGGGCGATCCGCGAGTGCACCGCGGAGTTTCCGCTCAAGCTCGATCCGATCAACTTCGACGTGAGTCTGCCGATCGGCGAGATCGGCACGTTCGTCGACCGTTGCCGCGCGGCGCTCGATCAGCGCTGGCCCGGCAACCAATCGTATTTTTTCGGGCATATCGGCGATTCGAATCTGCATCTGACCGTGGATGGTCATTCGATTCCGGGCGTCGAACATCACGCGGTCTATGCGTTCGTCTACGAGATGCTGAGGCCGTTGCGCGGGTCGGTGTCGGCGGAACATGGCATCGGTTCGCTGAAGCGCGAGTTCCTGCCGATTTCGCGCTCACCGGCCGAGCTTGCGGCGATGGTCGCGATCAAGCGTGCGCTCGATCCGAACGGCATTTTGAATCCGGGCAAGCTGTTCTGAGTTTCGATGAGAAGCAAATCAACGACCTCTCCCTCGCGTGCAAGTCCGCCATATTTTCACGATCAGCACATAAAGAACGATCGCCACAATCAGATCTATGGCCGTCATTGCGCCGATGTAAAGCAGTTCATAATCGGCCACTTCGAGCTTATCGGAGATTTCGATCAATATATGCTGCTGCTCCAGCGTCATGGGTGATGGGTACGTGTGGACATACCGCACCGATAACAAAAACAAAGCCAAAAAAAGAAACAGCTTGCAAAGTCTACGGGCAAGTGTCGCCAATTGTCGTTACCTCGATCCATCCATAAGCGTGTAGCCCTGAACTTTGCGCCTCGCCTTTACAAGAGGGTCGATACTAACGTATTAATCGCGCCTCGTGATTTTGAGATAATGGTCGAACGAATCCACGCAATATTGCGACACGCCGGCTTCTATAAAATCTCTTGATTTATGCTTGGCTATATTGTCCGAATGCGTGGCGCATCGGCAATGCAGCCGTGTCAATGCGCATTCAGATAGCCGACGATCAACGGATAAACATCGACCGCCGCGTTCTTGCCGAAGATGCAGTCGATATGCCCATACCCCGGGATCAGATGCCGCTCGTACGGCTGCTCGGGGAAGCGCTTGCGCAGCAGCTCGTAAGTGCGCGCGGTGCTGACCGGCAGATAGGTTTCGTTCTTCTCGCCGTGAATGAAGCCGATCGGCAAACGCATGCCCTCGAGTCCTTTCATGCCGTCCGCGCCGGTCAGATACACGTCGTCGCCGCGCGCATCGACGACCTGGCCCGCGCGCACCATCGTGGCCAGATGCTGGAACACGGCCATGTCGTGAATGCCGAACAGTTCCTGCAGGTTCGCATGCAGCGCCTCGTTCAGCTTGTCGTGCTCGTAGAGCAGGCCATACAGGAACGTCGCGCGATGACAGATCGGATTGCCGCAGCCCTCGCCGTGATCGAGCGGGTAGAGACGCAGCGCTTCGTCGAACAGGTTCGCGGGCCACGAATCTTCCTGCGTATAGGCGGTGAGGTCGCGTATGCGCAGATGCTGCATCAGGTCGGGAATATGCAAGCCGGCCTTGATCCGTTGCAACGTGCCCGGCACCGGATGCGCGGACACCTGCGAAATCACCGCCGAGCGCACGCCGTCGAGCCCATGGAGAAGCGACATGCTGAGCGCGAGGCCGCCCAGGCAGTGGCCGAGTACCTGAATGTCCGGCGCGCCGGTCACTTCGCGAATCTTCGCGACGGCGGCGGGAATGTCCTCGCGCGCGACTTTGTCGACGTTGGTCGGCATGAGCACGCTCGGCAGTTCGATGCTGACGCGCAGATCGACGAGCCACACGTCGTAGCCCGACGCGTACAGATATTCGACGAGGTTGGTCGATATCAGATCGGTCGAGAAGATGCGGCTCGATACGCCCGAGCCGTGGATCAGCAGGATCGGCTTCGCGGCTTTGCCCGCGGCCGGATCGCAGTAGCGCGTGAGCTTGAGCCGCGTGCGGTCGGGAGTGTCGAAGTACGTGACCTGCGGCGCCGGCGCGCGCAGCGTGCGTTTCGCGCGCGGCGGTATGTACGGATCGTAGAACTGCAGCGGCGCGGCCACGCCGCCGTATTCGGTGAACAGCACGCCCGCGAAGAACTTGCCGAACTTCAGCGTCCATTCGAGGCGCGTCTTCAGGTCGGGCGCGTGTGTGACTTCGAGCGTGCGTTGCTGCTTCAGGAAGTTTTCGGGCGTGATGATCAGCGTCGCGGTGCCGACGACGGGCGCATCGTTCTGCGCCGCGGCGCGAATCTCCGCGTACAGCGTGTTGGTCTGCTCCCACAGGTTGATCGGCGACGTGCGCGTGATGATCTTCTTGCCGGTCAGATACCAGGTGTTGCCTTCGACCGCGTCGAGCGTCATCCGGTAGTTCATGTTGCGTTCGTCGACGTCGGATTCGTCGACGACGAACAGGTTGAAGGTGCCGTCGCTGATCGTCATCGGTTGGGCGGACAGGGCGGGGCAGGTCAGTGTGCCGGCGGTGCGCGCGAGGTGATTCGGGTTGCTCAGCATGTCGGCGAGATCGTCGGACTCGACCGTCAGCGTGAATTCGATCGGGCTCTTCGCGGCTTCGCCCGCCACGCTGGGCGTGTAGGTGCCGACCATCGTCTCGGTGAAGCGCAGGCCGATCTTCTGTGCGGGCGGCGCGGCGGCGGTGCCCTTCGACATGTAGTCGATCGACCAGTCGTGCGCTTTGGCCAGCAGCGCGCAATTGCGCTCTGCGAGCGCGGAGATGGTCAGGAGCGGATTGACGCCGAGCGACATCGGCATCACCGCGCCGTCCATCACGTAGAGGCCGTCGTGCACCGCGACGCCGACCGTGCCGCTGAACACGCGGCCCAGATGATCGACCACGCCATGCGCGGCGTCCTCGCCCATGCCGCAGCCGCCGAGCGGATGCACGGTGACGGTGCGCCGGCCGGCGATCTTCGTCGAAATCGGGTTGCGCAGATATTTGCCGCCGAGCGGTTTGCTCGCCTCGATCAGCACGTTCTCGATGCTCTGGAAGATCGGCTGGCGTCCCGCGTTTTTCCATTCGATGCGCGCACGGCCTTTGTCGCCGACCGTGATGCGGCCGCTTTCGTCGTCGTGCGCCATCACGAGGTAGCTTTGCGTGTGATTCAGCGCACCGTGGTACGGGCCGCGGATCAGGCTTTCGAGCGCACGCGCGTCATAACTCATGCGCTCGAGCAGCGACGGGGCCCCAGCCGCATCCACGCCTTCCAGCGGCGCGACCGCGCCGAGCATGCCGACGAGCGCCTCGCCGACCGCACCGGCCAGCGAGCCTTCCTCGATCACATAGCCGTCCCTGACGTTTTTCTCGTCGGCGCGATTGTCGATCAGGCCGGTGATGGTCGGCCCGACCGGCGGAATCTGCCCCGGCTTGTGCTCGCCCCAGCCGACGCCGTTGATCGTGTCGCTGGTGTTGTATGCGAAGGCGAGCACGTCGCCGTTGCCGGTGAAATGCTGGCCGAGCATCTCCGACATGCTCAAGCCCGCGTCGCGCGAGCGCAGCAGCAGCGCGGTCGAGCCGATCGTGCCCGCCGCGACGATGACGATATCGGCCAGCACGAACAGATCGGGCGCGTCGTAGCTTTCGCGGCCGAGCTTCACGAGCTGGAAGTTGATCTTCCATTGCTGCGTGTCGGAATCGCGCAGCACCGAATGCACGGCCGTGCCGGTGAAAATCTGCGCGCCGTGGGCGACCGCGTCGGGCAGATAGTTCATGTGGGTCGAATTCTTCGCGTCGTAGTTACAACCGGAGTTGCAATCGCCGCAACCGACGCAGCGCTGCTGCTCGACGCCCGCCGCGTTCGGACCGTCCTTGAACGTGACCGTGATCGGCGGACGACTGAAGCGGTCGGCCATGCCGAGCGCCTGCGCCGATTTTTCGAGCGCCTGCAGCTTCGGCAGCGGCGGGAAGTCGTCGGGCACCGGCGACGGTGACAGCATTTTCCAGGCGAGTGCATAGCCGTCGTCGCGTCCGGCTTGGTCGCCGCGCAGCGCGGCCGGCCAGCGCGGGTCGTCCCACAGGCGCGGATCGGCCTCGAGCGCGACGTTCGCATTGATCAGAGACGTCCCGCCGAGCCCACAGCCCACCACCGCGTTGACGTCTTCGTTCACGTGCACTTCGAGCAGCGCGAGCGGCGAACCGATCTGCGCCTCGGCCGTGTTGTACTGGATCTGCTCGATGCCCTGCACGGGCGTGCGCGGATACTCGCCGGCCATGAATTCGCGGCCGCGCTCGAGCACGCACACGCGACGGCCCGCGCGCGCCATGCGGCTCGCGGCGATCGCGCCGCCGTAGCCCGAGCCGATCACGACCACCTCGTAATGCCGTTGCAGCGCCGTCGGCGCGCTCGATAAGCGGTTCATCAGGACCACCTCGTCTGGGATCGGATGCGGGGAACGGAAGCTCGACTTCGGAACAAAGACGGCGTGCTGCGGGAGCTTTTTTATCGTAGGCGGAATATCGGCGCAAAAAAAGCGCGCCGTGGAGGGCGCGCCGAAGTCGTAGCGTGCGAGGTTCAGGGCGGCACGACCGGCCGTACGGGCATGCGCACTTATCGCGCTTCTTATGTGGCCTGTTGGTTATCCGAACTATTACGCGGCCACTTCATGGAATTCGCTATCGCTCGATTCCGCCGCGAGCAGATTCAGCGCAACCAGAATCGCCGCGCGATTGTCGATGTCGATCTCGATGCCGAGCGCGTCGGTGAGCCAGCGGCCGAGCTTGGTGTTGGAAAATTCCTCGGCGCCGGCCGTCTTTTTCATGGTGACGCCGAGTTTGACGGCGCGATAGTGATAAGAGGGCACCCGATGCCGAGCCGCGACCGCCGAAAGCCCGCCTTTGCCTTCCGAGCACCAGCCGAGGCTGCCGGCCAGCACGATCCGCTCGGGTTCGTCGAGCCCTTCGATGAACTCGCGTGCCGCGCGCCGCACGCGCTGTTCGTCGAGGCCGTATTGCAGCAGCACGCTTTCCACCGGGTCTTCGAGCGCGTGCGCGTGCAGATCGATTTCCTGCGCGACGCCCTCGGTCTCCATCGACACATTGCGCTGATGGCACGCGCTGCGCAGGCAGTCGATCAGATAGCGGCGGAAATACGCGCATACCGCGTAGCTATTGGACGGTGCGCTGTCGGCGCGCGCGTTCGTTTCGGTGTGGCCGGGCGCGAGGCGCAACACCTTCGCGTAGATGAACTGAGCGACCAGTTCTTCCTTGTCCTCGCCGAGCGCCTGCAATTCGAGCGGGTGGTAGGTCCGCAACGCGCGCTTGACCAGTTCGACCATCGACACCATTTCGTCCGCTGAGAGCCGGGTGCGCCTGCGCCACAGATCGGGGAGGATCGCGTCGTCGAGTTGGCGGGCGAACTCGTAGCTCGGGACTGCGCCCATGGAAAACCTCCGTCGGTGGGCAGGGAGCGCGGCGAGCCGCGGCGCGTGGGCCGCGAGTCGAGGGAAGGTGGCTGAAATGCCGCGCTGAAACGTGAATGCAGTATGGTTCGCGGCAAGGCCGTCGCCTATATGGATTAAGTGTTAGCCGATGGGTAAACCGCCGGGTAAACCAGCCTGATTTTTAAGCGCGCGCAGAAAACCCTTGGACATCAGGCGCTTACGGCGATAGCTAGTCGGGCGAAGAACCTGAATTTCTCAGTAGATAGCGCTGGAACTGCTGCGCGCCATCGAGCCGCATCTCGACGCGGTTGTGTGTTACGCGAGCACGATGAACGAATACGAGCCAAACCGGATCGTGTACAGAATCCGGGGATTGCTTGCCATGCAACCGGAAACCTGTTCTCACGGCGAGGATTGGGATGACTGCCCTGACTGCCGTCACTGACAACTTAATTGTGATTTTTTGTTAAGTCGAACCGGTCTTGTAGACAAGTAACTTGTTGTAGGGTATTCGCATGAATGTTCGTTGTACGACTCAAATAACAAAAGGAAAGGCTGGCGAGCATGGCTAGACAGGGATGTGAAAACCCGAGATGTCCGATCTGTTACCCCAACTGGAAGGAGGAAGAGGCCGCCGCAAAAAAGCGAGCGGAAGATGACAAGCAGGACTGTATCGACTGCTGGCGCTTCTATCAGAAGCAGGCCGAAGCCATCGTCGCCGTAGACGATCCGATTGCACGCAACCGCCGTATCAACGCCGCCTATGCACAGTCGTGGCTTGATGATCATCGCTTCCAGTGGGCCGGGCTTGCTGCGTTCGCGTCGAAGCAGGTAGGTTGCGGGTTGTTGAACGCTGCCGAGTTGATTCACAAGTCCAATCAGCAGCGCAACGCCTATCAACAATGGGAACGGCAAAGCTCGCCTCTGGAAAGGCTGTCGCCATATGGATCGCCGCGCATGCCTGTGCCGGATCAGGCAACCGGCGAAGGCGCGACCAAGGTGTATCAGATGCTCGCCAAGGGCAATACGGCCTTGTTCCTCGACATCTGGCCGCTGCACATGTTCTATAAACGATTTGGGCTCCAGCGGTTCAAGCGGTGTCTCAAGGAGCGCGCGGCGCTGCGTGGCTCGGTCGTATGGCCGATTGCGGATAAAGTGCCTTTCGGCGAGCCGCAACTTGAAACCGTTCAGGGCTTTGAGGCAATTGATGCCGGTAACATCACGAAAGGTGTTGAACGGCTGGCATGGCATGAACAGGTCAATATCTTGCAGCCGGCTATGTACAACGATCCGATGTTTGCGATGCTGATGCGGGCTAATCAGTTCGCATGGGCGTTAAACATTCCGACTAGCTCGGCACGCGAGATTCAGTTGACGCTTGCGAACCAGTGCACTGTAACGGGAGCGAACGCCCAAATTGAAATTTTCAGTAAGCAGCCGCTCGCCAACCTTGCCGATCCTGGTCAGCGGATGGCGTTCGTAATGCGCGCAGCCCAGCGGTTTGACGACCTATTGCGCAACCCGACAGAGAAGCACATGGTCGAGAATTCCATCTTTCTAGTTGCGCATCCGAGATAGCTATGTCGCGTAAAAAAATCAGACGGCTCGTGTATCTGGGGTGCTTGGTGATTGGCTGCACTATCGTAGGGGGTATCTACGCGGTGACTAGACCTGCTGATGAAGTTCTACTGATGATCGGGGAGCCTTACGAACAGGTGCGCCAGCAATCGCGCTCGACCCTGCCGGCCGCCGAGCCGGGCGCGAATTGGGGCGGCGTAATCAACCGTCCGGCTAGGCTGCGTTTTACCGATCCTCAGTACGGGTTCTCGACCCCTGTTGCAAAGTTCATGGCTGTGAGCTACGACGAGCACGGTAAGGTCGATTCCGTTCGGATGTCACCACAGGTCACGATCTTGCCGCTCGACGAGACGATGGCGATTGTCTTGGACTTGCAGGAGCAGCTTCGTCGAGGCGGCTGGCGGCAGATTCTGGTTGAAGACTCCCCGCCCCTTGAGGACACGCCGACTGTGCGAGCTAAGATACGCGGATGCGCGGCCCCTACTGGCTATTGGCAGGCGGGCGACAAATATCAGCTTGGCCTGAACGTCCGTTGTTTCCGGACAGATTCTCATCCGGACTTAGAGCGTTACCTGATTACCTTGGATGTCGCTTCGCCTTGGCTGGAAGCCAATCGGTAACCAGAAATCACAGGGTGTGATCGAGTAGCAGCGTTTCGACGTCGAAGCTATCAACAGGCGTTGACAGTAGTGTGCCGAGGTAGTGCCCCAGGCGTTGCCAGGCATCGCACATTTCGTTGGCGTAGCCGTACTGCTGGTAGACGCGCACCAGTTTCGGATTGACCTCCTGTCGATCCCGCTGTGGCGCGACGTGGTTTAGACACCGCTCGATCACGACAGGGGAGATGCCGAGCGATTGCATGAAAGTTGCGCCGGTGCGTCGCAGATCGTGAGGTGTCCAGCCACCCCCGGAGAGTACGAGCGAATCCCACAGTGGAGATGGTTTGCGATCCATGTTCCGCTTGCGCGTCGATAGATCCATATTGCAGCCTCAGTGTCCTCGCCCAGCGGAGTGTGCCGCACGCGACCCCACGTTTCCCGGTCGGGAGTCTCACGGGTTGCCGCGATCTTCAAATTGAGGTCACGCACTTCGTTTTCGGAAAGGGTTCGGGTCCGCAAGGAGACGTACCCCTTGCCGAAGAGGCGGTCCAGATCGATCAGTTCGGTAGGCAGCACATCGATGAGGTCACGCCACGGCTTGCGGCGCTTGCCCCATTTGAACATGTGGTGCAGCTCGCCAAAGTGAGCGAGTGCGGTCGGCTTACGACCCGATGAGATGATCGCTTGCAGCACTTCAAGGAGGATCGAATCACTTACATCGTGTACACGTTTCTCCCCGAGTGACGGCAGGATGTTTTTCTCGAACGTGAGCTTGAGCCGCTTCTTGCATTTCCGGTTGACCCCGTGTTCCAGCCATGCGTCGCAGAGCTGGCGGAAGGTGGACCTCGTAATCTGTTCCTGTTCGACGCGGGCCGTATGCTCTGCAAGCAGCCGTTTTTCCAATGCCCGCTCAAGCGTGATTTGCTGGCGTACTGCTTTTTTTGGGGCCGTTGGGATCAGCGCCCAGTGAGACACGAAGCTTGATGGCTTGATGTTTTTCGCGAATGGCGTTCAATGTGTCACGGGGCCAGGCACCCAGCGCCACTTCCTTCTGTTGCCCGTCGAACCGATAGCGATAGCGGAAGTGCACACTAATCGCGCCGGTTGCGGACACGTGAACCTTTCCTGCGACTCCATTGCCATCCCGGAGGACGCGTCCTTGGTCTATCGGCGTGAGTACGGCCAGTAGTTTTTCGGTCAATTCCCCCACAGCATTCCCCCACAGCGAACCGTTATGTCGGGGCAGTGTATAGAAGGCAGGAGTAAAACGGTAAACATGTTATTTGTTTTTAATCAACAGCTTAGTTGTCTTTAAAATTGGTGCGACGCGACATAAAAACTCGCGATGGTAAACTGCCGGATAAACCTTCGGGTGGATTGCTGACGATTCGTCTGAAGAGCGCGCATTCGCCGTAGAATAGACCGCGCGGGCGGCGCGTTCGGTCGCCCGATTGGACCCGCGGTTGCCACGAAGTGCCAGAGCGCCGCCGCTTCGTCAGTGTTTCGTCTCAACGAAGTTGCCATGCCCGCGCGATAAAGCTGCGTGGGATCGGCGTAAGCGCTAAAGCGCTCACGCCGATCGACAGAGGAGACCGCCCCATGCGGGCCGACCCGATCCAGCGTGCCATCGACGAAGACCTCGTGCGCGTGCTCTACGCGCAGGATCCGATCGCGTTCTTTTCGCACTGGTTTTCGATCGCGGTGCTGGTGGCGATCTACTGGCCGCATGTGCCGGCACCGCCGCTGTTTATCGCGTGCTTCGTTTTTTATGCGCTCGCCAATTGCGCGGGCCTGGCGCTGTGGATTTGCAATCGCCGTTATCCGCAGCTCGTCTCGCCGCGCGACTGGATCTATCTGCACGCGCTGCGCGGCGTGCTCCTCTATAGCGGGCCGGGCTTCGCGGTGTGGTTCGCGTTCCAGAGTCCGCAAACCGATCTGCCGTTATTGCATACCGTACTGCTGGTGACGCTCGCGGCCGGCGTGTTCATGTCGAATGGATTCGATCTCCTCAATTTTTCGACCTCGATTCCGTTTCTGCTGCTGCCGTCGATCGTGCTGCATTTCGGCTCGCATACGTTCGATCGCACGATTCTCGCGATCGTGCTCGCGTTCTTCTTCTGCGCGATCAACGTCT
Organism: Paraburkholderia sp. 31.1; assembly: GCF_014397645.1. NCBI lineage: Bacteria > Pseudomonadati > Pseudomonadota > Betaproteobacteria > Burkholderiales > Burkholderiaceae > Paraburkholderia > Paraburkholderia sp. 31.1. The sequence continues at coordinate 71,912 of NZ_VZQN01000003.1, forward strand.
ACGCGATGAGCTATCGCAAGCTGTTTCGCCAGGTCGTGCAGGCGCGTGTCGATCAGCAATACCTCGCGGAATCGCTGGCCGCGCAAAAGCGCGTCGCCGAAGAAGCGAGTCTCGCGAAGACGCGCTTTTTCGCGGCGGCAAGCCACGATCTGCGTCAGCCGCTGCATGCGATCGGCCTGCTTGCGGCATCTCTGAACGATCCGACGGCGACGCCCGCGCAGCACGCGAAGACGGCCGGGCACATCGTCTATAACGTCGAGGCGCTCAATCAGCTGTTCAACCAGGTGCTCGATCTGGCCCGGCTCGAAAGCGGCGTGACCCAGGTGATCCGGTTGCACTTCCGGCTCTCCGAGCTGTTCGACCGGGTCGGTAGCCAGTATCGTCCGCAGGCCGCGGCGAAGGGGCTCGCGCTGCGCATCGCGCCTACGACGATGGTCGTCTACGACGATCCGGTGCTGCTCGAACGCGTGTTGAGCAATCTGCTGTCGAACGCGGTGCGTTATACGGAGCAAGGCGCGATCTGGCTCGGCTTGCGGCGCGCGGGGCGACAGAAGGGCGGCTATATCGAGGTGCGCGATTCGGGCGTCGGCATTGCGCCGCAAGAGCACGAGCGCATTTTCGAGGAGTTTTACCAGGTCGAGAATCCGCAGCGCGACGCGCGTCAGGGGCATGGGCTCGGGCTGCCGACCGTCAGGCGGCTCGTCGGCCTGCTCGGCGGCGAGTTGCAGCTGCGCTCGGCGCCGGGGCGCGGCTCGGTGTTCCGCTTTGCGGTGCAGGCGGGTGACGCGAGCGGCATCGTCGCGAGTCTGAACGATTCGGTCGCGGGCGGCCCGGCCGCGCAGGGGCGGCGCGTGCTGTGCATCGACGACGAGCCGTCGATACTCGAAGGCCTCGCGAGTCTGCTCGAGCGCTGGGGCTGCGACGTGCGCGGCGCGCGCGACGAAGCCGGCGCGCTCGCCGCGCTCGCGGACAGCTTCGTGCCCGACGCGGTGCTGTGCGACTACCAGCTCGCCAATCACCGCACCGGCGCGCAGGCGCTGAGCGCGATACGGGGCGTGCTTGCGCGGGAGGGGCACGGCAATGTGGTGACGCTGCTGATCACCGGCGATATGGCGTCGGCGGAGCTGACGGCGCTCGCGTTGCAGGGGATTCCGGTGCTGCACAAGCCGGTGACGCCGGCGCGCTTGCGGCGCACGCTGGAAATGCTGTGGCAGCAGGCGGAGCTCGATCAGGGGCGGCCGGCGGGTGCGGTGGTGTTGGGGGGCGGAGCGCCGGACGACCCAGCGCCGTCGCCCGCCGCGGCCGGCTCGCCGCAAGCTGAAGCGGGCTCAGGGGCGCAAAGCGAAACGCAGCCTTAGAGGCTGGAACCAAGACGGGTTGGGCTTGCGGCGCAGCACAAAGCGCTACAACGTCTTCCCGGCCTCCAGCCATCCATTGATTACGGCGATCGCCGTCGACCGGTTATGCACACCAAGCGCCCGAAAGATCACCGACAGATGCACCTTCACCGTGCCTTCGGCGACGCCGAGATCGCGCGCGATCATCTTGTTGGTCCAGCCGCGATGCACGAGCCGCATGATGTCCTGCTGACGTGGTGACAGGTTCTCCAGCAGATGCTGCTGATGCGGCTGCAGCGACGGTACCTGCGTGACCGGTTCGAGCTGCGGGACGGTGCCGGGGCCCGGCGCGCGGACGGCTTGCGCGGCGGCGCCCGGGGCCGGCACACGTGCCGATCCATCCGCATCGGGGCCCGCCCGCGTCTCGCGCGAGCCGAGCAGACTCAGCGCCTCCATCGGCACATAGGCACCGCCGGACAGCACCAGTTCGATCGCCTTCAGCATCACGCTGGCGGGCTGGCGCTTGGGGACGAAGCCGAGCGCGCCGGCCGCGAGCACCGCGCGCATCTCGTCGGGCGATTCCTCGGCGGACAGCACCACGACCGGCAGCGCCGGATTCGCCTTCAGCAGCGTTTCGAGCGACCTCGCGCCGCTCATGCCCGGCATATGCAGGTCGACGATCGCCAGATCGTGATTCGCGTCGGGGCGAGCGGCGGTCGCAAGGGTTTCCCAGCTGTCGGCTTCGTCGAACTGGGCGTCGGGATCGAAGCCGCGCAGCATGCCTTTGACGCCTTGCCGGATCAGTTCATGGTCGTCGGCTACAAGAAACTTCATGATGTCTCCGCGAGTCGAGCCTGTCCGTTGAGGGCTGCCGCCGTTGCACATGCCGCAGTTGCAGGCTGCGCAGTTGCGCTGCGACGCCCGTGGCCGGCTGCCGGCATCGTTCGATGCGCTTCGTGATGTTAAGGCAGGTCTCCCGCGCATAGGTTCCGGCTTGCTACGTAGACGAGCCGCGCGCCCTGTTTTTGAAGCGCTGACGCGCACGATCCGGAAGGTTATGCCCGCCGGATCGACACGGGTTCGCGCGCCGCTATCTGACCGCGAACAGCGTCGCATTCATGAGAAGCTTGAAGGCGAAGCCGAGCGACATCGCCGCGCTCACGCCGAAACACCACAGCGCGATGAACCAGAGCCAGCCCGGCAGTTTGCGGCTGGGCGTTGCGGCAGTGGCGGTGGGAGCCGACGCACTGGCACCGCGCGTTTCAGTGATAGTGATGTTGGTCGCCATGACGCACCTTGCCTCGAAAGACCCAGTAACCCATCGTCGTATAGGCGACGATGATCGGCAGGATCACCGCCGCGCCGGCCAGCGTGAACGTCTGGCTCGAGCGTGGCGCGGCGGCTTCCCATAGCGTGATGCTCGACGGAATCGCATACGGCCACAGACTCACGAGCAGCCCGAGATAGCCGAGCAGCACGAGCGCCAGCGCGAGCACGAACGGCGTGTTGTGATGGCGCGCGCGCACCGCGCGATGCATGAAGAACGCGCAGATCGCGACGAGGAACGGCACCGGCAGCAGACGGTAGAAGATCCCGTCATGGAACCAGCGTTGCGCGATGCCCGCATCCATCAGCGGCGTCCACAGGCTCACGAGCGCGATGAAGCCGAGCAGCACCAGCGTCAGCGGCCAGACCACGCGATGCAGCCGTCGCTGCAGATCGCCCTCGGTCTTCGCGATGAGCCAGCAGCAGCCGAGCAGCGCGTAGGTCGCGACGAGTCCGAGGCCCGTCAGCAGGCTGAACGGCGTGAGCCAGCCGAACGCGTCGCCGGCATAGGCGCCATCGGCGACCGGAATGCCTTGCAGGAACGCGCCGAGCACGATGCCCTGGAAGAACGCCGCGCCCGCCGAGCCGCCGATGAATGCGAGATCCCACAGATGCTTCGTGCGACGCGACTTCGCGCGGATCTCGAACGACACGCCGCGAAAGATCAGGCACACGAGCATGAACACGAGCGGCAGATAGAGCGCCGACAGCACGGTCGAGTAGACGACCGGAAACACCGCGAACAGCGCGGCGCCGCCGAGCACGAGCCAGGTTTCGTTGCCGTCCCACACCGGCGCGACCGTGTTCATCATCAGGTCGCGTTCCTTTTCGTCGGGGAAGAACGGAAAGACGATGCCGATGCCGAGGTCGAAGCCGTCCAGCACCACGTACATGAAAAGGCCCAGCGCGATGATCGCGGCCCATACGACGGTTACGTCCATTTTTTCTTTCTCTCGAAGCGTAGGTTAGACGGCGTCGATCATCTGATCGGCGGCGGACAGCGGGCGGCGCGCGGTCTGCGCGGGCGTCGGCCGCGGCAGGCCGTGGGACATGTCGTTCGCCTTGCCGCCAGGCAGCGCGGGACCGGAGCGCATCAGCTTCAGCATGTAGTAGATGCCGGTGCCGAACACGAGGAAGTAGACGGCCACGAACGTCATCAGCGACAGACCGACCTGCTGCGTGGTCAGCGGCGACACCGCCTGCGACGTGCGCATCACGCCGTACACGACCCACGGTTGACGGCCCGCTTCGGTGGTGACCCAGCCGGCCAGCAGCGTGATGAAGCCGCTCGGCCCCATCGCGACGCACAGCCGCTGGAACCACTTCGCTTCGAACAGGCGCCCGCGCCGGCGCAGCACCCAGGCCGCGATCGACATCGCGATCATCAGCACGCCGAGGCCGGCCATGATGCGGAAGCTCCAGAACACGACGGTCGAATCCGGCCGGTCCTGAGGCGGAAATTCCTTCAGACCGCGGATTTCGCCGTCCCAGCTATGCGTGAGGATCAGGCTGCCGAGGTGCGGCACCGACACCGCGTAGCGCGTGGTTTCGGCCTTCATGTCGGGGATGCCGAACAGGTTCAGCGCGGTACCGCCTTTTTCGGTATCCCACAAGCCTTCGATCGCCGCGATTTTCGCCGGCTGATACTTGCGTGTATTGAGGCCGTGCTGATCGCCGACGAATGCCTGGATCGGCGTGAGGATCAACAGCAGCCAGAGCGCCATCGAGAACATCTTCTTGACGGCGGGATCGCGCCGGCCGCGCAGCAGATGCCACGCGCCGACCGCCGCGACCACCAGCCCCGCGACGATGAACGCCGCGAGCGCCATATGCGCGAGCCGGTAGGGGAACGACGGATTGAAGATGATCTTGAACCAGTCGAGCGGCACGACATGACCGTCGACGACTTCGAAGCCCTGCGGGGTCTGCATCCAGCTATTGGACGCGAGAATCCAGAAGGTCGAGATCAGCGTGCCGATCGCGACCATCAGCGTCGCGCCGAAGTGCGCCCGCGGACTCACGCGCTGCCAGCCGAACAGCATGATGCCGAGGAAGCCCGCTTCGAGAAAGAATGCGGTCATCACCTCGTACATCAGCAGCGGACCGGTGATCGGCCCGGCGAAACTCGAGAAGCCCGACCAGTTGGTGCCGAACTGATAGCTCATCACGACGCCGGAGACGACGCCCATGCCGAAGGCCACCGCGAAGATCTTCGACCAGAACAGACAAAGATCTTTGTAGTAGGCCTTGCCGGTTTTCAGCCAACGCCATTCGAGAACGGCGATGAAACTGGCGAGACCGATGCTGAGCGCGGGGAAAACGATGTGAAAAGAAACGGTGAACGCGAATTGAATGCGCGCGAGATCGAATGCCGATAGTGCGGAGTTCATGATCCTGTTGTGCGTGATGGCCGCGTGAGCAGACTTACGCGCGTCGACCGATGTCGGTGCGCACTGCGCTGGGCAGATGGCGCAAGAGTAGGGGATCGAAACAAAAAGTGTTGCGATGCGATGTGCGTCAAAAAACCGCCTTGTTTTATGCGAAATACGCTTATCGATGAGGCAAGCCGTTGTTGAATATCAAGTTTCTTTTGGCGGTTGATACGTCGCCGTGTGTGCCTCGTCGCGTGAGCTGCGTCAATCGACCGCGCTGCAGCAATGCGTTTCGCGCAGCCTTGCGCGGCAAGGTCCCGGGCGGTGTCTGTCGCCAGCCGACAATCGATCCATCCAAACCGACTTCGTCGGTGGGCGTGCTGGTCAGGCGATTTTTTTACTTCTACGATGCACGCTGCCGCGTGGCCGTTTCAGCTTTTTCTCTTCAGTATTCGTTGCGCATTATCCGTTCGCCATTCGTTTGGTGTTGATGTTATTTCGCGGCGGAATTTCTCAATAGGTCATGACTCATTGCCGCATTCGCACGGCGTTCTGTCATGCGTCGCGCGCATACTTCGTGAGCAGCTTGCGCTTCATCCACCTGCCGGCGACGGCAGACTTCATCGACAAGGAGTCAGCAGATGAGCACGATCAGGACGAAAGACGGTACCTCGATTTTCTACAAGGACTGGGGCCATGGCCGCCCGGTCGTGTTTTCGCACGGCTGGCCGCTGACCGCCGATGCATGGGATGCGCAGATGCTGTTTCTCGGCAGCAAGGGCTTTCGCGTGATCGCGCACGACCGGCGCGGTCACGGCCGCTCGGAGCAGCCGTGGGACGGCAACGAGATGGACACCTACGCCGACGATCTCGCCGCGCTGATCGAACATCTCGATCTGCAGGACGCGACGCTGGTCGGCCATTCGACAGGCGGTGGCGAAGTTGCGCATTACATCGGCCGGCATGGCACGGGGCGCGTCGCGAAGGCTGTGCTGATCGGCGCGGTGCCGCCGTTGATGCTGAAGACCGCCGATAATCCGCTCGGCCTGCCGATCGACGTGTTCGACGGCATCCGCAAGGGCGTCGCGGACGATCGCTCGCAATTCTTCAAGGATCTGGCCGTGCCGTTCTACGGCTACAACCGGGAGGGCGCGAAGGTGTCGCAGGGCGTGATCGATTCATTCTGGCGCCAGGGCATGGCCGGTTCGATCAAGGGGCTATATGACTGCATCGAGCAGTTCTCCGAAGTCGACTACACCGAAGATCTGAAGAAGATCGACGTGCCGACCCTGGTGCTGCACGGCGACGACGACCAGATCGTGCCGATCGACGCGGCCGGCCGACGCACCGCGGAGATCGTCAAGAACGCAACGCTGAAGGTTTATCCGGGCGGCCAGCACGGCATGTGCACGGTGGAGGCCGACAAGGTCAATGCCGATCTGCTCGAATTCATCGGCGCCTGAGCGAACGTAACGATGTGATCCGTTGAGGGCGCGGGCGGCATACGGACGCCGCTCGCGTCGGACGCCACGCGCCCGCTGGCGTCGGGTAAATCCACTTCTGGAACAAAAATCCACTTCGAGTTATACGATGTCGCACGAAGGCGACGTTCCTATGCCTTTGTTTTTTAAAGAGGTACGAAACTGCCGCGCAGTAATTTAAGGGTAAATGCGGAGTTGAAATCCGCTTGTCCATCGTCGATAGTACGTTATCGTACAACTTGAGTGTGTTATGCGACGCGCGCAGCGCGATTCGCCGGCCGCTCAGATCCTCCGTCTGTTCTCTGAAGACCTCGCGCGCGGCGCAGTAAAAGGAACCCCTATGAAGAAGATTGCCCTGAGTGGCGCCGGCGGCCAGCTCGGCTCCGTGGTACGTGCTGAATTCGTCGCGCGTGGCGTGCCGTTGCGCTCGGCCGCGGGCTCCAAAGTACTGACGCCGCTCGTCGACGGCGAAGACGTGATGAACGGCGACCTGCGCGATCCGGCGGTGGTCGACCGTCTGCTGAACGGCGTGGACGTGCTGATCCATTTCGCCGGCACGAGCGTCGAGCGTCCGCTGCCCGAGATCATCGAGAACAACCTGCGCGGCCTCGTCGAAGTCTACGAAGGCGCGCGCCGCAACGGCGTGAAGCGCATCGTGTTCGCGAGCTCGAACCACGCGATCGGCATGTACCCGGTCACCGAGCATCTGAGCCTCGACTGCGAACTGCGCCCGGACGGCTTCTACGGCCTGTCGAAGGTGTGGGGCGAAGCGCTCGCGCGCATGTACTGGGACAAGCACGGCATCGAAAGCGTGTGCGTGCGGATCGGCAGCTGCCTCGAGCGTCCGACCGAGCAGCGCCATCTGAGCACCTGGTTCGGCCACAAGGACCTGATGCATTTCCTCGAGCGCTGCATCGAAGCGGAAGACGTCGGCTTCCTGACCATCTGGGGCGTGTCGGCCAATACGCGCAGCTGGTGGGACAACAGCGGCGCCGCGCGCCTTGGCTACGAGCCGAAGCAGAACGCCGAGGACTACGCGCAAGACATCCTGTCGCGCCCGAATCCGCTCGATGAACTGTGCCAGCGCTACCAGGGCGGTAGCTTCGTCGGCATCGACTATTCGCGCAAGGCTTGAGTCCCGTTCGGCTTGACGGGCAATGCATCACGAGGAGTAGCAGCAATGAAGATCAAGGGTATTCGCTGGTGGATGGTCGCGCTGGTCGCGGCCGGCCTGATCATCAACTACCTGGCGCGTAACACGTTGTCGGTTGCGGCTCCGACGATGATGAAGGAGCTGAACATCACGACCGAGCAGTATTCGCACGTGGTCGTGGCGTGGCAGCTCTGCTATGCGTTCATGCAGCCGGTCGCCGGTTTCGTGCTCGACACGATCGGCACCAAGGTCGGCTTCGCGGTGTTCGCGCTGGCGTGGTCGGTGGCGTGCGCGGCGGCGGCATGGGCGACGGGCTGGCGTAGCCTCGCAGTGTTCCGCGGTATCCTGGGTCTCGCCGAATCGGCCGGGATTCCGGCTGGCGTGAAGGCGACCAGCGAGTGGTTCCCGGCGAAAGAGCGGTCGGTTGCGATCGGCTGGTTCAACATTGGCTCGTCGATTGGCGCGGTGCTTGCGCCGCCGCTCGTCGTGTGGGCACTGTTTCACGGCCGCTGGCAACTCGCGTTCGTGATCGTCGGCGTGGCGGGTATCGTATGGAGCGTGCTGTGGATGACCATCTACAAGCATCCGCGCAACCAGAAGCTGCTGGCCAACGCGGAGCGCGACTACATTCTGAGCGGCCAGGAAGCGAAGCATCACGATGACATCAACGCGCCGAAGCGCAACTGGCGCGCGATGTTGGCGAGCCGCGATTTCTGGGCGATCGGTATTCCGCGAATTCTGTCCGAGCCGGCCTGGCAAACGTTCAACGCGTGGATTCCGTTGTACATGATGACCGAGCGTCACATGAACCTGAAGGAAGTCGCGATGTTCGCGTGGATGCCGTTCCTCGCCGCCGACATCGGCTGCGTGCTCGGCGGTTATCTGAGCCCGCTGTTCCACAAGTACGCGAAGGTGTCGCTGTTCACGTCGCGCAAGATGGTGTTCGTGGTCGGTGCGCTGTTCATGATCGGGCCGGCGTGCGTCGGTCTCGTCGAGAGCCCGTACATGGCGGTGGCGCTGCTGTGCGTCGGCGGCTTCGCGCACCAGACGTTGTCGGGCGCACTGTACGCGATCACCTCGGACATGTTCGGCAAGCACGAGGTCGCGACCGCGACGGGCATGGGCGGCATGGCTGGATATCTGGGCGCCGCGGCGTTCACCGCGCTGTTCGGTGTGCTCGTCACGCAGATCGGCTATAGCCCGCTGTTCGTCGTGCTGGCGGTGTTCGATCTGATTGCCGCGGTCGTGGTCTGCCTGATGGCCAGGAGTTCGGAAAAGATGCCGGAGCCGAAGTGGGCGTCGGCCGGTGCGGTGACGGCGAAGTAAGGCGAAGTGCGGTCGGCTTTAGTGGGCCGATGTGGTGAAAGAAGCGGCGCCCATGAGTGAGCGCCGTTTTTTTGGTGCGCCAGGCATGGCGCGCAGCGCCGTGAAAGGCGCTATCTGGATCGCTGTGGTGGCGAACTGGATGACTTGGGGGTGAGAGTCCCCTACACACCCGGCAAGGGGAAGTGTTAGCGGACGGCAAGGGTGTCCATCGTGAGGTGGAATCTGAAGGAAGCCGAAGGCAAAGCGCTGGCCTGACGAACAGGAAGCGGATATTAGGCGGTATGGCGGGGTGAGCAGGCCAAAATCTGTAAAGCCCGATACTTGCACGGAACGCCATGACGTAGATCCGACAGGCCTAAGCGTGAAGGTCGCGCGTATTACCCTGGGAGATCTGCCATCCTGCCTTGTGCTACTGGCATCGAGAGGTGTCGGAATGGGGTGGCAGAAGTCAGCAGAGGTCGTAGTAGCCGTTGAAACCGGAGCGGCGAAGGGCCAAACCTGTCACGAGTGGCAAGTCACGCGTGATCTCTGCGTATCTGGGCAGAAGCCTCGGCCATGCCGGGGGCCTGCAGCCATGCTGGAGGGGCCGGAAGCCCCGAGAGAGGCTGAGGTGTCCATCGGATGCCAGGCGACACGACGCACGAAACAAGCTCACGCCGACGACCGATCCGGTCCGAGGCCGACGGGAAACGCCGGATACGTGAACCGTACGTCCGGTGTTGTGGGAGGACGGCGGGGGCAACCCCGCCTCCTACCCGATTCGGTTTTGCGGCCGTTTGCAGGATGGCGCCGTTGCGCCGTGAGCGTTGCAGCCGGCAAGCAGATTAGTCGCCCAGCAGACGTTTTAATTCGTCAAAGAAGGATGCGGTAGTGTATCCCCACAATTTCGGATGGAAATTAAATCCATAATCTTCGTAAAACTTTTGGTCAAGATTTTCGCTTGCTTCTTTTTTATATTTATCTATTTCGCGCAGCGTCTCTGCAATTTCTTCTCTAGAACTGTCTTCCTTGAAGCACGATACAACCTGCTCCAGAGTGTCACCCCAGAGATCGCTGTCTTGGTTGAGATATCCCCCGAACAGGACATAGAACTGGGGATATGATTCTTCGTTCATCATTTCAGTAGATAAGACGTCAAAATGTAATATGGCATTCCATTGTATTTCTCATATTTCAAGACAACCTGAACCATACTCATACCCTTTACTTGCCCGGTTTCTCGGTTAATTCCATAACCTACAGTTTTTCCAACGTTATGGAATAGAGTTAACACAAGTCTCGGATTTGATTGAGCCCAACTCCTGATTTTCAGTGTGTTGGATTCCATAACCTTGGAGATCGCCCATTCCGCCGTCGGTAAATCCCGAAACGACGATACTACGTCTCTTTTTGGTTCTAGGCGCAGCCTCTCGCGCAATTGCGCCTCAGTCCGCCCGACATGCTTTTCGATTGTATGCCCGCCGATCCGGCTACCGTCCTTCGCTTCGTGCTCCATCAGTCTGATCCGGCCCATCACGATCTGCGAAGTCCGTACAGCCTTGATCGAACCAGCAAAGCCAAACGGCACGACCATATCGAGCCACAGACCGATATTGTTCGCCATATCGGGACTGGCATTCATCGCTTCGGCGAGTTTCGTCGTGCCCTGCTGGGTTAGCGTCGCCGTATCTCGCGCCGTCCAGATCTGACGCAAGCCAGCGGCCGCTGTGTCCGAGCCGTGAACGCCGAACACAACGCATCCGGCCTTGCTTGCCATGGTCGGTTCTGGCATCACACACAGCGCGCCGGCCCCGACCATTTCCAGCAGACCGCCGACAAGTTGCAATCCGCCCCATAGCCGGTTGGAAAGCATTTCGCCGTGGCTGATCGATTGGCGGGTCAGCACCGCCGCCAGTTGTGGCGCACTGAGTACGACGCGCACGCCATCCGAATCCTGGTTATATGACACTCCGGACTCCTCTGTCGTTGTTGGGGCTATCAAGCTAACAGCCGGGTACAGAGCGAGGGAATGGGCGAAGGATGATTCTTGTGCCAGCCCGTGCGTCCCGATGGTTCGCTCGATCGGACGTTAGTTGGATTGAATGGCGCAAGGGCATGGGGGCGAATGCCATGGCAGCCCGGTCACTACCCACGCCGTACGCTGTGACAGGCGCAAGAGGGGCGCGTGGCTCGCAATAAAATTGCGAGAGCATCTGCCGTTAATGAGGAGACTAAAGGTCGCGAGCCATGCTCACGCGTTGATGGTCCTACGCTGGTCCGAAGCGCTGGATCAGGCGGCAATTCAGAGCGATGCCGCGAAATGAGCATCGTTCCCGATCAGACGACGAATTGCGATCGAGCCGGCCATCGGTCACATGCGGACAGACGGAAAACCCGATCGCAACTGTGAAGTGGCGCCATGCAACAGCGCGCTTACGCGCTCTTCTGACCGATCTCGTGATTCGCGAGCACTTCGAGCGCGCGCACCATCGCCGAGTGGTCCCACGCCTTGCCGCCGTGCGCGACGCACGCGTTGAACAGCGCCTGGCAGGTGGCGGTGTTCGGCAGCGACACGCCGAGCGCCTGCGCGGTCGACAGCGCGAGGTTCAGGTCCTTCTGGTGCAGTTCGATGCGGAAGCCCGGATCGAACGTGCGCCTGGTCATGCGCTCGCCGTGCACTTCGAGAATGCGCGACGATGCGAAGCCGCCCATCAGCGCCTCACGCACGCGCGCCGCATCGACACCCGCCTTCGACGCGAGCAGCAGCGCTTCGCCGACCGCCTCGATGGTCGCCGCGACGATCACCTGGTTGGCGACCTTGCACACCTGGCCCGCGCCGACCGCGCCGATCAGCGTGACGTTCTTGCCCATCATGTCGAACAGGGGCTTCACGCTGTCGAACGTGGCCTGTTCGCCCCCGACCATGATGGTCAGCGAGCCGGCCTTCGCGCCGACTTCGCCACCGGACACCGGCGCGTCGAGATAATCGGCACCGGATTCGCGCACGCGCGCCGCGAAATCGCGGGTCGCCATCGGCGAGATCGAGCTCATGTCGACGACCGTCTGGCCGGCGCGCAGCGCGCTCGCGAGGCCGTTCTCGCCGAACAGCACGCGTTCGACGTCCGGCGTGTCAGGCACCATGATGAAGATCACGTCCGCGTTGGCGGCGACCGCGGCGGGGTTGTCGCATGCGAGGGCGCCGGCCTGCGTGAGCTCGGCGGGCACGCCGCTACGCGTAAAGGCGGCGAGCGACACGCCGTTTTTCAGAAGGTTGGCGGCCATGGGCTTGCCCATGATGCCGAGTCCGATAAAGCCTGCTTTTTGCATGGAATGCTCCGAAGATGTCGTGGCGGCCGCGTTCAAGCCTCGCCCGCCGGTTTCTGCATGAAGTGTTTCTGTGCCGCCTGCGCGGCGCCCTTGAGCAACCCGAGATCCGCGCAGACCGCGACGACGCGCGCGCCCATCGACAGATATCGTTCCGCGTCGGCCTGCAGCGGCGCGAGAATGCCGCTCGACTTGCCGGCCGCCTGCGCGCACGCGAACACATGCGCGATCGCCTGCTGCACGTCCGGATGGCTCGCATTGCCGAGGTGGCCATACGACGCCGCGAGGTCGGACGGACCGATGAAGACCGCGTCGATGCCGTCCACCGCGAGGATGCCGTCGATATTCTCGACCGCCTTGCGGCTTTCGATCTGCGCGATCACGCAGACGTTGTCGTTGGCGATCGCGAAGTAGTCGGACACGGTGCCGTAGCGATTGCCGCGATGGCCGACCGATACGCCGCGAATGCCCTGCGGCGGATAGCGTGTCGACGCGACCGCGCGGGCGGCGTCGTCGGCGCTGTCGACGAAGGGCACGAGGAAGTTCGAGAAGCCGCTGTCGAGAAAACGTTTGATCACGACGCTGTCGTTGGCCGGTGGTCGGACGACCGGTGCGCTGCCGCTGTCCTTGAGCGCCATCAACTGCGGGATCAGCGTGAGCACGTCGTTGGGCGCGTGTTCGGCGTCCAGCAGCATCCAGTCGAAGCCGACCGTGCCCAGCAGTTCAGTGGCGATCGGGCTGGCGAGCGACGCCCAGCAGCCGATCTGGGTTTTTCCCTCGCGCACCGCGCGCCGGAAGCGGTTGGGCAAGGATTCGTAAGGCGTGACGGCGGGCATGCGGTGTCTCCTCGAACTGCGATGGATCGGGAAAAGCTGCGACAATGCTAAACCGCGAAATGCGAGTTATAAGTCGTCGTATGACTAGCTACAGATTAGCACCGCACGGCCCGGTTGTAATGGGCGAGTATACCCGTATGCGCCTGTCAGACAAGCGTTTCGGGTTGCATAGGGCCCCCGCGATGTTGTAGGATGACCTATATCTTTAGCCTTCATTAAAGGAAAGTCAAAAATGCCTATTACCGGCGAAATGCTGATCGGTCGCAAAGCCGTGCGCGGCGAAGAAAAACCGCTGCGCGCGTTCAATCCTGCCACGGGTTCCGAGATTCCCGAGCCGGTGTTCGGCAGCGGCACCGTCGAGAACGTCGAGCAGGCCTGCGCGCTCGCGCAACAGGCGTTCGACGCCTACCGTCAACTGCCGCTCGCAGTGCGCGCCGAGTTCCTGGACCGTATCGCTGACGGCATCACCGCGCTCGGCGACGAGCTGATCGAGCGCGCGCAGGCTGAATCGGGACTGCCGAAGGCGCGTCTGGAAGGCGAGCGCGGCCGCACCACCGGCCAGTTGAAGCTGTTCGCGCAGACCGTGCGCGCGGGCCAGGGGCTCAACGCTACGCTCGATTCGCCGCTGCCGGAGCGCAAGCCGCTGCCGCGCTCGGATCTGCGCATGCAGAAGATCGCGCTCGGTCCGGTCGCGGTGTTCGGCGCGAGCAACTTCCCGCTCGCGTTCTCGGTAGCGGGTGGCGACACCGCCGCGGCGCTGGCTGCTGGCTGCCCGGTCGTCGTGAAGGCGCATCGCGCTCACCTCGGCACGTCGGAGCTGGTCGGTCGCGTGATCCAGCGCGTCGCGCAGGAAATGGATCTGCCCGAAGGCGTGTTCTCGATGATCGTCGGCGCGGGTAACTCGGTCGGCGAGGCACTGGTTGCGCACCCGGCCATGAAGGCGGTCGGCTTCACCGGGTCGCGCGCGGGCGGCACTTCGCTGATGCGCGTCGCGGCGGCGCGTCCGGAGCCGATCCCGGTGTACGCGGAAATGAGCAGCATCAACCCGGTGTTCCTGCTGCCCAACGCTCTTGCGGCACGCGGCGACAGCATCGCGCGCGGTTTCGTCGACTCGCTCGTGCTCGGCGCGGGCCAGTTCTGCACCAACCCGGGCCTCGCCATCGCGATCGACAGCGACGCGCTGAAGGGCTTCGTCGCGACGGCATCGGAAGCGCTCGCGGCGAAGCCGGCGCAGACCATGCTGACCTCGGGCATTCACGCCGCGTATGAAGACGGCGAAGGCAAGCTGGCCGCAACGAAGGGCGTCGAAGTCGTGGCACGCGGCGTCGCCGCGACCGGCCCGACCCAGGCTTGCGCGGCGCTGTTCGTGACCGACGCGCAGACGTTCCTCGCGAACCCGGCGCTCGAAGACGAAGTATTCGGCCCGGTGTCGACGATCATCCGCTGCAAGGACGAGCAGCAAATGCTGAAGGTCGCCGAATACTTCGCCGGCCAGCTGACCGCGACGCTGCAGATGGACAGCGCCGACGTGGCGGCTGCGAAGAAGCTGGTGCCGATTCTCGAGCGCAAGGCCGGCCGGATTCTGGTCAACGGCTTCCCGACCGGCGTCGAAGTGTGCCATGCGATGGTCCACGGCGGCCCGTTCCCGGCAACGTCGGATAGCCGGGCGACCTCGGTCGGCACCACGTCGATCGACCGCTTCCTGCGCCCGGTCTGCTACCAGGACTTCCCGGCCGAGCTGCTGCCGGAAACGCTGGCTGACGGCAATCCGCTCGAACTGTGGCGTCGTCGCGATGGCGAACTCACGCGCGGTTAATCGCGTGACGCCGTCCTGAACGGATGCGCGCCCGGGCCGGTCGGCCGGGCGCGGATCGAAGGGAAGGGCGGACGCAATCGCAAGATAAAAAAATGGCCGGGAGATTCCCGGCCATTTTTTTCGCCCGCGAGCTTCGTGAGAATCAGCTGTTCGCTTCGCTCACTTCATTCGCGCGACGCAGCCGCTCGCGGCTATTCGACAGATGCATGCGCATCGCGGCGCGTGCGCCTTCGGCGTCGTGCCGGCTGATCGCCTCGAGGATGCTTTCATGCTCGAGGTTCACGAGCGACAGATACGCATCAGGATCGGCGCGCGCGATGCCGGCCGAGTCGAGCCGGTTGCGCGGAATCAGCGCGCTGCCCATTTGCGACAGGATGTCGACGAAATAGCGGTTGCCGGTTGCGCGTGCGACCGAGATGTGGAACTGCAGGTCGGCCTGCACGCTGTCGAGCCCGTTGTGGCGCGTGGCCTCGATCGCGTCGAGCGCCGCGCGCATGCGCGCGAGGTCGTCCGCTTTCGCGCGTTGCGCGGCGAGACCGGCGCATTCGGTTTCGAGGCTGATGCGCAGCTCCAGAATGCACAGCACGTCGCGCAGCGTGGTGGCGGGCACCATGTCGATGCCGAGCTTTTCGCGCTGCGGCTCGAGCACGAAGCTGCCGATGCCGTGCCGCGTCTCGATGACCTTGCCTGCCTGCAGGCGCGAGATCGCCTCGCGAATCACCGTGCGGCTCACGCTGAGTGTGCTCATCAGCTGCGATTCGGTGGGGAGTTTGTCGCCCGGCTTCAGCAAGTTGGCCGCGATCTGCTCGGTGACGTAGTTGACGACGAACTCGGCAAGATTGCGAGCGCGTCGTGGCGGTGCCGCGGATGCTAGTGGTGTAGCCATCGAAAACGCTCCTTGTTTGAAAGACCGCTGGGAATCGTGCATTTTTATTATATCGTCGTCTGACGACTGATTATAGAAGGCCGGATCGTTTCCGGCGCAAATGTCACGTATATCGGCGCAGGCCCGAAGTTTGGCGCCTCGGCGCGGATAGATCGCGCGAGGCGCCGGGTCGGTCGGCCGGAAGTACGATAACCGCGACGATAACCGCGACGATAACCAAGCCTATAACGGGCTCACCCCGGGCGCAACTCGACCCGCCGGATGTCCTTGACGATCACCAGATAGCTGATCACGGTTAGCAGCGCGTTCGCGCCGACGAACACCAGCGCGCCATTGAACGAGCCCGTGCGCGCGACGAGATAACCGATCACGATCGGCGTCACGATGCCGGCGATGTTGCCGAACATGTTGAAGATCCCGCCGGACAAGCCGAGCGCTTCCTTCGGCGACGTATCGGCGACGACCGCCCAGCCGAGCGCGCCGATGCCCTTGCCGAAGAACGCGAGCGACATCAGCGCGACGACGACCCAGTCGGTCGACACGTAGTTGCAGCCGATGATGCAGGTCGACAGCAGCATGCCGCCGACGATCGGCACCTTGCGCGCGACGGTCAGCGAACAGCCGCGGCGGATCATTCCGTCCGACAGCACGCCGCCGAGCACCCCGCCGAGAAAGCCGCAGATCGCCGGCAGCGAGGCCACGAGGCCCGCATGCAGGATCGTCATGCCGCGCGCCTGCACGAGGTAGATCGGAAACCACGTCAGGAAGAAGTAGGTCAGCACGTTGATGCAGTACTGCGCGAGATAGACGCCGAGCAGCATGCGGTTGCTGAGCAACTGACGCACGAGCGTCCAGCCGCCGGCCTTCGAAACATCGTCCGGGCGCGTCTTGCGCGCACCGCTGACGAGGCCGCCGCCTTGCTCGATGTACTCGAGCTCGGCGCGCGACACGCGCGGATGGTCGGCGGGATTCTTCATGACCTTCAGCCACGTCAGCGCGAGCAGCAGCCCGGCCACGCCCAGTACGACGTAGACCATTTCCCACCCGAACGCGTGCGTGAGCCACGCCATCAGCGGCGTGAACACGACCGCGGCGAAGTATTGCGCGGCGTTGAAGATCGCCGACGCGGTGCCGCGCTCGTTGGTCGGGAACCAGCTCGCGACGACCTTCGCGTTCGCCGGGAACGCCGGCGACTCGGCCGCGCCCATCACGAAGCGCAGCGCGAACAGGCCGGTAATCGCCGCACCGGCGCTGCCGAGCAGGCCGACCGAGCTCTGCAGCAGCGTGAATAGCGACCACGAGAAGATGCTCGCCGCGTACACGCGGCGCGCGCCGAAACGGTCGAGCAGCCAGCCGGCCGGCAGTTGCGACAGCACGTAAGCCCAGCTGAATGCGGAAAAGATATAGCCCATGCGGATCGCGTCGAGGCTGAACGCGGTGCGCATTGCGGAACCGGTGACGGACAGCGTCGCGCGGTCGGCGTAGTTGAGGGTGGTGATCACAAAGATCAGCAGCAGGATCCCGTAGCGGACCTTGGTGCGTGCCGCGCTAGAAGCGGCGTCGGTGGAACTGGCCGAGCGGCTCAAGTCCATGGTCATCTCCTGTATTGTCGGGCGAGGTGTAGTCTGCACACCGGGTGGCCCGCAGACCACCTGCCTGTCGGGCAAACACACGAACGCCCGGCAACGTTGCTGTGCCGGGCGTTCGCCACGCGGCCGTCTAGGCGGCCCTCATCGATGAGGCTCGCGAGCTACTTCGCTCGAAGCCCTGACGCCGGTTCCTTACTGCGGTCCGAGCTTCTTGATCAGCGCGTCGAGCTGCTCCATTTCTTCCGGCGTCAGATCGGTCAGCGGTGCGCGCACCGGACCTGCGTCGTGGCCGACCAGCTTCGCGCCAGCCTTGACGATGCTGACCGCGTAGCCGGCACGGCGGTTGCGGATCTTCAGGTACGGCAGGAAGAATTCGTCGATCAGCTTGCCGACCGTCGCGTGGTCGTCAGCGGCGATCGCGCGGTAGAAGTCCATCGCGGTCTTCGGAATGAAGTTGAACACCGCCGACGAGTACACCGGCACCCCCAGCGCCTTGTAGGCGGCAGCGTAGACTTCCGCGGTCGGCAGGCCGCCGAGGTACGAGAAGCGCTCGCCGAGGCGGCGGCGGATCGTCACCATGTTTTCGATCTCGCCCACGCCGTCCTTGAAGCCGATCAGGTTCGGGCAACGGTCTGCCAGACGCTCGAGCATGTCGGCGTTGAGCTTCGAGTTCGCGCGGTTGTAGATGATCATGCCCATGCCCGGAACAGCCTTGCAGACCTCTTCGGCGTGCGCGGCGATACCGTCCTGGCTTGCTTCGGTCAGGTAGTGCGGCATCAGCAGGATGCCGTGCGCGCCGAGGCGCTGCGCTTCCTTCGCGTAGGCGATCGCCACGCGGGTCGGGCCGCCGGCGCCGGCGAGGATCGGTACCTTGCCCTTGCAGACCTCGACCGCGGTCTTGACTACTTGCGTGTAGTCGTCTTGCGTCAGCGAGAAGAATTCGCCCGTGCCGCCGGCGACGAACAGCGCCGATGCGCCGTACGGAGCGAGCCATTCGAGACGCTCTGCGTAGGTGTCGGCGCGGAAGTCGCCTTTAGCGTCGAAGTCGGTGACGGGGAAGGACAGGAGGCCTTCCGAAACGATCTGCTTGAGTTCCTGCGGTGTCGTCATGATCAAAGTATCCAGGCGTCGGATTGGGTCGTTGTTGGTTCCAACCAGTACAACGGACGTCGTACTAGTAGAAAATCTTTGGAAATCAGATTTCTTATACGTCATCGTACAACAACAAATCCGGTAACTCAACGGGGTTTTCACGGCATAATTCACGCTATAGGGTAAATACGGAACATCCGGGCGAAACTTCACGTTGTAGGATGACGTATGATTTCTGGCGACGCAGGTCTATCACGCCTCAAGGATCGATCAATGGAACAAACTCCGCTCTACATCCGCGTTCATCCCAATGACAATGTCGCGATCGTCGTCAACGACGGCGGTCTGGGCGAGGGCGCGGTATTTGCCGATGGCCTCAGGCTGCGCGAGCGTGTGCCGCAGGGCCACAAGGTCGCGGTGGCCGATCTCGCCGAGGGCGACGAGGTCATCCGCTATAACGTCGTGATCGGTTATGCGCTGAAGCCGCTGCCGAAGGGCAGCTGGATCAACGAGCACGTGATTCGCATGCCGAGCCCGCCGGGACTCGAAGACCTGCCGATCGCCACCACCAAAGCGCCGGACATGCCGCCGCTCGAAGGCTATACGTTCGAGGGCTACCGTAACTCGGACGGCTCGGTGGGCACGCGCAACATCCTCGCGATCACGACCACCGTGCAGTGCGTCGCCGACGTCGTGCAACACGCGGTCACGCGCATCAAGGCCGAGCTGCTGCCGAAATATCCGAATGTCGACGATGTCGTCAGCCTCGGTCACACCTACGGCTGCGGCGTCGCGATCGACGCGCCCGACGCGATGGTGCCGATCCGCACCGTGCGCAACATCGCGCTGAACCCGAACTTCGGCGGCGAAGTGATGATGGTGAGCCTCGGTTGCGAAAAGCTGCAGCCCGAGCGTCTGATGCCGCCGGGAACGATTCCGATCGCGGCGGCGGCGGTCGTCGACGACGTCGCGGACATCGGTGATGTCGCGCTGGACCAGAACGGCGACGTCGTGGTGTTGCAGGACGAATCGCACGTCGGCTTCCAGTCGATGATCACGTCGATCATGAGGATGGCCGAAGGGCATCTGAAGCGCCTGAACAACCGCCGTCGCGAAACCTGTCCGGCGTCGGATCTGGTGATCGGTGTGCAGTGCGGCGGTAGCGACGCGTTCTCGGGCCTGACCGCGAACCCGGCCGTCGGATTCGCAACGGACCTGCTGGTGCGCGCCGGCGCGACCGTGATGTTCTCGGAAGTCACCGAAGTGCGCGACGGCGTCGATCAGCTGACCGCGCGCGCGGCCAATGCGGACGTCGCACAGGCGATCATCCGCGAGATGCAGTGGTACGACGATTACCTGAAGCGCGGCGGCGCGGATCGCAGCGCGAACACGACGCCCGGCAACAAAAAGGGCGGCCTGTCGAACATCGTCGAAAAGGCGATGGGCTCGATCATCAAGTCGGGCAACTCGGCGATCTCCGGCGTGCTGTCGCCGGGTGAGAAGGTCAATCAGAAGGGCCTGATCTACGCGGCGACGCCGGCCAGCGACTTCATCTGCGGCACGCTGCAGGTCGCCTCGGGCATCACGCTGCATGTGTTCACGACCGGCCGCGGCACGCCGTACAGCCTCGCCGAAGTACCGGTCATCAAGGTCGCGACGCGTTCGGACCTCGCGCGTCGCTGGCACGATCTGATGGACATCAACGCCGGCACGATCGCGACCGGCCAGTCCAGCATCGAGGAGGTGGGCTGGGAACTGTTCCGCCTGATGCTCGAAGTCGCGAGCGGCCGCAAGGAAACCTGCGCGGAGAAGCTCGGACTGCACAATGCGTTGACGCTGTTCAACCCGGCGCCGGTGACCTGAGCAGGCACCGTGCCCCGTCAATACTCAGGCGAGCGCCGGTCCAGCCGGCGCTCGCTTTTCCGTTCAGAAGACCCGCTCGCAATCACAACAGCAAAGAGACATGACCGATTTGAACGTTGACCGCTCCGCGGCAAAGAAACCCTTCCGCCGTCTGCTGCTCACCGGCGCCGCGGGCAACCTCGGCAAGCAACTGCGTCCCGCGCTCGCGCAATGGGCCGACATCGTGCGCGTGTCCGATATCGCTGCGCTCGGCGAAGTCGCCGCGCACGAGGAAGCGGCCGTCGTCAATCTCGCCGATGAAGCAGCCGTGCACGCGCTGCTCGAAGGCGTGGACGCGGTGGTGCATCTCGGCGGCATTTCCGTCGAAGCGCCGTTCGAAGACCTGCTCGAAGCGAACATCCGCGGCCTCTACAACGTGTACTCGTCGGCGCAAAAGCATGGCGTGAAGCGCATCATCTACGCGAGCTCGAATCACGCGGTGGGTTTCCATCCGGTCACGTCGGTTCTCGATACCGAAGTGCCGCTGCGTCCGGACGGCATGTACGGCGTGACGAAGTGTTTCGGCGAATCGCTGTCGCGCTACTACTTCGACCGCTTCGGTCTTGAGACCGTGTGTTTGCGGATCGGCTCGTCGTTCGAGCAGCCGAAGACCGCACGCATGCTCGTCACGTATCTGAGCTACCGCGATTTCATCGAGCTCGTGCGCTGCTCGCTGTTCACGAACCGCGTCGGTCACGCGATCGTCTACGGCGTGTCGAATAACCGCATCTCGTGGGTCGACAACACGAACGCCGCGTTTCTCGGCTACCGTCCGCAAGACAGCTCGGCGCAGTTCGAACACCTGTTCCCACCGAGCGCCCCCGACACGCGCTACGACGACCCGACCCAGCAGTACCAGGGCGGCCCGTTCGTGCTGGCCGGTCCGATGGAGCCGAAGCGGGAGCCTAAGCGGGAGCCTAAGCGGGAGCCTAAGCAATGAGCGCGAATCCGCAAGTGGAGCGCTTCGAAGCGGCCGGTCGGTTGCCCGCGGCCACCGGTGAAAGCCCGGTCTGGCGCGCGGCCGAGCAGGCGCTGTACTGGGTCGACATTCCGGCGAAAAAGATCGTGCGCGGTTCGCTCGCGACGGGCCAGCGCAGCGAATGGCTGCTGCCGGAGCAGGTTGCCTGCATCGCGTTCGATCACGCCGGCACCGTGCTCGCCGGCTGCGAGACCGGGTTGTTCGCGCTCACGCTCGCGGACGCGTCGAAAGCGGCGAGCGGCGAGCCGCTGACAGCGTCGCTGCGCAAGCTCGCGGCGCCTGAATTCCCGCACGGCGGAATGCGTTTCAACGACGGCCGCTGCGACCGGCAAGGGCGTTTCTGGGCCGGCACGATGGTGATGGACATGGCCGCGGCGATCCCGGGCGGCGCGCTGTACCGCTTCGACGAGAAGGGCGTGCTGTCAGCGCCGGTCGTCGCTTCGCTGATCACGCAGAACGGCCTGGGCTGGTCGCCGGACGGCACGACGATGTATCTGTCCGACTCGCATCCGCTGCGCCGGCTGATCTGGGCTTTCGACTACGACGTCGACAGCGGTGAGCCGCGCAACCGCCGCGTGTTCGCCGACCTGCATCACTATTCGGGCCGTCCGGACGGCGCGGCGGTCGATGCCGACGGCTGCTACTGGATCTGCGCGAACGACGCCGGTCTGCTGCTGCGGTTTACGCCGCAGGGCAAGCTTGACCGGCAGGTTCCGGTGCCGGCCATCAAGCCTGCCATGTGCGCGTTCGGCGGCCGCGATCTCGATACGCTGTTCGTCACCTCGATTCGTCCCGCCAACGGCGCGAGCGAGCACGACGGCCACGTGTTCGCGCTGCGGCCCGGCGTGAGCGGGCTGCCTGAACCAGAATTCGCAGGGCAACTGTAACGTTGCTTGCATGAAGCATGCGCCGGGACGAAGTTTTTCTCCCGGCGTTTTCATTTTTCAGGACCATTCGTGTGGCCCTTTATTTGTCACTCGTCGTACAACGTGTTGTGTGAAGACCACGCCGCCACGTATTTCTTCAGCAAAAATACCACAGCTCCGCAGACTGTACCGATTCCGTCCCCATCCAATGCCGGACGGCGCGGGACCTTGTGGCATGCCACGCCGGTCATCCGTACCGGCGCTTTTCTTGATGCGGGTAAATACCGTCTGTACAAGATAAAACCCCTTTTATAGACTTCGTATGTTGTCGTACAACATATAAGCCCAAACAAATGGCTTTCTGTGTTGGTGTGACAGTGCAATTCGGTGGGTTTCAAGGCATTCGTGCCGCCGCGGTCGATGCGGCATGCATGTCCGAAGCCGGCCGGCGTGATTGAAGTAAGTAGTCGAGTTGTCGACTGGAGTGCTGGGTCAACTGTGCCGGGGAAGTCGCACAGCCAGTACGGCCAACGCCCGCACCTGCGAAGGCAGTGAGCGTGAAGCCGGAGACGCGTCAAAACCATGTCACATCCGCTGTTGCTGGGATGGTCTATTTTTCAAGGAATGTCACGATGAACAAGAAGTTTGCCTCTTCCCATGTTTCGATGATCGTCGCGGCCGCGGCGTTGGCGTTCAGCACGATGTCGGCTGAAGCGCGCGTGTTCCGCGTCGCCGATGTGCACGGCGACACCTTCCCGACCAACATGGCCGTGAAGTACATGGGCGAGGAGATCAGCAAGGCGACCGGCGGCAAGGACTCCGTGAAGGTGTTCGGCAACAGCGCGCTCGGTTCGGAAAACGACACGATCGACCAGGTCCGTATCGGCGCGCTCGACATGGCCCGTGCCAACGGTGCTGCGTTCAACGAAATCGTGCCGGAATCGATGATCCCGTCGCTGCCGTTCCTGTTCCGCGACGTCGACCATTTCCGCAAGGTCATGTACGGTCCGGAAGGCCAGAAGATCCTCGACGCCTTCACCGCGAAGGGCATGATCGCACTGACGTTCTACGAGAGTGGCGCACGCTCGATGTACGCGAAGAAGGCGATCAAATCGCCGGCTGACATGAAGGGGCTGAAGGTCCGCGTGCAGCCGTCCGACCTGATGGTCGACGAAATCAAGGCAATGGGCGGCACGCCGACCCCGATGCCGTTCTCGGAGGTCTATACGGGCCTGAAGACCGGCCTCGTCGACGGCGCCGAAAACAACCTGCCGTCGTACGAAGAAACCAAGCACTTCGAAGTCGCTCAGGTCTACTCGGAGACCCAGCATTCGATGACGCCGGAAGTGCTGGTGTTCTCGAAGAAGGTGTGGGACACGCTGTCGCCGCAAGAGCAGCAGATCATCAAGAAGGCCGCGGCTGACTCGGTACCTTACTACGAGAAGCTGTGGACCGCGCGCGAAGCCGACGCACAGAAGGCCGTCACGAAGGGTGGCGCAACGGTCATCGCGGCTTCGCAGATCGACCGCGCGGCTTTCGTGAAGGTGATGCAGCCTGTGTGGGCGAAGTATGAAAAGACCCCGCAAATGAAGCAGATCGTCGACGAGATCGAAGCAATCAAGTAAGTCACGCGTCCCGGACGCAATCAGCAATAGCAACGCTTGTCGCAACAGCGGCGTGAATGGTCCCGCGAGGAAACTCGCGAGACCTTCCGCCGCGCGATTTCGCGCGCGCGTGCGGATCGCGTCGTATCGGGACGGCTGAATCTCAAGCACAGGTCGGTCGTAAGCAAGGACAGGGTCATGAGTTTCCTGAAACGCCCAAATGATTTTCTTTTTCGCGTGCTGCTGGTCGTGGCGTCGCTTAGCCTCGCCGTGCTTTGCCTGCTCGTGATTTATAGCGTGGTGATGCGCTACGTGTTTAGCGACGCGCCCGATTTCGTTGAGCCCATCGCATTGCTGCTGGTGATCCTGATCGCGATGTTCGGCGCCGCGCTGAAGGTTCGCGAGGGCGGTCACATCGGACTCGACTCGCTCGTGAAGAAATTGCCCGAGAAAGGCCAGGTGATCGCGAAAGGGATTCAGCACCTGTGTCTGGTCGCTTTCGCGGTGGCGGTCTTCGTCGGTTGCCTCGAGATGGCGCAAACCACGATGGGCGACCGCATTCCGATCATCGGCGTGCCGGAAGGCGTGCGCTACTGCATCCCGATCTTCGCCAGTGTGTGCATCGCGTTGTTCTCGATCGAGCATCTGCTCGAGCTCTTCGCGGGGAAACGGGAAGAGCCGGCGCTCGAACTCTCCGCCACGGAATAAAAGTAGAACCATCATGGAACTTGCCCTTCTTACCGCCAGTTTTCTAATCTTCCTCTTCCTCGGGGTTCCGGTTTCATTCGCGTTGGGCCTGTCCTGCGTTCTGACGTACCTGTTCGAAGGCTTGCCGACCGCGACCGCGATGCAGTCGATGATCTCGGGCATGAACGGTTTCTCGTTCCTCGCGGTCCCGTTCTTCATCTTCTCCGGCGAGCTGATGCTCCACGGCGGCATCGCTGACCGGATCCTGCGTTTCGCGCAGGCCACGGTCGGCCATTTCCGCGGTGGCCTCGGCATGGCCAACGTGGTCGCCTGTACGCTGTTCGGCGGCGTGTCGGGTTCGCCGACCGCGGATACGTCGGCGATGGGCGGCGTCGTGATCCCGCTGATGAAGCGCGAAGGTTATAGCGCCGCATACGCGGTCAACGTGACCACGCACTCGTCGCTCGCCGGCGCGCTGATGCCGACATCGACCAACATGATCATCTACGCGTTCGCCGCGCAAGGCGTGAGCGGCGTGCTGAACGGCAAGCAGATGAGCGGCGTGTCGATCGGCGATCTGCTGTTCTCGGGTCTGTTGCCGGTGCTGTGGGTGATGGGCCTCGTGCTGATCGCCGCTTACTGGCAGGCTGTCAAGTTCGGCTATCCGCGCCGTCCCGACGGTTCGACCGAACTGCAGCGTTTCCCGGGCTGGATGGCGGTGCTGCGCACGTTCATCGGCGCGGTGCCGGGTCTGATGGTCATCGCGATCATTCTGTTCTGCGTGGCGCGCGGTATCGCCACCGCGACGGAGGCGGCCGCAATCGCCGTGGGTTATTCGCTGATATTGACCATCGTCGTGTATCGCTCGCTGTCGATGAAGAAGCTCGGCCATGCGCTCGGCAAGGCCGCGAAAACGACCGGCGTGGTGCTGCTGCTGATCGGTGTGTCGAACATGCTGCGCTACCAGATGGCCTATCTGGAGATCCCGGAGGCGATCGAGCGCATGCTCGACGGCGCGACCTCGCTGCCGTGGCTGATGTTGTTGTACATCAACGTGATTCAGGTGTTCCTCGGTACGTTCGTCGACATGGCGGCGCACATCCTGATCACAACCCCGCTGTTCCTGCCGATGGCCATGCACAACGGGGTGGGCCCGGTTCAGTTCGGCATCATGATTCTGCTGAACTGCGCATTGGGTCTCGTGCATCCGCCGATTGGCTCGGTGCAGTTCATTGGTTGCGCAATTGGCAATGTGTCGATAGGGGAAACTACTAAGGTGGCTTGGCCGTATTACCTCGCTATCTTCTCGGCCATCAATATTGTCACCTATGTCCCGTGGTTCTCGACCTGGTTGCCGAGCATCATCAACGGTCACCCGGTGTTCTGATCCAAATAAAACGTCTTACCCACACTCAGCGGCGCTCGCATAGGCCGCATTAGAAAGTTTTTAACAGAGGAGTAACAATGAAAAAGACTCTCTTAGCTTCTGCCTTGGGGTTGGTCGCCCTGGGCGCACATGCGCAAAGCAGCGTGACGCTTTACGGTATCGTCGATACGGGCCTGGGTTGGCAGAACAGTTCGGCGTCGCTGACCACGGCGGCGAAACCGCAGACCGTCGCTGGCAACTCGCAAGTCAAGATGATCAACGGCATCTGGGCAGGCAGCCGTTTCGGTTTGAAGGGCTCGGAAGATCTGGGTGGCGGCACGAAGACGATTTTCCAGTTGGAAGAAGGCTTTAACAGCGCAACTGGCGCGCAAAGTGTGTCGGGTCTGGCATTCAACCGCCAGGCATGGGTCGGTCTGACGAACGCTCAGTTCGGTACGGTGACGGCAGGCCGCGGGTACACCTCGTACTACACGCTGCTCTCGCCGTATAGCCCGACCACGTGGCTGACCGGTGCATACGGTGCGCATCCGGGTGATATCGACTCGCTGGATACGACGTTCCGGGTGAACAACCAACTGGTTTATACGTCGCCGAGCTTTGCCGGTCTGACGGTTAGCGGTTCGTACGCACTGGGCGGCAACGCGGGCAGCTTCGCAGCCGGCCAAACCTGGAGCGTTGCGGCACAGTACCTGAACGGCCCGATCGGTCTCGCGGCAGGTATCCAGCGCATTGACAACGCGGCGACCGTTGGCACCCCCGCGTGGAATTCCACGGCGTCGAACAACGGCGCTCAGCCGTCCGTCTCGGCAATCAACAACGGCTTCCAGACCGCAGCGAAGCAGCAGCGCATTGCGGTGACCGGTGGTTACGCGTTCAACTCGCAGTGGGACGTTTCGTTCGCATACTCGAACGTTCAATACGCTGCGGGCCAGGCTTCGCTGTTCCACGACACGCAGATCTGGAATACCGGTGGCGCAGTGCTGCACTGGAAGCCGATCTCGGTGCTGGACCTGGCCGCTGGCTATAGCTACACCCGTGCAACGTCGTCGAACGGCATTCAGAGCACGGCTAGCTACAGCCAGTTCAACCTGTCGCAGTACTACTCGCTGTCCAAGCGCACCGGCCTGTACGCACTCGAAGCGTATCAGCGCGCTAGCGGCCAGACGCTGTCGGGCAACGGCAAGTCCATCATCAACGCAGTGGCAAGCATCGGTGACGGCCAGAACGGTTCGCCGTCCTCGTCGCGCAGCCAGACCGCGGTTGGCGTGGGTATCATCCACAAGTTCTAAACAGTTACTGAATACGTGGCGGCACGTTGTTTTGCCGCCACATCGACGCGTTTTTTTTCGCGTCGTCAGTCTCGTAAAGCTGCGCACATTACGTGCGCAGCTTTTTTTTTGGATGCTTCATTTTGATGCATCGCAGGCGCTGGTCTCGCCAGCGGTGCCAGATCTGGGTTGGGATTGCGTCGCGCGCGGGCTTTCGCGTTACGATGAGAGCCCGGCGCGCTTTCCTGCGCCGTTTCGCGAGGAGACGCCGATGCGTGAATTACGATGGGCTTCGGAAGAGGGCGACGGCATCGAACATCTGGTATTCGATGCGCGCGACGATGGCTTCGCCGTTGAAAGCGTGGTGGTCGGGCAGCGCTACGGCAAGGCGTACGGGCTGCATTACGCGGTGCGCTGCGACGCGCGCTGGCGCACGCGCTACGCGCGGCTGAAGGTCGTCGGCGGCGGCGAGCTGGAGCTGCATGGCGATGGCGACGGCCACTGGCACGACGGGCACGGCCTCGCGCTCAGCGCGATCGAAGGCTGTATCGACATCGATATCGCGGCGACGCCGTACACCAATACGTTGCCGATCCGTCGGCTGCAACTCGCGCAAGGCGAACGTCAGCCGATCGAAGTCGCGTATATCGCGACGCCGGACTTGCAGGTCACGCGCGCCGAGCAGGCCTACACGTGCATCGAGTTGAATGGCGAGTACCGCTACGAAGGCATTTTTCGCGAGTTCACCGCCAATTTGCGCGTGGATAGCGATGGTCTCGTGATCGACTATCCGACCTTGTTCATGCGTTTGCCGCGCGCGCGTTAGGTTGTGCGTTCGGCGTCGCCCGCTGCGTTTGAGTCGTCGTCGGGCCCAGTCGATGCGCCGCGGCCGAGCGGGCGTTGCATCAGCGTCGTGTCGAGCCAGCGGCCGTGCTTGTAGCCGACAGCCTTCAACGTGCCGGTCAGCTCGAAGCCGAGTTGCGCGTGCAACGACAGTGAGCCGCCGCTGCCGCCATCGGCGATCACCGCGATCATCTGACGCCACGGTCCGGTCTCGCAACGTTCGATCAGCGCCTGCAGCAGCACGCGTCCGATGCCGCGTCCGCGATACGCGTCGTTGACGTAGATCGAGTCTTCGATCGTGTTGCGATAGGCGGCGCGCGGGCGATACGGCGTCGCATAGCAATAGCCGGCCACGTCGCCGTCGATCTCCGCGACCATATATGGCAGTCCGTGGCTGCGCACGCTTGCGAGCCGCGCGCGCAGATCGTCGACGGACGGCGGGGTTTCTTCGAACGACGCGACACCGGTCAGCACGTGATGCGCGTAGATCGCCTGGATCGCGGGGAGGTCGGCTTCGCTGGCGTCGCGGATCAGCGGGGCGTCGAGCGGAGGGCGGGGTGAACTCATGCGGGGTCCTGTCGTGGCGGGCGCAGTTTGGCGGAAGTCTTCACTATGCCTGTCGCCCGGGCGGATTTGAAGCGGGTCAAAGATCGAATTGATCGAACTCGCTCTGCAGCTCGCGATTACGCGCCACGCGTTCGTCGATAGCCGGTCCACGCCGTTCGACGACCGCCGAGATCAGCGAATCGACGTAGGAACCCGACATGCCGTCCGAATAGAACACGCGCGGGCGGATGTATTCGAGATAGCTGTAGAACGCGTTGCTGATGCCGCGCGTCAATTGGATGCCGACGCGCGCGAAGGCCGGCGAGCGCGCGAGTTCATACACGTGCCGGATCGCGCCGATCTCGAGTTCGAGCGATTGGGCGAGCGCGGCGTCGCGAGGCGAGGAGCCGTCAGCGACGCTCGGTTCATGAAGCTCACCGGTTTGCGCGCAGTCGCTCGGGCCACGGCGGAACGCGGCGTGGGGCGCTGGTTGTGCCAATCGTGCGAAATGATGACATATCGATCCACAGCTCGCGCAATTCGATCCTGAAAAAGTCTGTTCGCCGCGCGACGGTCGAGCCGCGTCAGACCGGCCGCCGCACCGGCGCGGCGCGCGAAAAATGCCGTGCGCCAGCCACGCAGGCGACCACGATCACGGTGACGATGATCATCGATGGTGGTACCTGCTCGTGCAGCAGCACGCCGGCGAGCAGCAGTCCGAAAAACGGCTGCAGCAGCTGCAGTTGGCCGACCGCCGCGATGCCGCCGAGCGCGAGCCCGCGATACCAGAACACGAAGCCGATCAGCATGCTGAACAGCGACACGTACGCGAGTCCCCACAGCGCGGCGGCGCCGACACCGTCGAACGACACGGGCCGCGTCCACCATGCGAGCGGCAGCATCAACGGCAGCGACAGCATGAGCGCCCACGAAATCACCTGCCAGCCGCCAAGATGACGCGACAACCGCGCGCCTTCCGCGTAGCCCAGCCCGCACACGACGATCGCCGCGAGCATCAGCGCGTCGCCGAGCGGCGAGGCGTCGATGCCGTGACGCAGCGCGAACGCGGCCACCGCCGCGCTGCCGAGCGCCGAGAACAGCCAGAACGCCGGCTGCGGCCGCTCGCCGCCGCGCAACACGGCGAAGATCGCGGTGGCGAGCGGCAGCAGGCCGATGAACACGACCGCATGCGCGGCGCTCACGTGACGCAGCGCGAGCGCGGTCAGCAAAGGAAAGCCGACCACGACGCCGAGCGCGACCACGACGAGCGGCAGCAGATCGCGCCGCTCCGGGCGGGTCTCGCGGAACACCAGCAACAGCAGCAGACCAAGGATGCCCGCGATCGTCGCGCGCGCCACGGTCAGAAACACCGGATCGAGGCCCTGCACGGCAAGCCGCGTGGCCGGCAGCGAGCCGCTGAAAATCAGCACGCCCGCGAAACCGCTGAGCCAGCCGTTGGTGGTTTTGTCCATGGCAAACGTCCCTGCGCTGAAAGAGTCTCATGATGCGCGCCGCGGCCGTAAACGTTAAGCTACAGATCAGTACAGTTCGTGCAAACTGTACCGAACATGGGAGCAGTACAGATGGCGGAAAGCGAGAACAACGAGACGGTGCCGGGCACGCGTGTCGGCCTCGTGATGAACAATCTGCGGGAGCGTATCGCGAGCCGCTCGCTGATGCCGGGCGCCCGCGTGCCGTCGATCCGCGCGATGACCGACACGCTCGGCGTGTCCAAGTCGACCGTGGTGGAAGGCTACGACCGTCTCGTTGCGGAAGGGGTGATCATCGCGCGGCGCGGCTCGGGCTTCTTCGTGTCGGGCCATGCGCCGCCGCTCGCGCTCGCCGACCTCGGGCCGCGGCTCGATCGCGAGGTCGATCCGCTGTGGCTCACGCGGCAGTCGCTGGAGACCGGCTCGAAAGCGCTGAAGCCCGGCTGCGGCTGGATGCCGGCTTCGTGGTTGCCGGAAGATGGCGTGCGGCGCGCGCTGCGCGCGGTGGCCCGTGATCCGCAATCGCTGCTCGCGGATTACGCGAGCCCGGCGGGCTTGCCCGCGCTGCGTCAGCAGCTTGCATGGCGGCTTTCCGCGCACGGGGTCGATGCGCCGCGCGAGCAGATCCTGCTGACCGACGGCGGCACCCATGCGCTCGATCTCGTGTGCCGCTTCCTGCTCGAACCCGGCGACACGGTGCTGATCGACGATCCTTGCTATTTCAATTTTCAGGCGTTGTTGCGCGCGCATCGCGTGCGGATCGCGAGCGTGCCGTACACGCCGCAGGGACCGGATCTCGCGGCGTTCGAGCGCGTTCTGGTCGAGCAGCGTCCGCGGCTCTACGTGACGAACTCGGCGATCCACAATCCGACCGGCGCGACGCTCGCGCCGGCCGTCGCGCACCGGCTGCTGAAGCTCGCCGGCGAGCACGATCTGCTGATCGTCGAGGACGACATCTTCGCGGACTTCGAAGACGAAGCCGCGCCGCGCCTTGCCGCATTCGATGGCCTCGCGCGCGTCGTGTCGATCGGCAGCTTTTCGAAGACGCTGTCGGCGGCGGTGCGCTGCGGCTATATTGCGGCACGCGCCGAATGGGTCGAGCCGTTGATTGATCTGAAGCTCGCGACATCGTTCGGCAACGGTCAGCTCGCGGCGAGCGTCGTGCATCGGATGCTCGTCGACGGTACCTATCGGCGTCATCTCGAGGCGATGCGCGCGAAGCTGGCCGATGCGATGGGAGAGACCATCAGGCGTCTCGGCTATGCGGGCCTTGATATCTGGACACGGCCGCGCGCGGGCCTGTTCGTGTGGGCGCGCTTGCCCGGGGCGCTCGATGCCGCCGACATCGCCCGTCATGCGCTGACGGCGGGCGTCGTGTTCGCGCCGGGCAACGTGTTCAGCGCGTCGCAAGCGGCGGCGGGCTTTCTGCGTTTCAACGTGTCGCAATGCAATCGCCCGAAGGTGTACGAGGCATTGCAACGGGCGATGCAAGCGTGCACGGTGTCGGCCGGCGCGGGGCGCGAGCGGGTCTGAGACGAACTCAGGCGGCGAAGCAGGCGTTCGCGGTCCCCCGCTACAGCGTTATTTGCACAGCAGAAGCATCCGTTCTTCTTCCGAGCAAGGCGTGTGCGGTTTCGGCGCGGGTTGCGCGGCCGCCGCGCTCATCGCCGCGCTGCGGTTCGCGAGACACGCGCGCAGATGCTTCTCGACCGGACCGTAGTACTTCCACCCACGAACGAGCGTCGGCAATTCGAGCTTCACCTGTTTCCATTTCGGATGGCCATGCTCCTGCAGATTGTCGAAGTTCGCGCACAACGAGTCGGCGAAATGATTCAGATTGCTGACTGTGTCGCGCAAGCCGTAATCGTAGGTGACCAGAAACGCTTTGACGGTCAGACCCGGCACGTCTTCCTTCAGCCAGCCTGGGTAGCTGCTTTGGTGGATCGTGGTCGGAAAGTAGGTCTGCTTCGCGCGGTTCGTCTCCGGCGCGTTGGGATCGACGGGCAACAGACGCAACTGTGACAGCAGGTCGGGTTTCATGTCGTTGAACAGCTTCGCCGGCTGCCCGACCACGATGATCGCGACATCGATCTTCTTCACGATCAGCGCGGCGAGCGCGTCCTCGTTGCTCAGATGCACGACGTTCTGCTCCGGAATCGGCTGGCCGAACATCAGGCGGTAGAGCGTCGTCGCCGACTGCGCGGTGCCGCTGCCTAGCAGGCCGACGCTGATGGTCTTGTCCTTGATGTCGGCGAGCGTTTTCAGCGGCGAATCCGCCCGTACGACGACGTTAATTTCCTCGTCGTAGAGCGGCATGATCAGTCGCAGCGGCCGGATCGTCGTGCCCGCATCGGGGTTGCCCGAGTTGGCCATGTCGATGAACGCCTGGTACACGTCGGACTGCACGAGCGCGAGCTTCACGCCGGGCTCGAAACGCATGCGCTGCACGTTTTCGGCCGAGCCTTTCGACGCCACCACTTCGAGGTCGATGCCAGCCGGCTGGGCCACCCATTTCGACAGGTCGTTGCCGATCTGGATATATGTGCCGCGCTCCGGCCCGGTGACGATCTTGTAGTGCGCCGGTTCCGCGCCGGCCAGCGAACATACGACCAGTACCACCAGGCCCAGCCAGCCCGCGAGAAGTCTCTTCAGCATGATCTTTCTACCTATCGGTCAGGTTGATCCCGCTTCACGCGTGGCGCGTGGAAGCACCAGTGATCCGGTTGCCCTGTCATGTTCAAACTACTGCCAGGGTCGCTCCGTCTGTTTCCGCTCAGAGGACGCACGATAATGTGCGAATCGGCACAGACGGCGGCCATTTGATCTGGTATGCGAAGCAATGTTTTTGCGCGACGGCGCAGCAGTTTGCGTCTCCGGGACCCGGTTCGGACCGTCGCGTCGCGCGTGAGCGCTAGTTGCTCCGCGGCGTCGCGGTTCTCACGACGCCGACGTTCGTTGCAGTCACGACCCGTTCGCCGTGCGCTTGCATGCCGACGGGCAGCGGTGCCTGCGCTTGCGCGAGCGGCGCGCCCGGCGCGGCATCCGTCGTCGCCGCATGCGGCGGAGTCAGCGGCGCCCAGCCGGTCTCGCGAATGACGCGCTCGAGGATCACTTTCGCCGCGTCGTTGCCGCTGTCGATCGCGAGCGCCTCATTCGCGTGCTGGCGCGCGCACGGCCACGACTGCTGCGCGACGCAGGCCTGCGCGGCCTGTAGCGCAGTATCGCGACGCTGGACGAGCGGCCGCATCTGATCGGCCAGACCCTGCGCGTCGCTGTTTCCGGGTTGTAACGTTTGCGCGGCGGCGAGAGCGGCCTGGGCGGCGGACAGATCGTTCGCGCGGAACGCTGTCTTCGCGACCTGCAATGCTTGTCCGGCGTCGCGGAATTGCGGCGCGGGCCGCATGGGCGTCGCGGCCATCGGCGGCGCGGCAGGCGGCGCAGCTGGTGTCGCTGGAATGACAGGAGCCGAGGGCACGACGGGCGCGGGCTTCGCCGCCAGTGCGGTCACGGGCGGTGGCGCAGGCTTGGCCGCGGCCGGCGGGTGCATGGTCTGTGCTTGAGCAATCACCGGGGCGGACACAAGCGGCGCGATCATGCCGGTCGTTGTTCTGGCATCCGGCGTAATCTGCTCCACGCCTTGATCCTCCGATTCGCCGCCGTCGCTGAATAGCGTATAAGCGACATACGTCAGGCCGATTGCGACAACCGCGCCGATCACGTACAGCACGCGCCAAATCGTCTGCGCAGTGTTGGGCGGCGCATACATCGGATCTTCGTAAGGTGGGATAGTGGTGTCGGTCGACACGAGCGCCGTGTGCATGACCGGCTCGGTCTGCAACAGGGGTTCGGACGCCATCGCGGCAGCGGCGATGGCGGGCTCGTCCCGTGTGCCGAACTCGTTGTCGAAACGGGGCAGGGGCTTGTGCGTGGCGCTCGCACGGCTGCCTGGAATACCGGTGCGGATGTGCGGATCGTCCTGGTCGAACGGATGCGCAGCGCCACAGTAGGGGCAGGCGTCGACTTGTCGGTACAGTGCGCCACCGCAGCGTTTGCAGGGCGTGGGGAAACTTTGGCCGGTTGCTGTCTGGGTGGACATGCCGTGGACCCACCTTTGGAAAACGATGCCGTAAAGGCATGCTTCGGATCGTGTAGAGGCAGGAGCCTTGTCCGCGGAATCACGATCCACATGCGCCGGAAGTCGTGGAGACGTAGGCAGCGGCCGCGTTTCCACGGGTTCCAATATGTGGCGTTTCACGGGGGACGTCAACGCGGTTGGCCCCTGGATTGTGTGCGCTACCGCTCATTTGGAGGTATGAAGAAACCCTGGCCATACATTCGAAACGAGTGTATGTCTCTG
The DNA here is from genome assembly GCF_014397645.1 of Paraburkholderia sp. 31.1. Taxonomy (NCBI): domain Bacteria; kingdom Pseudomonadati; phylum Pseudomonadota; class Betaproteobacteria; order Burkholderiales; family Burkholderiaceae; genus Paraburkholderia; species Paraburkholderia sp. 31.1. Next base: position 106,358 of record NZ_VZQN01000003.1, read on the forward strand.
TTGTTTCACGACAAATGGAAGGTAACCGGAAGCATCGCGCTGCATGAAGCGAGCGCGACAAAAAAACAACGAGGCCGACGCGTCGTGCGTGCGGCCTCGTGATCGACCTTCTATCTGGCGCCTGCCGGTACGCGTTTACATAGCTTCCCGATCAGGCGTCGAAGTACGCTCAGTGCTTGCGCAACGGATGATCCTTCAGCAGCCATGCGAGCACGAAGGCGAGCACCACGACGCATGCGGCCGACAGATAAACGGTGTGCAACGCACCCGCGAACGCATGCAGATAGTCGTTGCGCAATGCTTCGGGCAGCTGATGAATCGCTGCGGGACCCAATGCCTGCGGAAGTTCGGTGTCGGGCGGGATCAGCTTTTCGAGGCGTCCGGCGAGGCCGTTCGAGAACACCGCGCCGAAGCCGGCCACGCCGATCGAGCCGCCGATCGAGCGAAACAGCGTGACGCCCGATGTCGCCACACCCATATGCTTGAACTCTACGGTGTTCTGGACCGCGAGGACCAGCACCTGCATCACCATGCCGAGGCCGCAGCCGAGCAGACCCATGTACAGATACATCACATGAATCGGCGTATCGATCTGCAGGCGCGCGAGCAGCAGCATCGCCACGGAGACGAGGAACGTGCCCATGATCGGGAACAGCCGGTACTTGCCGATCTTGCTGATCACGCGGCCCGTCACCATCGACAGGATGAACAGGCCGCCCATCATCGGCAGCATCTGCATGCCGGCTTGCGTCGGCGTCGAGCCCTTCACGACCTGCAGATAGAGCGGAATGAACGTCACGGAGCCGAACAGCGATACGCCGATGATGAAGCTCACGAGGCTGCTGATCAGAAACGTGCGCTGTTTGAACAGTCCGAGCGGCATGATCGGTTCGACCGCGCTGCGTTCTTCGTGAATGAATCCCCAGATCGCTGCGAGGCCCATGCCGAGCGTGAACCACAGTTGCGGCGACGACCACGGCAGGATCGTGCCGCCCTGACTCGTGAACAGGATGATGCAGGTCAGCGCGCCGGCGAGAAACGCGGCACCCATGTAATCGATCGTGTGCTTCACGTGGCGCACGTGCGGCTTGAACACCGCGCCGATCACGATGAGCGACAGGATGCCGAGCGGCAGGTTGATGTAGAAGATCCAGCGCCACGTCAGATGCTCGACCAGAAAGCCGCCGAGCAGCGGACCGATGACAGTGGCGAGACCGAAGATGCCGCCGAACACGCCCTGGTAGCGGCCACGCTCAGCGGGCGGAATCACGTCGGCGATCGCGGCCATCGTCACGACGAGCAGGCCGCCGCCGCCGAGCCCTTGCAGCGCGCGCAGCACGATCAACTGACTCATGTTCTGCGCGATGCCACACAGCGCCGAGCCGACGAGAAAGATGACGATCGCCGTCTGCAGCACGATCTTGCGGCCGAACAGATCGCCGAACTTGCCGTACAGCGGCACGACGATCGTCGAACTGAGCAGGTAGGCGGTCACGACCCACGACAGGTTATTGAGCCCGCCCAGTTCGCCGACGATGGTCGGGAGCGCGGTCGAGACAATCGTCTGGTCCAGGGCGGCGAGCAGCATGACCAGCAGCAGCGCCGGAAACAGCAGCCGGATCGGCGGATGGTCGGCCGCCGCGGGCGCGGGGTTGACTGACAGGGTCGTGGCGGGTTGTTCCATGGCGGCAACGCGTTGAAATTAATTAACTGAGAGATTAATATATGTGACATCGCCTCTCACGTCAAATTCAATGCAATGACAAGGATCTCGCCTGACGACGCCGCGGCGCACAATGCCGTGGCAGATACGGGGCCGCCCGCGGGAATTGCCGCGAAAGAGCGCGACGCGTCGAAGCCCAAACTCACAGCAGCGGCAACGGATATTCATGCCGCGAATATCGGCAGCAGCGCACCGGCTGGATCGGCCGCCCGCCGCCCCGGCCGGCCGTCGGGCGCCGCGCGCGGTCCCGCGCAGCGTGCGCGCTTGCTCGACGCCGCGCTGACGCTGTTCGCGAGGCAGGGCATCGTCGAGACATCGCTGGGTGAGATCGCCCGCGAGGCCGGCTTCACGCCCGCGATGGTGCACTACTACTTCAAGACGCGCGATCAACTGCTCGACGTGCTGATCGACGAGTGTTTCGTACCGTTGCGCGCGAGCCTCGGGCTGCCGTTTCAGGAGAATCCCGACGATCCGGTCGCGGCAATCACGCAACTCACGGAGCGGCTCGTGCAGATCGCGAGCGACAACCCGTGGTTCGCGTCGCTGTGGGTGCGCGAAGTGATCAGCGACGGCGGACTGCTGCGCCAGCGCATGCATGAGCGCTTTGGTTTCGCGCATCAGAAGGCGTCGCTGCTGGCGATCGCGCGCTGGCAGAAGGAGGGGCGCCTGAATGCATCGCTCGAACCCGCGCTCGTGTTCGTCACGCTGCTCGGCATGACGATTCTGCCGCTTGCCACCTCGAAGCTGTGGCGCAACGATCCGTTGCGCCACAGTATCGGCGGCGCGGAGATTGCGCGGCACGCGGTGGCGTTGCTGTTGCAGGGCATCGGGCCCGGCAAGGGCGATTGAACTGGCGCCCGGTGTGGCGCACCGGTCGCCGCGTCCTTTGAAAAGGCCCTAGCTTTTGCGATTGTTCTTCCACTCGTCGAACGCCGCCTTCGTCTCGTCGTTCGGCGGATAGGTGCCGGGCAGCGCGGCGCCGGCACGAATCCTCTCGGTGAGAAACGCCTCGAGCTGTTCCTGTCCGGCGGCGGCTTGCGCGACGTCGTCGGCCATCTTCAGCGGAATTACCACAACTCCATCCACATCGCCGACGATCACGTCGCCCGGAAACACCGCGACTCCACCACAGCCGATCGGCACGTTGATATCGACCGCGTGATGGCGGATCAGATTGGGCGGCGCGCTCGCGCCGGCGCAAAACACCGGCATGTCGAGCGCGGCGATCGTCGCGCTGTCGCGCACCGGGCCGTCGGACACCATCCCGGCAACACCGCGCACTTGTAAACGAAGCGACAGAATCGAACCGAACGACGCGCTGCCGCGCTCGCCGCGGCAATCCTGCACGAGCACGTGGCCCGGCGCAATGGTCTCGACGCATTTGCGTTGCGCGTACTCAGGGTCCGCGAATAGCTCCAGTACGTCGATGTCTTCGCGCGATGGGATGTTGCGCAGCGTGAACGCCGGCCCGACCAGATTCGCGCCGCGCCGCGGACCGAGCGGCGCGACGCCCTGCATGAAGGTGTTGCGCAGACCGCGCTTGAATAGCTGCGTGGTCAGCGTGGCGGTGCTGACGTGACGAAGGATGTCGAGCGTCGCGGCGGAAAGCGCGGGCGATGTGGCGGACATGGTGTCGGTTGACCTCGGGTCGAAATGAGGGGGCATCGGTAGGCGCGCATGCGCGCCCACGATGATAGCGCCGCGACACCACCGGTTAGCAGACCAGCGCCGTTCATCGCCGCGCTATCGGCAACCGCGACCGAGCCCTTCTTTACGTGACGCGAACCGCTGCAACGAGGCACGCGACGTGCTTGCAGTGTCGTCGGATGCGAGCGACGCAAAACGAACGGCAGCGCCGCGTTGTGCAAACAATACGAAGGGCAGAATCGATACCGGGCGGGGAAGGCCGCACGAACGGGGTTCGTACGAATCGCGCCGGAACATCGGGTGCCGGCGATCGGCGAGCCGCGGAAAAACTGCGGACACTGAGCAGCTAAATCGCGGTGCGCGTCGAGCGCCGTTTTTTCATCGACGTGCAATTTTGGCGCGTTACCGTGCGCAAGCGTTGTACTCGGGAAGATGTTGCGCAATGTTTTACAAGCGCGGACCTGTCTGTAACTCGGCGTGCGAAATCGGGTCGGAATCATGGACAGCAACACCCTGGCCGCGCGAATCGGCGGCAATCAGCAAAGTGAAATACAAAGTGAAACCTCCGCCCCCTCGGACGGCCTAACCGGTTTTTCAGAGCAACAACATACGATGAACGCAGCAATGAGGCTCGATCAGGCCACGATCGTGCTGGTGGAGGACGACCCGGACAGCCGGGAATCGTTGACCTTGTTACTCGAGGCGGAAGGCGCGAAGGTTTGCGCGGTCGCCGATGCGGAAGAGGGCGTCGTGGCGGCGATGCGGTTGCTTCCCGACGCGGTCGTCTGCGACCTCGACTTGCCGGCCATGGATGGCTTCTATCTGATCCAGCGGCTGCGCGACCACGAGATTTGCGGCGGTCATTCCCCCTCGGTGGCAGTGGCGCTCACCGGCCATACCGACGACGCATACCGCCTGCGCAGCATCGGCGAAGGCTTCCAGCATTTCATGACCAAGCCCGCGTTACCCGAAGCGCTCGTGACGCTGCTGCACGACGCGATCGACGCCCGCGCGGCGGGTTGATCGACGCTTCGCAGCGGCTCTCGTGGGAGCGGGTTTTAGACAGAGCACGCCGGCGCGCGGCGGGGAGATGTCGTTTCTCGAAGCAGCGCACGGCCATCGACGCTTTGCAGCGCGTCATACAGCGTTGCGCACCCAATGTGGCGCGCCGCTATTTCGCCGCGGCCACCGGCGCGGCCGCGCTGGCCGCGCTGGCGGCTTTGGCCGCCTGACAGGCGGCACACAATCCCTTCAATTCGATTTCGTCGCTCGCGAGCCGATAGCCCGCGTCCTCGATCTGCGCGACGAGGGCCTGACGCAGCTTCGGTTGATGCAATTCGGTGACGCTGCCACATTGCTGGCATACGACGAGAATGCCGTGCTGGCATTGCGTCAGATCATGGCAGACCGTGAACGCATTGATCGATTCGATCCGATGCACGAGCCCCACCGACAGTAAAAAATCCAACGCGCGATAGACGGTCGGCGGCGCCGAGCCGGCGTGGATCTGGCGCATTTCGTCGAGCAGCGAATAGGCCTTGGTCGCGCGTCCCGAGTTCAGCAGCAGTTCGAGCACCTTGCGCCGGATCGGCGTGAGTTTTTCACCGCGTTCGCGGCAATATTCCTCGGCGAGTGCGAGAGCCGCTTCCTGCGACGGGCCATGCGCGTGCGACGGCTCGTGCACATCGTGATGCGCTTGATGATCGTGTGCATCGGCGGCGGGGGCGGCAGGTGTGGGAGCGACCGGACGGCCGGTCGCGGCGGGCTTGGCGGTTTTCATGCGTCGATTATAGAGGCAGGGGGATGCAAGTGCCGCGCCGGTCGAAGCGTCGAGAGAATCGGGATTCCCCAGATTTGGCTTACAACTGACAACAAACGAAAAATAGGGTCTTTACTGGCAAAAAATGCCTATTCTTTGTCAGTCAGTCGCTGAATATGTTTGATGGGATCTCGATGAGACAACTGCTTCACCCATCGCGGGCAGTAGCCTTAGCCTTTCTCTTTGCGATTGCCGCAGGGACGCTCCTTTTGAGGTTGCCCTTGTCGCAGGCCAAAGGTGAGGCAGTGCCGTGGCTGAGCGCTTTTTTTACCGCTACCTCCGCGGTCTGCGTGACTGGACTCGTCGTTGTCGATACGGGCACCTACTGGTCAAGCTTTGGACAGTGGGTCATCCTCGGCCTGTTTCAGATTGGCGGTTTCGGCATGATGACCGCAGCCACCTTGCTGGGACTCATGGTCAACCGGTCCTTGCCGCTGCGAGCGAAGCTGATCACCCAGGTCGAGACGCACACGCTCCGTCTCGGGGACATCGGCAGCGTGGCGCGCCTCGTGCTCGTCGTGACGCTCGTCACTGAACTGACCACGGCACTCTGGCTGACGGTGAGGCTTCATCTCGGGTACAACATCCAATGGGGCGAGGCCGCATGGAGTGGATGGTTCCATGCGGCCTCCGCGTTCAACAACGCGGGCTTTTCAATTCACCCGGACAGTCTGATGCGCTATGCCGCCGACGCGTCGATGCTGGTACCGGTGATGGTCGCGATTGTCGTCGGCGGAATCGGGTTTCCGGTTCTGTACGATCTGCGGGAAAAACTTTGGGGTGCCCGTCGGCTTTCATTGCACACCAGGCTCACTTTAGTGGTCACGGGGGTGCTGCTGCTCGGCGGATTTCTTGCGTTGCTGCTGTTCGAATGGACCAATCCGCAAACCCTGGGTCCGATGCCGTTAGGAGAGAAGCTCCTTTCGGCCGCGTTCGCCTCGGTATCCGCGCGCACGGCGGGTTTCAACTCGCTCGACATCGGCGCAATGCGTCATGAAAGCTGGGCCCTGCATTTCTTCCTGATGTTCGTTGGCGGGGGCAGCGCGGGGACGGCAGGGGGTGTCAAGATCGGCACCATCGCCATTCTGGCCTTGCTGGTGATCGCAGAGATCCGCGGGCGTGGCGATATCGAAGCGTTTGGGCGCCGTGTCAGCGTGTCGGCGCAGCGGCAAGCGATTACCGTCGTGGCGCTGGGTGCCGTGATGATCACGGTCGGCACACTGATCATTTTGCACATCACCGATTTTCCTACCGATCAGGTCATCTTCGAAGTTGTTTCGGCGTTCAGTACGGTCGGTCTGTCAACGGGTATCACCGGTGATTTGCCTGCGCCGGCACAGTTCGTGATCATCGCGCTGATGTACGTCGGCCGGGTTGGAACCATTACCTTTGCGACGTCGTTAATGCTGGTTGAGCGGCGTGCGCAATATAGCTACCCCGAGGAGCATCCAATTGTTGGCTGACCTGTTCAAGATTTCGCTCTCTTTTTCGAAAGGCGACAGTGTGGTCGTCATCGGTTTGGGGCGGTTCGGCTGTGCCGTGGCCCAGTCGCTGCTTCGGCTTGGCCATGACGTGATGGGAATCGACCGGGACGAGCAGCAGGTGCAGTTATGGGCGGACCGGTTGACGCATGCCGTCCAGGCCGATTCGACGAACGTGAATACCCTGCGCCAATTGGGCGTTGCCGACTTCCCTCATGCGATCGTGGGCATTGGAAGCGACCTGTCGGCGAGCCTGATGACCTTGATGGCCCTAACGGAACTTCAGATCAAGGACATCTGGCTGAAGGCGGTGACCGCGGAACACGGCCAGATTGCCCAGCGCATTGGCGCGCATCACGTGGTTTATCCGGAAGCGGAAATGGGTGAACGGATCGCTCACCTGATCGCAGGCCGAATCGTGGACTACATTGAATTCGGCGAAGGATTTGCCGTCGCCGCGATTCATGCCCCGGCGCCGACACACAACCGTCCGCTCGCAGATTGCGGCTTTCTGGAGGCGTTCGGTGTGATGGTCATGGCCGTCAGGCGCGCTGGCGAAGAGTTCCAGCACGCGGGGCCTGACACGGTTGTTGTGCCGGGGGATCTGCTGATCGTGTCCGGCCCCGCGAGCAAGGTTGAAGAGTTTGCGGGTCGCACGAATACCTGAACCGTTTCCGCCGACCCGCGCCATGCTCAGGTCAACGGGAAATCCACATACTTCTTGAACCCGGAACGCGTCGTGAGACGCGAATACCAGCGCTCCAGATTCGGCAGCGGCGGCCGCTGCAAACCGTCGACACCGAACCAGCGCTTCGCGTACGCGCCGATCACGATATCGGCGAGCGTGAACTTGTCGCCTTCGAGAAAGAAGCGGCCCTGCAGATGCGTGTCGAGCAGGCGCCACAGGACGGTGACCGCCTTCGCGTCGGCGGCGAGTTTGGCGGCGTCGCGCTCGGCCTCGGGCGTGCGCACGAGGGTCCAGAACACGGGACGTTCCACTGGCTGCAGCGTCGACAGCGACCAGTCCAGCCAGCGGTCGATGCTCGCGCGCAGTTTCGGGCCGGCCGGATACAGCAGGCTCGATTCGCCGTATTGCATCGCCAGATAGCGCAGGATCGAGTTGGATTCCCACAGCACGAAGTCGTCGTCGACCAGCGTCGGGATCTTGCCGGTCGGATTCATCGCGAGATAGTCGGGTTCGTTGTTGCGGCCGAATTGCAGGCCCGCGTCGACGCGATCGAACGGCAGCACGAGCTCGTCGCAGCACCACAAAACTTTCTGGACGTTGACCGAATTGGCGCGTCCCCAGATCGTAATCATCCGGTAAATCCTTTTCTCTTACGGTTGGCAAGCCGCGCGGCGTGCGCGGCGTTCAGCCAGTAACAATACACGATGTGCGCGCCTTTGCGCGACGGGCCGCCCGGCCGACATTGCGTTGCGTACAATGACCGCACTCCGGATTGCCCGCTGAAAACACGCATCCCAACTCATTGAGGCATCGCATGGCCCGCATTGTTCCCGACGACTGGAAGAGCCTCGAAGCGACCGGCGCGGCGGCGCGCGAACGTGAAACGCTCGCGCTGCTCGAAAAGGCACTGCCCGCCGACTACACCGTCTACCACGGCGTGCATTGGACGCGCCTGAACCAGAACTTCTCCGTGTTCGGCGAGGCCGATTTCGTGATCGTGAGTCCCGCCGGGCGCCTGCTGATCATCGAGCAGAAGACCGGCTTTCTGCGCGAAACGCCGAAGGGGCTCGTCAAGGTGTATCTGCAAACCGAGCGAAACGTCGCGATCGCGCTCGCGCATACGATCGAGAGTCTGCACCGGCGTTTTACCGCGGCGTTCGGCGCGGGCGCCTATTTCATCGAGGAACTGCTGTACTGTCCCGATCACATCGTCAAGGATGCGGCGATCGCCGGCGTGAATCCCGCGCGCATCGTCGACGCTACGCGGCGCGAGCGTCTCGCGGCGATCGTCCGCGAAGCGCTGCCGGCCGATGAACCGCGGCTTCCCTGCGCGGCGAAAATCCACCACTTTCTCGCCGACGAACTCGCGTTGACGCCCGACACGAGCGCGCTCGTCGGGCAGGCGGGCACGCTCGTCACGCGCCTTTCGGGCGGACTTGCGACATGGGCCCGGCGGCTCGAATTCGCGCCGTTCCGTTTGCGCGTGATTGGCACGGCGGGCTCCGGCAAGACGCAACTCGCGGTGCAGGTGATGAAGGACGCGGTCGCGCGCGGCGAGCGGCCGTTGTACGTGTGCTTCAACCGGCCGCTCGCCGATCACATCGCGCGGGTCGCGCCGCCGGAGGCGAAAGTCGCGAACTATCACCAGCTTTGCGACTGGATCGCGCGCGACGCGGGCCGCGCGCCCGATTTCCGGTCGGCGCAGGTGTTCGATCAACTGGAGGCCGTATTCGCCGACACGCCGATCGAACCGCGCTGGCAATTCGACGTACTGATCGTCGACGAAGGGCAGGATTTCCAGCAGCCATGGGTTGCCGCGCTCGAGCGGCTGCTGCGGCCGGGCGCCGCGTGGTGGTGGCTCGAAGACCCACTGCAGAATCTGTACATGCGTGAGCCGGTCTCGTTGCCCGGCTGGACCACGCTGAGAGAAACCACCAATTACCGCAGTCCTCGCGACATCCTCGATTATCTGCGCGACGTGCTGGGCGCGTCGGTGCCGCTGGCCGCGGCACTTACGTCGGGCAGTCCGTTCGACGGCTCCGAGGTTTCGGTGTCGGTCTACGACGAAGCGCAGGGCGCCGAAAGCAGTATCGACGCAACCAAGCGCGCCATCACGCAGGCGCTATCGCTCGGTTTTCGCAAGCAGGACATCGCGGTGCTGTCGTTCCGCGGCCGCGAGGGCTCGGCGATGAGCGCGCTCGATCAGCTCGGTCCGCATCGGCTGCGCAGTTTCACCGGCAAATACGATCTGTTCGGCAACCCGGAGTATCGTGAAGGCGACGTGCTGTTCGAGTCGATCTACCGCTTCAAGGGGCAGGCGGCGCCGTGCGTGATCTTCACCGAGATCGACTTCGACGCGTTCGACGAACGCAGCGCGCGCAAGCTGTTCGTCGGCGCGACGCGCGCGACGATGAAGCTGATCGTCGTCGCGTCGCAGCGGGCCGCGCGGCATTTGCAGTTGCGCGAGGCGAAGGACAAATAGCGGCGGCGTTCGGGCGCTGCGCCCACAAGGAACGTTGCGCTCAACTCCACGCCCTTGCGCTCACCAAAATCCCCGTGCGCGTCAGCGCGTCCCACCAGATCACGCGCAGCAGCGGCGCTTGCTGCGCGATCAGCAGCGCCTGCACCGGATCGCTTTCGACGAAGTGCGTGACACCCGCGCGCAGCGCCGCGCTCGCCTTGTGCGCGGCCGCGCCGGCGGGGCTGTCGTCGTGCAGGCCGGGCGTGCGCATCGCCAACTGCATGTGAGCGAAGCCGTGTCGCGCGAGCCACGCTTCGGTGCGCGCGCGATCCATCTCCGGGCGGCCCGTGATGATCGTGCGCACCTGCTGCAGGTCGAGGCCGGGCAGCACCTCGAACGGCAGCAGCGCGTCGCGCTCGGCGAGCGCGGCGGCGAGGTCCTCGTCGTAGCGCGCGAGCGGTACGTCGGGCAGCAGGATGCCGTCGAGGTCGATCGCGTAGGCCGCGTACTCGTGGTCGTTGGCCATCGCGGGCGCGGCGCCGGCTTCGACGCGCGCCCAGTCGTCGCGGTAGCGCTCGGTGTACGCCTGGCGCTCCCATGGAAAGAGGGCGAAGTAGCCGCGCGCATCGATCGCGTAGTCGGGCTGCGCGCGGCTCAGATCATCGACCGCGGCGGTCAGGGTTTTGACTTCGAGCCCGTGCGCCTGAAGAAACGCGATGCAATCGACGAGCGTAAAACCGCGTCCCGCGATGTCCTCGCACAACAGCACTTTCGATCCGGCGGGCGGGATCGGCAGCGTCGAATCCCATGCGACCGCGCGCGTCTGGCGGTCGTAGCGCAGGAACGCGACCGGCGCGCCGACCGCGTGCGACACCATCAGCGCGAGCGGCGCGCCGCCGCGCAGAATCCCGAGCGCCATCGAGAAACGCTCGGCGAGCAACGCGGGTTGCAGCGATTCGATCCAGTGATCGAGCTGTTCGTACGTCAGAGGCAGGACCGGCTTGTTCATGACTATCGAGGCGCCGCGTGGCGCGATGGAAGGCAATGGTCCGCGGGGATGCGCGCGCGGCGCGCGCTGACGCACTGGCGCACTGGCGCACTGGCGCGACATCGCGGGTCCCCGTTTTTGAGTCAGCGCATTTTGGCGATATTATGCATGCGGGTCAAAGGTCGCGTGTCGGGGTGGCACGCGTTTGACGGCACGGTACGGCGCAACACTTCGCGTGGCATGAGATCGGCTGACCGTGGCGCCGCCCGCGGTCCGGCGAATCAACGAAATCGGATAAAAAAAGCAAATGGCCAATCTGATTGCAACGCTGCGCAACGCAGCCAGCGGAACCGGTGTGCCCTGGCGGATGCGCTGGCTGACGGGGCTGGCGGGACTGATCGTCGGGCTTTCCGTCTGTTGCGCGCATGCGCAGCCGGGCGCGCGGCAGTCGCCGGCGCTGGCGCTCGACGTGCAGGGCAAGATCGCCAATACCAACGACGCCGCGCATCGCACCTATCACTTCAACGAGGCTCAACTGCTCGCGCTGCCCGTGCATACGATCACGACCTCGACCACCTGGACGCCGCGCTCGACGTTCACCGGGCCCAGGCTCGCCGACATCCTGAAGGTCGTCGGCGCGCACGGCACCCAGATCGAACTCCACACGTTCGACGACTACACCTACACCGTGCCGGTGTCGGACTGCGAACGCTACGGCGTGATCGTCGCGTACAGCATGAACGGCCGGCGCCTGAAACTCAGCGACTTCGGGCCGCTGTTTCTGATCTATCCGCGCGACGCTTTTCCAGATGAACTGACTGGCGCGGTCGGCGACTCGAAATTCGTATGGCAGATCAAGGCCCTCATCGTCAAATAGCGCGCCGTCCGTGGCGGCGCGTGTTGTACGTGCTGATCTGGCTGATGGCGCTCGCGGCGCCCGCCGGCGCGATCGGCTATCTACTCTATGCGAACCTGTTGAACCCGCGCGCGACCGAGCAGCTGACCGGTACCTACGACGGTTTCTACTGGGACGCCGCGCAACTGCAGATCGCGTACGCGCGTTTCGAGAACCAGCTGCTGCTGTATCAGTCCGGTGCCGACGACGATTATCAGCAGTTGCAGCTGCGCTTCCAGCTGCTGCAATCGAAGCTGCGCGTGATGGCCGGCTCGACGCATCGGCTCTCCGCGCAGCTCGCTCTGTTGCAACGGCAGCTCGACGAAATCAAGACGCTCGAGACTGTGCTCGACGACATCCAGCCCGAGATCGAGGTACTGCAGGGCGACCGTGCGCGTGCCGCGCGGATCGACGCGCAGCTGCGCCAGCACTGGAGCGAGGTCAACGATCTCGCGCTGTCGCGCCGTTTCGCCGATGTCGCCGACCGCGAGGCGATGAACCGCGATTTCATCGACAAGCGCCGCATTCTGTTCGCGGGCGGTCTGGTGCTGCTATTGCTGTCGGCGGCGGCGACGCTGCTGCTCGTGCTCAACGGCCGGCGCCGCACGCGGCTCATGCGCCAGCAGCGCGCGGCGCTGGAAGCCGAGCATCAGGCGAGCCGCGCGGCGCGCGAGGCGAGCCTCGCGAAGGATGCGTTTCTCGGCATGATCGGCCATGAGCTGCGCACGCCGTTGCATGCGATCGTCTCGTCGGTGGAACTGCTCGGCTTCAACTATCACTCGGAGGCCGACCGCAACGTGATCCAGCGGCTCGAAACCGCGGCGCGCCATCTCGAGGCGCAGATGAAGGACCTGACCGACTACGCGCGCCTTGGCGCCGGCAAGCTCGAACTGCGGCACCAGCATTTCGAGCCGCGCGAGCTGCTGGCGTCGATCGTCGATGAACACACGATGTCCGCCAGGACGCGCGGGCTCGAGCTCGAAAGCGAGGCGAGCGGCGCGAGCGGGCTCGTCGAGTCGGACCCGCACCGCATCCGGCAGATCGTCAACAACCTCGTCACCAACGCGATCCGCTACACCGAGACCGGCACGGTGCGCATCGAACTGCGGCAAGAGCCGGCGCTGCTGGTTTTCGTCGTCAGCGATACGGGGCCGGGCGTGCCGTCCGAACAGATCCCGCTGATCTTCGAGGAGTTCACGCAGCTCGACGCGTCGCGCACGCGCCGCTTCGAAGGCGCGGGGATGGGGCTCACGATCGTGCAAGGGCTCGTGAAGCTGTTCGGCGGCACGGTGGATGTCGCGAGCACGGTCGGCGAGGGCACCAGCTTCACGGTGACGATCCCGGTCGTGCCGGTCGCAACAGTCGAGCCGGCCGAGGTCGCGGAGCAAGCCGAGCCGGACGGCGCGCAGCCGTGCGTGCTGATCATCGACGATAACCGGCTGATCCGCGAGTCGCTCAGCGAAATGGTCGCGCACATGGGCTACGACTCGCTCGCATTCGGCAATGCCAACGACGCGCTCGCGTGGCTCGACACCCACCGCTGCGAAGTGGTGCTGCTCGATCTGCACATGCCGGAGCGCGATGGCTACACGTTTCTCGAAGACTTCGCGATGCGCGACGGACCGTCGGCGGGCGTGCCGGTGATCGTGGTCAGCGCGTACGCGCCGGAGGTCGTGCGGAATGGCGAAAGTGGCGGGACTGGCGTGCCGTCGGTGTTCGAGGCGCTGTTAAAGCCAGTCCATTACGAGGATCTGAAGCACGCCCTGCAGCGGGCGCTGGCGGCGCGGCATCAGGCGTGAGCGCGTGAAGGCGGCGCTGCCGCGAACGGGGCGCGCATCGGCGCCCGCGCTTCAGGGGCGGTTCAGCCGCTTCGACAGATCGGCGACGAGGATCGCCATGCGCGCGGGCTTCTCGTAGCACGCGACGTCGTAATCGCGGATCACCTCGCTGATCTCCGATTCGCTGGCCTTGCCGGTCAGCAGTTCGCCGGTCAGCACGAAGATCGGCGCGTCCGGGTTCTCCGACGCGCGCACCGCGCGAATCGCGGCCGCCGAGGTCTGCGAGCCGAACAGCCAGTCGATGATCACGCCGTCGAACACCTGCGTCTGCAACTGCTCGCTGAAGGCCGCGAGCCCATAGATCGCGACCGCCGTGAAGCCGCTGCGCTCCAGATAATCGCGCAGGTTATCGGCGCTTGCACGATCGTCGTCGACCACCGCGATGGCCGGCTTGTCGGTCTCGGCGCGGCGCGGATAGATCTCGATCTTGTGGACTTCGTACGCGCTCTGATACAGCGCGCCATCATGACGCGAGACGCGCCATTGACCGAGCCGCGAATAGGCGACGAATTCCGGGCGGCTACCCGGTTCGAGCGCCGCGCCGACCCACGCGGTGCAGGCGATTTCGGTCGCGCCGATGCAGAACACCGCCTCCTGGGCGATCGCGCCGACGACGCCCGGATCGAGCGACTGCGCGCCGAACAGCTGCGCCGCGGGTTCGTCGAATACCTCGGCGACTTTCTTGATCTGCGACAGCGTCCACGGACTATTGCCGCGCAGTTTGCGGTGCCCCTGAGAAAAACTCAGATCGAGGATGCGGCATAGCTCCGTGGTTTGCTGTCGCTTGCCGATTCCATGCCTGCTCATCAACTCGCGCACGCGCTCGGCAACCGCGATGGAGTCGGGTGAGTGTGTTTCGTTGGCCATGCTGGGTGAAAATCCGCCGGGTTAAAAGGTACATCTGGAGCGCGGTCGGCAGGCGCAAGCCGACCCTGCGCATGCTATGCGCATGAATCGGCCACGCGGGGACAGCAAATGTACCGTAAAAAAATCACCATTTATGATTTTGTCAGACCGGCCGCCGAGTCCGCTGATGCAAGCGACGCCATGGCCGTGCCGGTGACTTTGATGCATCGAGCATCAAAAGGCATTCTACCGGTGAAACGATGACGAAACCGTAGGGAATCCACGAATGAGTAGTGCGCAAGGCGACGGATCCGGCCGCTTGCCGCAAAGCCCGGCAGGTCCGCCCTTGCGGAAAAGCCAGGCGAGAGGCGCAATGAAACGTGTGTCCGGAGGGATCGGGTTTGCGCCGGCACGCGCGGTCCGCGTTCAGCTTGCCGGCATCGTGTCGAGCCGGGCCGCCGAATTTTGAAGTCCTTTGAAAATCCGCTCGGCGACCTTGCCCGGAAAGCGCTCGGGCAACTCCGCCGACACCCGCTCGATCACGCCAGGTGTCTGCTCGATCAGACGCTGGAGCAGCGGCTCGGCGTCGGCGCCGTACGAGCACTTCAACGCCATCGCGTTGAAGTGTCGCCGCTGCACGTCGCGAAACGCATCGTGCTTGCTGCGCGACCATAGCCCCATCGCAAGCCGCGCCTTGTACCACGACCACTGGTTCGGGCCGTTGCCCTCGACCGGCCAGATCGACATCACGTCGTAAAGCGGCGTCAGACGGTACTGGCCACCGGCGAGCAGGCGGATGCTGAAGTTCTTCGCGTGGCCGTCCGGCGCGGCCAGCATCCAGAACAGGATCTGGCTCGCGAGCAGGGTCTCGATGTCCTGCCGCGCCTCGACCGATTGCTGCAGAATCCGCGCGAGGTCGAGCACGCCGGGGCCGCCCTCGTTTTCGTACTTGCGATGCGACGGCACGCCGTAGACCTGGCAGAAATCTTCCTGCGGCAGACGCAGCAGCCAGCGGCCGCTCGAATGCATCTGCCTGTCGAAGCGTTCGACGGCGAGCACGCGCTGCTTGCCGAACCTGAGCACCTCGGTGTTCGCGACCGGCAGGCCGAACGCGCGCAGAATCCGCAGACACAGCCACTCGTTTTCGACCGACGTGCTGAGATCGGCGAGCCGGTTGCCGACCAGCCCGAGCGGCAGCTTGAAGATATGCGTGGTCGGCGTCGCGCCGTGCGGCCGTTGCCATTGGCCGTCGTGCCACAGCAGCGCGGTTTTCTCCTGCGCGCCGGCGAGCGAGATGCGGAAATCGTCAAATTCGTCGGGTGCGCCGAGCGTCGGTTTGCCGACCGTCTGCGCGAGCAGCGCCTCGATGTCGTCGTCGGAAAGCGGCGTGCCTTCGATGCGCTGGACCCCGGCCGGCGCGTCGTCTTCGGCGAGCAGCTGGACCGCGCCGACGCAGTCGCGGCCGATGGCCTGCAGCAGGTCGAACGCTTCGAGCGTTTCGGTCCGGTAGCGCTGCGCGATGCGTTTGCGGATGACGTCGCTGTCGGGCAGCAGGTTGTCGAAGTAGTTGAGCACCCGCGGCCCTTTGTGCGTCATGTTGCCGGGCGTGAACGGCAGCGACAGCGACAGCGGACGACCTGCGGGCGACGCGATCCAGGCGGCGTCGTAGGCGAACTCCATCGGACCGCGCGCGGGCAGCCGCCAGAGTCCGACGCGCTCGCCGTTGGCCCACACCGACAATGCCTTCGAAGCGGTTTGCCGGGCCATCTCACCACTCGACGTTCGGTGCCGGCTCGGAGCTCGGCTGATTTTTGTCGCGCAACTGCAGTTGCAGGCCGTAGGCGCCGCACAGCGCGAGCAGCTGGCTGAGCGTGAGCCCGCTCGCATCGGTTTCGAGCGCGGAAATGCGGCTTTGGCTCACGCCCACGCGCGCGGCGGCCGCGGACTGCGTGAGGCCGGCCTGGCGGCGGCTGGCCGCTAGCAACTGCGCGAGCTGGTCCGACGTGGCGATCAGGTGGAGCATGGCGGATTATCTGCGAGACGAATAAACGCAATTTATGCGTGAGACGAATATTTGTCAAATATTTGCGTGACGCATAATCGATGAATATTCGTGTGACGGATAATCGGGCATTCCGGCAGGCGCCGGCTGCGACCAGCCGCGGTACCGATGTCGCTCGTCATTGCGGACGATGGCTCCCACTGCGAAGATGACGCCCACATCTCCAATCCGCCCACCCATGACCACGACTTACCCGCTGCACTCGCTCGATCTGTCGGCGTTCCGTTTGCAGCGTTTCTTCGACGGCACGATGAAGCGGCCGCGCAGCATGCTGTAACCCCGCGCAACCCAGCCCGATACAACCCGACCCGACCGATACCACCGATGACCGAACCCGTTCTCCGCCACGCCGACGTCCCGTATTACACGCAATGGGGCAGCCCCGAGTGGGTGCGCGCCATCGTCGAACAGCAGCGCGACCCGTGCGACGATCCGCACTGGCAGCGCAGCGGTTTCGCCGACCCCGAGCGCTATCGCTTCTGGGCGCAACGCCTGTGCGGGCTGACGTGCCTCGAGTCGGCTCTCGACTACTGGAGCATCGATCACGCGCCGCGCGCCGCACTGCTCGACGACGCGCTGCGGCACGGCGTATACCGGTTGCGCGACGATGGTGGCGTCGACGGTCTGATCTACCGGCCGTTCGCCGACTGGGCGGGCCCGGCGTTCGGCCTCGATATCGAGGTGCTGCCGCAGGCGTCGCTCGAGGAGATCGCGGCGCGGCTCGACGACGATACGCTCGCGATCGTGTCGGTCAGTCCCGAGATCCGCTATCCGGAGCGGACGAACCAGCGGCGGGGCGGTCATCTGATCCTTCTGCACGGGCGGGATCGCGGCGGCGTGTGGTTTCACAACCCGTCGGGCGTCGCGCCGCATCAGTCCGACGTGTACCTGCCGTTCGCGACGATCTCGCGTTTTTATGCGGGGCGGGGGATGACGCTCAGCCGCGGCACGAGCTAGCCGGCGCGCTGGGCATCAAGCGGAGTTCGCGATTCGGGGGGCAGTAGACGTCCACACGACTGGTCAATTTTTTCGCGCTCGGTTACGGTGACGTCATGCCCACTCCATCCCCCATTGGATCGTTCCGCCCATGACCCGCCCGATCACGCAGATCTTCGACGCCGCCGCCACCGCGCGGCTGATGCCTTACGCAGCGCTTGTCGACGCGTTGAGGCGCGCTAGCATCGACTACGCGCAAAGACGCATCGTGAGCCCCGAGCGGCTCGTCGTGCCGCTGAACGCCGGCGGCGTCATGCTGTCGATGCCCGCCACCGCGCCCGATCTCGCGATCCACAAGCTCGTCAATGTGTGCGCGAGCAACCGTGCGCGCCATCTGCCGACGATCCACGGTCAGGTCATGGCCTTCGATGCCGATACCGGCGAGACGCTGTTCATCCTCGATGGTCCGACAGTGACGGGGCGCCGGACCGCGGCGATGTCGATGCTCGGCATCGCGACGTTCGCCGCGCGCGCGCCGCGTGAATTCCTGCTGATCGGCACCGGCACGCAGGCGCTCAATCATCTGGAGGCGATCGGCGAACTGTTTGCCGACGCGCGCGTGTGGGTCAAGGGCAGCGCGCCCGCGCGCGCCGAAGCGTTCTGCGCGGCGCAGCGCGGCAAGGTGCGTGAGCTGCGGCCGCTCGCGGATGCGGGCGCGACGATTCCCGCTTCGGTTGACGTCGTGATCGCGTTGACCACGAGCAAACAGCCGGTCTACGACGAGACGGCGCGCGCCGAGCGGCTCGTGATCGGCGTCGGCGCTTTCACGCCGCAGATGGTCGAGATCGGCGCGACTACGATCGCGGGCAGCGCGCTGTTCGTCGACGATCAGGCTGGTGCATTGCACGAGGCCGGCGATTTCATCCAGGCCGGTGTCGATTGGGCGCGGGTGGGCGGGATCGCCGCGGTGCTCGAGCAGACGCAGCCCTTGCCGGCGGGGCCGGTGGTGTTCAAGAGCGTAGGCTGCGCGGCGTGGGATCTGGCCGCATGCCGGGTCGCGCGTGACGCGCTGGCGCGCGGCTGACCGTCAGCGGCCCAACCGGCAAATAATCCCGCAAAATATCCCGAAAAAACGACTGTCTGGCGCGCAAGGTTGGCAACTTGCGCTAACCTGCGGCAGATGCTGCCGTGCAAACTATCTCAAAACGTTGCACCATAGATGTTTGCCGGAAAAAGCGCCATAGCGGACGTGAGCCGTAGCCCGTCCGCCCGCCGCCGATTCCTGATCGACGCCTTCCCCCTAGACGCTGCGACCGTGCCATGACGACCCAACAAGCTCCTGCCACACCTGACCTGCCGCTCGACATGATCATCTTCGGCGGCACCGGCGACCTGTCGTTCCGCAAGCTGCTGCCCGCGCTGTACATGGCGCATCTGCACTGCAACCTCCCGCCCGACACCCGCATTCTGACGATCGGGCGCAAGCCCTGGTCGCGCGAGGAATACATCAGCGAATTCATGGAGCAGAAGGCCAAGCCCTTCATCGACGAAAAAGCGTTCGACGCGTCGGCGTGGGACAAATTCCTCGCGATTTTCGAATACGTGCGGATGGACGTCGATGCGGCCGAGGACTACCTGCGCCTGAAGGAAGCGTCGCGCGACGGCGTGAACCGCGTGTTCTATCTGGCGACGTCGCCGGATCTGTTCACCCATATCTGCGACAACCTGTCGTCGGCCGGGCTCGTCGACGGCAATTCGCGGGTGGTGCTCGAAAAGCCGCTCGGCCACGATCTCGCGTCCGCTCAGGAGATCAACAACGCGGTCGGCAAGCATTTCGAAGAAGCGCAGATCTACCGGATCGACCACTACCTCGGCAAGGAAACCGTGCAGAACCTGATGGTGCTGCGCTTCGGCAATCCGATTTTCGGGCCGCTGTGGCAGGCGCCGTACATCAAGAGCGTGCAGATCACAGTGGCCGAAACGGTCGGCGTGGGCAGCCGCGCGGGGTTCTACGACAAGACCGGCGCGCTGCGCGACATGGTGCAGAACCACCTGCTGCAACTGCTGTGCATCGTCGCGATGGAGCCGCCGGTGTCGCTCGATCCCGACGCGGTGCGCGACGAAAAGCTGAAGGTGCTGCGCTCGCTGCGGCCGATGACGCCCGAGGACATCGCGCGCGACACGGTGCGCGGCCAGTACACGGCGGGCGCGGTGGATGGCGAGGCGGTCAAGGGCTACCTCGAGGAAGACAACGTGCCGGCGGGCAGCCGCGCCGAAACCTTTGTCGCGTTGCGCGCGCGGATCAACAACTGGCGCTGGGCCAACGTGCCGTTCTTCCTGCGCACCGGCAAGCGGATGCAGAAGAAGCTGTCGGAGATC
Organism: Paraburkholderia sp. 31.1; assembly: GCF_014397645.1. Classification (NCBI taxonomy): domain Bacteria; kingdom Pseudomonadati; phylum Pseudomonadota; class Betaproteobacteria; order Burkholderiales; family Burkholderiaceae; genus Paraburkholderia; species Paraburkholderia sp. 31.1. The sequence continues at coordinate 126,121 of NZ_VZQN01000003.1, forward strand.
GTCATCGAATTCTCCGATCTGCCGTTCTCGATCATCCCGAGCGGTGGACGAACCTACGGCAATCGTCTGGTGATCCAGTTGCAACCCGAAGAGTCGATCCAGCTGCAGGTGCTCGCGAAAGAGCCGGGCAGCGGCATGCACATGCTGCCGGTGAGCCTGAACCTCGACCTGCAGCAGGCGTTCACCGAGCGTCGCGCGGAAGCCTATGAGCGGCTTCTGATCGACGTGATCCGCGGACGTCTGACGCACTTCATGCGCCGCGACGAACTCGAAGCGGCATGGGCGTGGGCCGAGCCGATTCTCGAGGGCTGGGCGAAGTCGGGCGAGCGGCCGCGCTCATATTCGGCGGGCACGTTCGGACCGGCGGCATCGACCGCGTTGATGACGCGGGAGAACGCCGTGTGGGCGGAGGAATCGCAGTAACGGGCTTTTGACAGCGCGCTATTCGAAGCGGCTCGCGACGTGGCAGTGGCGTCGCGAGCCGCTTTTGCGTGTGCTGTCGTTGCCGCGCTGACTATTCGTCATTCATACGGCTCGCGCCTACGATGATTTCCTTGTCCGCGTCACTCAGCGGCATTCCAAACGGGGCATCGATGGGGCGAATTCTCGTGGCATTGATCTGGGCGGCAAGCGTGGCAATCACACTCGATCTCACGGCTTGCGCCAGCAGCAGTCTCGATGCCCGGAGCGATCCGCCGAAGGTGATCATCGACAGCGACTACAACACGCTCGGCGATGACGGCCAGCTCGGGGTGATGGCCGCGCAATTGCAGGCGCAGGGCGCGCTGAAAGTGCTCGGCATTACCGTGGTGTCGGGCAATCAGTGGCTGAAGCAAGGTGTTGCCGATGCGCTGAAATCGGTCGAACGACTCGGCGTCGAACAACAGATCGGCGTCTATGCGGGCGCCAACTACGCACTGACGCACGACTTCAAAACGATCCAGCGGGAACTGAAGGAATTCCCCGGCGGCGATGGCTATGTTGGCGCATGGAGCAAGCCCGAGCCGAAATCGGCTAGCGACCTCGTCGCGCCGCCGGACGGCTTCGCGACGCACACGAAGGTGCAGAGCCAGAGCGCGATCGACTTCATCGCCGAATCGGTCGAGCGGTACCCGGGCGAGGTGACGATCCTCGCGATCGGCCCGCTGACCAACATCGCGTTGGCCACGCGCGAGCATCCCGAGATCGTGCCGCTGATCAAGCAGATCATTTACATGGGCGGCGCGATCGACGTGCGTGGCAATACCACGCCCGCCGCCGAATTCAACTGGTGGTTCGATCCCGCAGCGGCGAAAGCGGTGCTGCGTCTGCCGATCAAACAGACGGTGATTCCGCTCGACGTGACGGATACCGTGAAAATGGACAAGGCACTGTACGATCGCGTCGCGCACGATCCGGCGAAGCAGACCATCATCACGCAACTGTTCAGGACGCTGAACGGCTACGGATACGACGGCAAGAACGGCTTCGAGACCAATCCGAACTACACGACGAACATCTGGGACACGCTGACGCTCGCTTATCTGATGCATCCGTCGTTCGCGACGCAGACCGTCGAGGAGTGGGTGGATGTGGATACGGGCTTCGGCGCCAACGATGGCAAGGCAAGGGGCTACACGAGTTCGCCGCCGCCGGGTTTGCAGAAGATGACGGTCGTCAAACGATTTGATAATCCGGCGTTTTTTAATTTCTATGTCGATCTGTTGACGCGGCCGGTGCCGGTGCGGCCGTTGGACTAGCCAACGCGCGAGCGCCGCGCGCCCGGACCCGCACCCGCTTCACGCGGGATGCAGGCCGCGCAGCAACTGACGCACGCGCGACAGATCCTGCTCGACGTGGCCGGCTTTCTCGAACAGCTCCGCGAGCCAATCGACGAACGCGCGCACGCGCGGCGACACGCGGCGGTTCTTCACATACGCGACCGAGACCGGCATCGGCACGGGTTTCCATTGCGGCAGCACTTCATGCAGCAAGCCCGAATCGAGGTAAGGCTGCGCGGCGATGCGCGCGGGCTGGATCATGCCGAGGCCTTGCAGTCCGCAGGTCAGGTACGCCTGTCCGTCGCTGACTTGTACGAAGCCGTTGAGCTTGACCTTGCGCGCTTCGCCGCCCACTTCGAAATCGAAGTCGCATTCGCGGCCGCTATGCGGCGACACGCAGTTGACCGCGACGTGCGCGCGCAGATCATCGAGATCGGCGGGCGTGCCGTGGCGGGCCAGGTAGGCCGGACTCGCGCAGGTGACCTGATCGAGCGTGCCGAGTTGCCGCGCGACGAGATTGGAATCGGGCAATTCACCGAGCTGGATGCTGCAGTCGATTGCTTCGGCGACCAGATCGACGGTGCGGTTGCTGACGCCGATCGCGAGGTCGAGGTTCGGGTAACGGGTGTGGAAGTCGTCTAGCGACGGGAGCACGATTGCACTCGCTACCGCGCTGGGCATTTCGATGCGGAGGCGGCCGGTCAGGTTGTCGGTCGAATTACGGAGGCTGGCTTCCATTTCGTCGATGTCGGCCAGGATTTGCGCGCAGCGTTCGTAATAGGCGGCGCCCTCCGGCGTGATGCTCAGGCGGCGCGTCGTACGGACTAACAGCGCTGTGCCCAGCAGGGCTTCCAGGTTCTGGACGATCGTCGTCGCCGTTGCGCGCGGAATGTTTAATGACTCCGCTGCGCGGGTGAAGCTGTTGGTGTCCACAATTCGGATGAATGTGCGCATTGCAGTTATTCTGTCGATCACTGGGATGCTCCAAATGGTTTTCTCTTTTTTTGCCTGCGGCGGATTTGTCTTTGTTCTTGTGGTGTTGGCCTTTCCTTGCTGACTTATCGGTCTATTAGCGTTGCCCCTGTGCGGGGCGGCACCTACTTTCTTTGCTGCTGCAAAGAAAGTAGGCAAAGAAGACAGCTCAAACCGCCAATTCTTAAGCGGGCACCGTGCTCCACGAATGGCAGTGGTGCATCTGGAATCCGTGCCCCCGCACATTCCACGGCAGTGACAAAGCCGTCATCCATCCCACTCCGCACTACGTGCGTCGCGGACGCGTACGCAAGGGAAACCAGGCTGTTTTTTTATGTTAGTGGGACCATCGGCTGCGCCTCGGCGACGCGCCGAAACGACCAATGGTTTGAGAACAGCGCTTCGGCGCGCGCAGCGCCGCCGGAAGAATGATGGCCTTGTCACTAACGCGGAGTGTGCGGGAACACAGATTCCAGATGCACCACTACCCGAGGTGGACAAAGGGACCCGCTTAAGAGTTAGCGGTTTGAGCTGTCTTCTTTGCCTACTTTCTTTGCAGCAGCAAAGAAAGTAGGTGCCGCCCCGCACAGGGGCAACGCTAATAGACCGACAAGAAATCAAGGAAAGGCCAACGCCCTAAGAACACAGAAAAAAGTGCGAAGGCAAAAAAAAACACAACAACAAAACAGAACCCCGCGCCGCAGGCGCAAAAAAACCACCCGCTGCGCGGCCAAAAAAGTTGCTATTACTTCCGCATCGAATCCATATCAACCACAAACCGATACTTCACATCGCTCTTGAGCATGCGCTCATAAGCTTCATTGATCTTCTGCATCGGAATCATTTCAATATCAGAAGTAATGCCATGCTCGCCACAGAAATCGAGCATCTCCTGCGTCTCGGCAATACCGCCAATCAGCGAACCAGCAAGGCGCCGCCGCTTGAAGATCAGATTGAACACCTGCGGCGACGGATGATCGTGCTCCGGAGCCCCCACCAACGTCATCGTCGCGTCACGCTTGAGCAGATTCAAAAACGGATTCAGATCATGCTGCGCAGCCACCGTATTGAGAATGAAATCGAAGCTATTCACATGCGCTTCCATCTCCTGCGGATTCTTCGAAACCACGACTTCATGCGCGCCAAGCCGCTTCGCATCCTCGATCTTCGACGGCGAAGTCGTAAACAGCACGACATGCGCGCCCATCGCCCGAGCGAGCTTCACACCCATATGGCCGAGTCCACCGAGGCCGACAATCCCGACTTTCTTGCCCGGGCCCACGCCCCACGTGCGTAGCGGCGAATACGTGGTGATGCCCGCGCACAGCAGCGGCGCGACACCCGCGGCGTCGAGATTCCGCGGCACGCGCAGCGTAAAAGCCTCATCGACGACCAGTTGCGTCGAATAGCCACCGTAAGTGACCTGTCCGTCGACGCGATCGACACCGTTATACGTGCCCACCCAACCGTTCTCGCAATACTGCTCGAGACCTTCCGCGCAGCTCGAACAGGTGCGGCACGAATCGACCAGACAGCCGACCGCGACCAGTTCACCGACCTTGTACTTCGTCACGTTCGGACCAACCGCGGTCACACGGCCTACGATCTCGTGGCCCGGCACGACCGGGTAGATCGTGTTCTTCCATTCGTTGCGCGCCTGATGCAGGTCGGAATGGCACACGCCGCAGTACAGCACTTCCATCTGCACGTCGTGGGCGCGGGGTGCGCGGCGCTGGATTTCAAATGGGGCGAGCGGCGCGGTCGCGTCGGTCGCTGCATAGGCATACGTCGTGCTCATGGATGGCTCCAGCAAAGAGGGTGATGGCGTAACATGCGACGCGCCGACGATGCGCAACACTGGGTTGCGGATGCGGCGGGCCGCAGCATGAACCGGGATCGGGGCGCGAGCGTTGGGGGCCGCCGTTGGCAAGCTGTCGGCGCATGGCGGTCGATGACCGCGCATGCTGCGCGCGTCGAAAAAGGCGATCCGGCAGGGTTCCCATCTTAGGGACCCGGCGCTGCCCGGGGAATACCTGATCGTCTTGAAGGTTTGCCTAAAACTCTGGAGGGGCAGCGCGACAGGCTGTTTGATGCTAAATTTCAAGCATTATTCTCTTGGCCGTCGCCATATCGTCATGTCCACTCAAGCTGTCGGTTCCATTCCGGAAGACCCCGCGCAACGCCGCTTGCTCGAACTGTTCAACCTGCTCGCGCCGAATGCCGGCATGACGCGCTCGAGCCTCGAAGGCGTCAGCCTGCTGCGCGCGAATCGTCCGATGCCGCGCATGCCGGTCATGTACGAGCCGAGCATCGTGATCGTCTGTCAGGGGCGCAAGCGCGGCTATCTCGGCGATCAGGTGTTCCAGTACGACGCGCAGCAGTACCTGGTGCTGTCGGTGCCGTTGCCGTTCGAATGCGAGACCGAGGCAAGCGAACAGGAGCCGTTTCTCGGCATGTCGGTGCGCGTCGATCTGACGATGGTCGCCGAACTGCTGATGGCGCTCAACGAAACCCAGGGCCTCGCGCAATACGAACCGGCCGGCATGTATTCGACGCCGCTCGATGCCGCACTGAGCAGCGCGGTGCAGCGTCTGCTGGAGGCGCTCGCGTCGCCGCTCGACGCGCAAATCCTGGCGCCTGGCATCGTCCGGGAAATCTGTTATCGCGTGTTGACCGGCGAGCAGGGCGGCGCGATTCGCGCGGCGCTCACGCATCAGAATCACTTTGGCCGCATCGCGAAGGCGCTGCGGCGCATTCATGCGGACTACCACGCGTCGCTCGACGTCGATACGCTCGCGGCCGAGGCCGGCATGAGCCTCGCGGTGTTTCATGCGCAATTCAAGGCGGTCACCGCGACCTCGCCGATGCAGTACGTGAAGACCACGCGTCTGCATCACGCGCGTCTGTTGATGGTGCAGGATGGCTTGAATGCGGGCGCGGCCGCCGTGCGGGTCGGTTACGAAAGCGCGTCGCAGTTCAGCCGCGAGTTCAAGCGGCTGTTCGGCCTGAGTCCCGTCGACGAGGTCAAGCGCATGCGCGTCGCTCACGATGCGCCGCCGCCGCGCGCGCACAAGCCGGTGCCGCGTTATGTGACCGCGGTCTAAAGCCCGCTGAACCAGTTGTAGCCCTGATCTTCCCAGTAGCCGCCCGGGTTCGTGTTGGTCACGAAGATCGCGGCGATGTGCTTCGGGTTCTTGAAGCCGAGCTTGGTCGGCACGCGCAGCTTCAGCGGATAGCCGTATCTGGCCGGCAGCGGCGCGTTGCGGAAATCGAGCGTCAATTGCGTTTGCGGATGCAGCGCGGTCGCCATGTCGAGGCTCGAGTAATAGCGGTCCGCGCATTTGAAACCGACGTAGCGCGCGCTCAGATCGGCACCGATCAGTTCGAGAAACGTGCGAAACGGCACGCCGCTCCATTGTCCGATCGCGCTCCATCCTTCGATGCACACGTGACGCGTGATCTGCGAGACCTGCGGCAACCTGCGCAGCTGCTCGAGACTCCAGCCGCGTTTATCCGCGACGAGCCCCGATACTTCGAGCCGATAGGTCGAGCCGTCGATATCGGGCGCGTCGAACTCGGGATAGAACGCGTTGAACGGAAACGGATCGGTGACATCGCGCGCCGAATAGGTCGGCGCGAGTTTGTTGCGATTGAACAGCCACGCCTGCACGCGGTCGTTCCAGCGCGACATCGCCCATAGCACCTTGTCGACGGAATCGTTGTCCTGCAGGTTGCAGCCGGACAGCATCGCGAGCGCGCCGATCGATAGCGACGAGCGCAGAAACAAGCGGCGTTGCAACTGCTCGATCCGCGGCCGGTGCTCGGCAAGCACGATGCGTGAGCGGCGCGCGTCTTCTGTATTGGCGTGCGTATCGTTCGCCGTGTCGGTTCGTTGCGGGGCGCTCATGCGCGAGTCCTCTGGGAGGCTTGATCGATGCGCTGCGCATTGCGCCGGGCGCGTCCGGTGACCATCGGCGGCAACGTGCGCGGCACCAGCAGCACCAGCAGCAGATGCACGACGACAAAGCCGACCACGCCGGCCATCGCGACGAAATGCACGCGGCGCGCAAAATCGAAGCCGCCGAACAGCGCGGTTAGCCACGACAATTGCACCGGCTTCCAGATCGATAGTCCCGATGCGACCAGCAGCAAGCCGAGCAGCAGTACCAGCAGATACAACGCGCGCTGCACGGCGTTGTACTTGCCGGTTTCGTGCGGCAGTCTTAGGCGCAACGCGAGCGCCGCGTCGCGCGCCAGCTCGCGGGCACGCACCGGCAGCAGCTTGCGACGCAAATGGCCGCTCGCGACGCCATACGCGAGATACAGCAGGCCGTTCGCGCACAGCAGCCACATCGCCGCGAAGTGCCATGCGATCGAGCCGCCGAGCCATCCGCCGACCGTCGCCCACACGGGGAACCGGAACGGAAAGATCGGCGACGCGTTATAAATCGCCCAGCCGCTCATCACCATGCAGACCATCGCGAATGCATTGATCCAGTGCGTCACGCGAACGACGAGGGGATGAACGACCAGAAATGCTTGCGAGTCGGGCATAGTCTTCAAAGACGAGGGGGAGGAAGACGAACGACGCGCCGCTTTACATCGGCGGCGTCACGCCATGCTCGCCGGCCGAAATGAAATTCGCCGCCATCGCGCCGTCCGCTTCCTTGTGCGCGAACAGCACGACCTTCGTGCCGGGCGTGAGCAACGCGCGGTTGCCCGGCTCCAGACTGACGATGGGCACGTCCTGCGGAATCACGATCTTCTTCTCGCCATCCTTGTACTTGATGGTAATCGTGCGGCCGTTGCTGACCACGAGCGAGCCGACCGTGCCGTTCGTCATCGTGCTGTTCGCGCCGAGATCCCACGGCCGATGACCTTCGCCCGAACCGCGCATGCTCGGCGGGAATACATGCACTTCGAGCGCCTTCAACGTGCCGTCGGGCTGCGGAATCGCGGCGGTGCCGACGTAGCTGTCCGGCTTGATGTCGCTGACGTTGGCGAGCGTGACGCCGCGAATCGGCGTGTCGGCGGCCAGCTTCACGTCGACGTCCTGACCATTGCGCGTGTGGACTTTGAGCAGATCGCCCGACAGCGACGTCACCGTGCCGCGCACGCCGGTCGGCGCGGCGGTCTGGGCCGAAGCCGCGAACGTCGTCGCGAGCAGCACGGCGGCGAGTGCGGGGACGGCGAGGGCGCGCAGCGTTCGTGCGCGGGCGATCTTCATACGGGTCTTCATGAGGCAACTCCAGGAAGGGATGCAGCGTGGTGGACGGTGCGTTCAGACTAGCCGTCGCATCGGCTCGTCAGAGTGACGGGAGGATGACAAAAACGTCATCAAGGGTCGATGGCGGCCACGTAGAATGGCCGCCGGGAGCGCTGCGGTTGTTCTCGAGCGCTGTCATCAGGCTTTTTTGCGCGGGCGAGCGCGGCCTTTACGGTCGCATCGCGCGAGAGGAGCAGTGAGCATCATGAGCATTCTGGTCATCGAAGACGATCCGAAAACCGGCGACTATCTGAAGAAGGGCCTGCGCGAGCATGGCTACGCGGTCGACCTCGCGCGCACCGGCACGGACGGCCTGCATCTGGCGCTCGAGCATGAATACGAACTGGTCGTTCTCGACGTGATGCTGCCCGGCATCGACGGTTGGGAAATCATGCGGGCGTTGCGTGCGCGGCGCGATCTGCGGGTGATTTTCCTGACCGCGCGCGATCAGGTCAGCGACCGCATTCGCGGTCTCGAACTCGGCGCCGACGACTACCTGGTCAAACCGTTTTCGTTTACCGAGCTGGTGCTGCGCGTTCGCACGCTGTTGCGCCGTGGCGTAATCCGCGAGAGCGACGTGTTCGAAGTCGCCGACCTCAAGCTCGACGTATTGCGCCGCCGGGTCACGCGCGAGGGCGTCGACATTGCGCTGACCAACAAGGAGTTCATGCTGCTGCATCTGCTGGTGCGCCGCGAGGGCGAAGCGCTGTCACGTTCGCAGATCGCGTCGGAAGTGTGGGACATGAACTTCGATAGCGACACCAACGTGGTCGACGTGGCGATCAAGCGCTTGCGCGCAAAGGTCGATCACCCGTTCGGGAAGAAGCTGATTCACACGGTGCGCAGCATCGGCTACACGTTCGGCGACGGCGCATGAAACTCTGGAGCGAACGCTCGCTGATCGCGCGCACCACGTTGCTGTTCGCACTGATCGCCTGCGCGGTGATCGGCTCGCTCGGCGCGTATTTCTATCATTCCGCCGAAGTCTCGCTGCAACGCCGCGCCGACGTCGTGCTGAGCGGCCGTGTCGAGCATTTCAGCCGCATCGTGCACGACCTTTATTCGGTCAGCGAATTAAAAAAGCGCCCGCTGCTGTTCGAGACGATGCTCGGCGCGGAAGAGGACGTGCTGATCTTCCGGCGGCCGGGCGAAGCGCCGTTCGTCGACGTGAATCCGGGCAGGCTCGCGGTGCCTGATCTACAGGTCGGCCCGGCGGGCAATCCGCCGGGTGCCGCCGACATGCGTCAAACGCGCCTCTCCGACGGCGTGCCGGTGCATTGGGCGATTGCGACCGCGACAGCGCGCGAGGATGGCGCCGAAGTCGCGGTGATCGCAGGCCATCCGATGACGAACGAAATGCGCATGCTGGACGAATACCGCAACCGCATCGTGCTGGCGACGCTGAGCGGCATGCTGGCCGCGACGCTGCTCGCTTACGGCGTGCTGCGCCGCGCGCTGCGACCGGTTCGCGAGATCGCCACGCGGGCCGCGCAAATCAGTCCGACGAACCTGGCGGTCCGGCTCGACGACGAAGCGGCGCCGGTGGAACTGCGTCAACTTACGCAGGCGTTCAACGCGATGCTCGATCGTCTCGCCGACGGCTATCAACGCCTGCAGCAGTTTTCCGCCGATCTCGCGCACGAGATTCGCACGCCGGTCGGCGCGCTGGTCGGCCAAACCCAGGTGGCGCTCGCGCAGCCGCGCGAAGCCGACGAATATCAGCACCTGCTCGAATCGAATCTCGAGGAGTTGAATCGCCTGAGCCATATCGCGGAGAACATCCTGTTTCTCGCGCATGCGGATCATGCGGCGTTGTCGATCGAGCGGCAGCCGGTCGATCTGCGTGGCGAGCTCATCAGGATCGCCGACTATTTCGAAGGCCTGGCCGACGAACGCGGGATGCGTTTCGAAGTCGACGCGGCGGGCGTCGCGTCTGCCAATCCGATGCTGTGCCGCCGCGCCATCAACAATCTGGTCGTCAACGCGGTGCGTTACGGCGCGGGCGACACGATCGTGCGCCTGCGCGGCGCGCAGGACGAAGCAGGCGCGCTGGTGACGGTCGAAAACGAGGGCGAGCCGATTCCCGCCATGCAACTCGACCGGCTGTTCGACCGCTTCTATCGCGGCGACGCGGCGCGCAGCGCGTTCACCGAATCGAACGGACTCGGGCTCGCGATCGTGAAGGCGATCATGCATCTGCATGGCGGCAGCGCGCGTGTGGTGTGTCCGCTGCCAGGCGTCGTGCGCTTCGAGCTGCGCTTTCCGGGCGCGTGACTTGCTAGCGGGGTAAGTCCGGCGCCGCCTCAGCCGACGCCGCCTATACTTTTCAAAGCGCTTTGAAAGGACCGTTCGCTGCCGAACTCACCAGGAGTCGCATCATGGTCAAGCTCGCTTTGTATGTCCGTCTGGAAGCCAAGCCCGGTAAGGAAAAGGAAGTCGAGGCGTTTCTGCTCGGCGGCCTGCGGCTCGTCGAGCAGGAGCCGGCCACCGCCGCGTGGTTCGGTCTGAAGCTCGGTCCGTCGACGTACGCCATTTTCGACGCGTTCGAAGACGAAGCCGGCCGCGACGCGCATCTGAACGGCAAGGTCGCGGCCGCGTTGATGGAGAAGGCGGGCGAGCTGTTCGCGTCGCCACCGAGCATCGTCAAGCTGGATGTGCTCGCGGCCAAATTGCCGGGCTGAGGTTGAGCGTTGCGTTGGCGTGGTGAACGCCTGACGCCGGCGAGCGTTACTTCGCCGCCGCGTCCGCCCCCGGCTGCGCCTCGTAGTGCGCGCGCTTTTCCTCGTACATCAGCAGGTCGGCGTGCTGCACGCCCGCTTCCAGCCGATCGCCGCGCTGGCAGGTTGCCGCGCCCATCGAGAAGCTCAGCGGCGAGCCCGGATAGAACTGGTTGTTCATCTCGACGAGCTGGCGGATCGCGTCGATCATCGCGGAGCCGCTCGTGAGGGTATCCAGCATGAGGTTCTCGGGGGCGGAAGTGCGGCTATTTTAGACAGGTTGGCGCCGGCCGAAAATGAAAGACGATTGGCCTGTCGTTTTTGCGCAGATGTGATGTGAAGCGCAGGCAGCGACCGAGGTCCGCTATTTCTGATCGTCGCGCGCCGCGCGCGTGCCGATGTACTCGTACTCCTCGGTATTGAGCCGCGACATGCGCAGTTCGACCGCGCTGCGGCGATACGAGTACGCGATGCGCCGGATCTCGAGCAGCGGCGCGCCGACTTCGACGCCTAGTTGTGTGCTTTCGAGCTCATTGGCGAGCGCAACGCTCACATGCTCATCGGTCTCGACCACGTTGATGCCGAAACCGTCCTGATAGAAGTTGTACAGCGTGTTCGGCCGGTTGCGCAGCTTGCTTTCCGTCAAGCCGGGAAACAGCGCTTCGGGCACGGTGATATGTTCGATCAGCACGGTCTTGCCGTGCAGCGCGAGCCCGTTGACGAACTGCAGAACGCGCGCGCCGGTGTCGATGCCGAGCGCGGCGGCCGCCTCGCGCGAGGCACGCGCCTTCCTGAACCCGACCAGCGTGACGACCGGGTAGGCCTTGTCGCCGTCGCGCCGTACGATGCGAAAGAAGCGGAAGAAGTGCCGGTCGCGCTGATGCATCGCCACGAACGTGCCGAGCCCCTGATGACGGATCAGAATGTTCTCGGCGCACAGTTCGTCGATGGCTTTGCGCAGCGTGCCGATCGACACGCCGAAGCGTTCGGCGAGGCGCTTTTCCGACGGAATGCATTCGCCGCCTTTCCATTCGCCGGCCGCCAGCGCCGCGAGAATCGCGCTCTTGACCTCCTTGTACCGTGTGCCTCCCACTGCGGGCGCATTGATCGCGAGCGTGCTCATGAAAACCTCTGGGATACGCGAGTCGTGCCGCTCGCCGGGGTTGAACCTGCCCTGATTCTAAACGACCAGGTCATCTAATCCATCTGGATGAATCGTATGTTGTCGGTGAATCGCGACAACAGCCCGGTTCTCGCCCAGTCGTCTAACACATATATATGACCTAGTTGACATTGGGTAAGTCGCCGCCTAATATCGATTCACCGCGGCGCACCTGGCTGCGCTGCCCCGGCGACACCCTCACCGCATTCAAACTACGAACGGAGACGCTCATGAGCAATCCCACGGCAGACATCAACGACACCGCAGCGGGCGCGTCGGCGCCGCGCAGAACGATCCACATCGTGCTGCACGAGGCGAAAGACACGGTCGGCGTGGCGGTGGTCGAGGGCATCAAGGCGGGTACGCTGCTCAACGCATGGATCATGGACGACGACGAAATCGTCACCGTGCCGGCGAAGCAGGACATTCCGATCGGTCACAAGATCGCGCTGAAGGACATGGCCGTTGGCGACACGGTGTTCAAGTACGGCGTCGACATCGGCAAGGTGGTCGCGCCGATCAAGGCCGGCGAGCACGCCCACGTGCACAACATCAAGACGAAGCGCTGGTAGGCAGAGCAGCGCCGCGCTCGACGGCATGATGCTGCCGTTCGGCGGCGCGAAAGGCGCGATGCTGGCGCTGGTGGTCGAACTGCTGGCCGCCGCGCTGAGCGGCGCGAACTTCGGCTGCGAAGCGGGCTCGTTCCTGACCGAGGAGGGCCAGCGCTCGCGCATCGGCCACCTGTTCCGGGTGATCGACCCGGGCGCGCTGGCCGGCGACGACGCGTATCTGTCGCGTGTCGAGGCGCTGATCGAGATCGCCCGACTGGACACGCCATCGAAAAAAGCGCATAGCTGAAAGCGAAACCGAAACTATCGGTGCGCCGGATAGTTTTGCTCGCAAATCGCGATTTCCCTTGTGAGGCAGGTGCGAATACGATGGTCGGTATCGTATGAGCAGCGCGTATGACGCGCGCTTCGGCCCACCAGAAGCAACGACGGAGATGGCCATGGAGCACCACGCCCGCACGCAGAACGAACGGCTCGATGTCAAGACCACCACCTGCTACATGTGCGCGTGCCGCTGCGGCATCCGCGTGCATCTGCGCGACGGCGAGGTGCGCTATATCGACGGCAATCCGGAGCATCCGCTCAATCAGGGCGTCATCTGCGCGAAGGGTGCCTCCGGCATCATGAAGCAGTACTCGCCCGCGCGCCTTACGCAGCCTTTGATGCGCAAGGCCGGCGCGCAGCGCGGCAGCGCGCAGTTCGAGCCGGTCTCGTGGGACACCGCGTTCGACGTGCTCGAAATGCGTCTCGCCGCGATTCGCTCGAGCGATCCGAAGAAGTTCGCGCTGTTCACGGGCCGCGACCAGATGCAGGCGCTGACCGGCCTGTTCGCCAAGCAGTTCGGTACGCCTAACTATGCGGCGCACGGCGGCTTTTGCTCGTCGAACATGGCGGCCGGCATGATCTATACGATCGGCGGTTCGTTCTGGGAATTCGGCGGACCGGATCTCGACAGCGCGAAGCTGTTCTTCATGATCGGCACCGCGGAAGATCATCATTCGAATCCGCTGAAGATCGCGATTGCGAAGTTCAAGCGCGCGGGTGGCCGCTTCATCGCGATCAATCCGATCCGCACAGGCTATGCGGCGATCGCGGACGAATGGGTGCCGATCAGGCCTGGCACCGACGGCGCGCTGTTCATGGCGTTCCTGCACGAACTGATCGCCGCCGACGCGTGGGATCACGAGTTCGTGCAGCGCTACACGAACGCGGCGGAGCTGATCGATCTCGACGAAGCGAGCGAAAACTTCGGTTTGTTCGTGCGCGATCCCGAACGGGCCGAAGGCAATCCGCTGTTTCCGCAGAATCATCTGTGGTGGGACCCGGCCACCCAGCGCGCGGTACCGCATCATGCGAGCGGCGTGAGGCCCGCGCTCGACGGCCGTTACACGCTCGACAACGGCAAGCCGGTAACGCCGTCGTTTGCATTGCTGCGCGAGCGCGTCGCCGAGTGCACGCCCGAATGGGCGGCGGCGATCACCGGCATCGCGGCCGAGACGATCCGGCGGCTCGCGGGCGAGATGATCGAGACGGGCCGCCGGCACCGCATCACGCTGCCGATCCGCTGGACCGACGCGTGGGGCGAAACGCACGAGACGGTCACGGGCAACCCGGTCGCTTTTCATGCGATGCGCGGGCTCGCCGCGCATTCGAACGGCTTTCAGTCGATCCGCGCGCTCGCCGTGCTGATGTCGCTCCTGGGCACGATCGACCGGCCCGGCGGCTTTCGTCACAAGTCGCCGTTCCCGCGCGCGGTGCCGCCATCGGCGAAACCACCGAACGACCCCGCCGCGGTGAAGCCCAATACACCGCTTGCGACGGGTCCGCTAGGCTGGCCCGCCGCACCCGAGGATCTGTTCATCGACGAACACGGCGCTCCGGTGCGCATCGACCGGGCGTTCTCGTGGGAATATCCGCTCGCGGTGCACGGCGTCATGCACAGCGTGATCACCAACGCGTGGCGCGGCGATCCGTATCCCATCGACACGCTGATGATTTTCATGGCCAACATGGCGTGGAATTCGTCGATGAACACGATGAAGGTGCGCGAGATGCTCGCCGACAAACACGCCAACGGCGACTACAAGATTCCGTTTCTCGTCGTGTGCGACGCGTTCCAGTCGGAGATGACCGCGTTCGCCGATCTGATCCTGCCGGACACGACTTACCTCGAACGTTACGACGCGATGTCGATGCTCGACCGGCCGATCTCCGAGTTCGACGGCCCCGTCGATTCGGTGCGTGTACCGGTCGTGCCGCCGACCGGCGAATGCAAGCCGTTCCAGGAAGTGCTGATCGAACTGGCGTCGCGCCTGAGGTTTCCGGCGTTCACCAATGCGGATGGCGGCCGGCGCTTTCGCGACTATCCGGACTTCATCGTCAATCACACCACGTCGCCCGGTTCCGGGGTCGGCTTTCTGATCGGCTGGCGCGGCAAGGATGGCGACAAGGCGCTCGTCGGCGAGCCGAATCCGAATCAATGGGAGCAGTACGCGAAGAACAACTGCGTATTCCATTACCGCTTGCCCGAGACCTTGCAGTACATGCGCAACTGCAACGGACCGTATCTCGACTGGGCGGTCAAAAATGGCTTCCGCAAGTTCAGCGAACCGATTCTGATCCAGCTTTACTCGGACGTGATGCAGAAGTTCAGGCTCGCCGCGCAAGGACGCACGAGCGGCCGGCAGCCGCCCGACCATCTGCGCGCGCGCGTCGACAGGTACTTCGATCCGCTGCCGTTCTGGTACGCGCCGCTCGAAAGCGCGGCGACGGATCTCGCGCGATTCCCGCTCGCCGCGGTCACCCAGCGGCCGATGGCGATGTATCACTCGTGGGATTCGCAGAACGCGTGGCTGCGGCAGATTCATGGGGAGAATTACCTTTATGTGAATCCGAAAACGGCGAGCGCGAACGGCATCGCCGACGGCAGCTGGATCTACGTCGAATCGCAATGGGGCCGCGTTCGCTGTATGGCGCGCTACAGCGAGACCGTCGAACCGGGCACCGTATGGACGTGGAACGCGATCGGCAAAGCGGCGGGCGCATGGAATCTCGGTCCGGACGCGAACGAGTCGCAGCGCGGCTTCCTGCTCAATCACCTGATCACCGACGAGCTGCCGGGCTGCGACGAGGCACCCGCGCGCATGTCGAACTCCGATCCGGTGACGGGCCAGGCCGCCTGGTACGACGTGCGCGTGCGCATCTATCCGGCTGAAGCCGATGCGCGGCACACGCTGCCGCAGTTCGAGGCGATGCCCGAATTGCCCGGCGCGGTTGCACAGAAGAGTGTGGTGTCGCGCATCGTCCAGACCTATTTCGCGGGACGCGGAGAATTCGCGGCTCGCCTGCGCGGGACGTTGCGCCGCGCCGAACATAACGGCGACGACCGCTAAAGCCACGGCAAGGAGCTTGCAATGACCCAGATGGCGCTGGTGATCGATCTGAACGTATGCGTGGGATGCCAGGCGTGCGTGACGAGCTGCAAGGAATGGAACACGTCAGGCGAATCGGGCAGCCTCGCCGATTTCAATCCTTACGACGCGGACCCGTCCGGCACGTTCTTCAACCGCGTGCAGAGTTTCGAAGCGGGCAGCTTCCCCGACACGGAGATGATCCATTTCCCGAAGTCGTGCCTGCATTGCGAGGACCCGCCGTGTGTGCCGGTGTGTCCCACGGGCGCGAGCTACAAGCGCAAGGAAGACGGTCTCGTGCTGGTCGATTTCGATCGCTGCATCGGCTGCAAGTATTGCGCGTGGGCGTGCCCGTACGGCGCGCGCGAACTCGACGAAGCGCGCAAGGAGATGACCAAGTGCACGCTGTGCGTCGATCGCATTCATGACGAGCATCTGTCCGAGCGCGATCGCAAGCCGGCCTGCGTGCTCGCCTGTCCGACATCCGCGCGGCTGTTCGGCGATATCCACGATCCGGAGTCGGTGGTGTCGCAAGCGATCCGCGAGCGCGGCGGCTATCAGTTGATGCCGGAGTGGGGCACGCGCCCCGCGAATCACTATTTGCCGCGCGTGCCGATCGCGTCCGCGAGTTGCGGCGACGACGGGTGCTCGTGCAAATCGTCAGGAACGACCACCGGCGATGCCACGCACACGCCGGGCTCGCCCGACTCGCAGCTCGAGGGGCAACTCGCGCATGGCGAAGTGCATCTCGCGTCGATCGCGAAGCGCATTTGAACGACAACGAGGCCACACGATGAATCCGGCTTTTTCCGTAGTCTTCCTGACCACGCTGAGCGGCGCGGCGCAGGGGCTGTTGATCGCGCTCGTCGGCGTCGAGAGTGCGGCGTGCCTGGGCGTCGTTGCGCAACCCGCCGCCACCGCGTTCTACGTGAGCGGCGCGGCGCTCGCGGTGCTGCTGGGCGGTCTTGGTCTGATCGCGTCGTTCTTCCATCTGGGCCATCCGGAACGCGCGTGGCGCGCGATCGCGATGTGGCGCACCTCGTGGCTGTCGCGCGAATGCCTGTGCCTGCCGGCGTTTCTGGCGTGCGCGTTCCTGTACGGCGTCGCGCACTGGCTCGGCTCGCCGTGGTCGCTCGCGCTCGGCTGGCTCGGCGTGCTCGCCAGCGCCGCGTTGTTCGTCTGCACCGCGATGATCTATGCGTGCCTGCGCTTTCTGCAGGAGTGGGCGACGCCGCTGACGCTGGTGAACTTCGTGCTGCTCGGCTGCGCATCGGGCTTGACGCTCGCGACCGCACTGAGCGCATGGTTCGCGCCCGCGCTGACGGCGGGACTGGCGGTCTGCGCGTGCCTGCTGACGCTCGCCGGTTGCGCGAGCCGCTACGCGTCGCTCATGCGCAATGCGCGCTTGCGGCCGAAATCGACGGTGCAGAGCGCAACGGGCATCCGCAATCCGAAGCTCGTGCAGGTGTCACGAGGCTTCACCGCCGGTGCGTTCAATTTGCGCGAGTTCTTTCACGGCAAATCGGCGCGGACGTTGCGTGGCGTCAAATGGGGCTTTCTCGTGGGTGCGTTCGTCGTGCCGGTCGTGTTGATCGTGCTGGGCGCGGGGCTGCGTTCGCCTGGCGGGTCGTTCGGCTTGCTGGCCGCGGCTTGTCTCGTGCAGTATGCGGGGCTCGTGGCGGAGCGCTGGTTTTTCTTCGCCGAGGCGAAGCATCCGCAGAATCTTTACTACGCGAGGGTGGGGTGAGGCATAGCCTTCAACGAGCGCGTTCGGCCTGGGTGTCAGCGCGCTCGTCGCCTCACACTACCCGCACGCCCCCACCTCCCCACACGCGGTACAAAAATCGCAGCCGTCCTTGCGAATCACCGCATTCGCGCCGCACGAAGCGCATTTGCGTCCGAGCATCGTGTGCAGTCCTTGCGTGCCGTTCGGCTGCAGCAAGGTGTCGGCGCTATCCGCTGGATTCGGACGGATGCCGAAATCGGCGGACAGCGCCATGTCGGTTTTCATGTGCCCGCGCGGCAAACGCGCGAGCATCCGCGACGCGACCTGATTGCCCTCGGCGTCGAGAAAGCCGCGTCGATACAGGATTTGCTGGATCGCGAACGCGAGCGCCGCCACTTCGGAATCGTGCCAGCGCGGCGCGCGATGACCGTCGAGACGCTGCACGTCGCCAAGCCGCACCTGTCCGCGATCCCATGACACCTTGCGCATATCCTGCAGATTGCGCGCGACGAAGCCGCCGCGCGCGGCCAGCGACAGCGAACGCATCGTCGCGGTGATCCACTGCTGCGACTCGTCGCGCTGACCGGTCGGAATGAAGAACTCGATCGGCCGCTCGATCGTCACGTCCTCGCCGCCGAGCCGCCCCGTCACCTCGATGAAGGACGCCGCGACGTACAGCGACTTCTTGCCCGCCTGGGTCAGATACTCGACCTTCTCGATGATCGCCGGCAACTCGCCTCTGGGCCGATGATCGATCGCGATACGCAGCGGGTCCTGGTCCATCTCGGCGAGCGTGTCGTCGGCCTGCGCGGGCGTCACGCTCAGCACCGCGCCGAGCGTGTCGTTGGGGCGATAGGTGGCAAGGCCCTTCAGCCCGCTTTTCCATGCATCGAAGTAGAGGCTTTCGAACGCGTCGAACGGATAGTCGGCTGGCACGTTGACGGTCTTTGAGATCGACGTGTCGACGTACGGCTGGACGGCCGCCATCATGTCGAGATGGTCGCGCGCCGACATCTGCAGCGCGCTGACGAAATAGTCGGGTAGCCGGCTCACGTCGCCGCCGAGTTCGCGATAGAGCCGGTACGCGTAGTCCTCGACGTCGAACGATTCGCGGCCGCCGTCGGCCATCACTTTCACGCGCGTATAAGTCCACGAGAACGCCGGCTCGATGCCGTTCGACGCGTTGTCGGCGAACGCGAGGCTCACGGTGCCGGTCGGCGCGATCGACAGCAGGTGGCTGTTGCGAATGCCGTCGCGGCGAATCGCCTGCTGAATGTCATCGGGCAGGCGCGACGCGAACGTGCCGGCTTCCAGATAGCGCGCGGCGTCGAACAGCTCGAACGCGCCGCGCTCCTTCGCGAGTTCGACCGATGCGCGATACGCCTCGTCACGCATCAGCCGCGCGATGCGCACCGCGAAATCGCGGCCTTCCTGCGAGTTGTAGCGCAGGCCCATCATCACGAGCGTATCGCCGAGGCCGGTGAAGCCGACGCCGATGCGCCGCTTCGCGCGCGATTCGTCGTATTGCTGCGGCAGCGGCCACAGCGTGACGTCGAGCACGTCGTCGAGAAAACGCACCTGCGTGCGGGTGCGCCGCGCGAGGCCGTCCCAGTCGAACGACGGCTGGCGGCCCTGCAACTGCGCAAACGGATCGACGACGAAGCGCGTCAGATTGAGCGGCCCCAGGTTGCAGCAGCCGTACGCGGGCAGCGGCTGCTCGCCGCACGGATTGGTGGCGCGGATCGTTTCGACGGCGCGCAGATTGTTGTCCTCGTTCATCCGCGAGATGAACACGATGCCGGGCTCGGCGACGTCGTACGTCGAGCGCATGATGCGGTCCCAGATCGCGCGCGCCGGGTGTTCGCTGTAGACCCACAGGCCGTCTTCGCGCTGCCGCACGTCGCCGGCCGCGCGCAGCGCCGGCGACGGCTCGGCGCGATGGACCAGTTGCCACGGCTCGTCGTTTTCGACCGCGCGCATGAACTCGTCGGTGACGCTGACCGACACGTTGAAGTTGTTCCAGCGTCCCTTCGAATGCTTGGCCTCGATGAATTCGAGCAGGTCGGGGTGGTCGCAGTCGAGCACCGCCATCTGCGCGCCGCGCCGCGAGCCCGCGCTTTCGACGGTACGGCACGACGCGTCGAACACGTCCATGTAGCTGCACGGACCCGAGGCGGCCGAACTCGTGGTGTGAACGCGCGCGCCCTTCGGCCGGATCGCGGAGAAGTTGTAGCCGACGCCGCCGCCGCGCCGCATCGTTTCGGCCGCCTGCAGCAGCGCCACGTAGATGCCGGGCAAGCCCTGTTCATCGACGCCCTGGATCGAATCGCCAACCGGCTGCACGAAGCAGTTGATCAGCGTCGCGGCGATGCCGCTGCCCGCCGCGCTCATGATGCGGCCCGCGCCGAGCGCGCCGTGGCGCATGTTGTCGACGAACTGTTCCTCGACCGACGCGCGCAACCCGGGCGGCTCGGCCTCGGCGACGCCGCGCGCGACGCGGCGATATACATCGTCGGCCGATTGCTCGTCGCCTTTCGCATACTTTTCGAGCAGCACGTCGAGAGAGAACTGCTGCGGCGGGATTAGCAAAGCGGGAGGAGCGGAGGAGGCGGGAGGCGTGGAAGCGGCGTTGGCCGCGCGGGTTTGCGGCGTGTCTTCTGCCATGATCGGCCCTCAAACGGCGTCGCGGCGGGCGCGGCGCGGTGGTGGAAGGCGCGCGGCCGGCACCGGATAGCGAGCCGGCGGTCGGGCGGGCGCAACGAGTCCACCTTAACGCACGAGGCGCGGGGCGGCAACCGGCAGCGGGGCCGGCGCGGCGCCGCATCTTGCGATGCCGCGGCCGCCGGGCACGCGCGCGCTAAGGGCACGTGGGCAGTAGGGAGATCGCCCCCGGAACAACGGGTTGAAAACCGCGCTTAGTGCGCGGGACTCGGGAACGTTCCGTGCGTCAGGCCGCTTCAAGCAGCGGTTCGAGGATTTCCGCGCAAATCATGGCGGACGCATTCGACGGCGCCGGGCGCTCGGCCGGCTTGAACACCGGGTCACCGCGACGGATCTTGCGGCGCGACACCGCGCAGGTGCCGGAAGAATGCGCCGAGCGACGGCGCCAGCGCTGCTCACCGTAGTGGCAGCGGCCCGGCTCGACCCAGCGGATCACCAGCGTCGTGTCGGAGCTCTCGAGAATTTCGATGCGTACGCCATTGCTACCGTCGAGGGGGATGGACTCCAGGGTCATCATCGGCTCCGTATTGTGGAGTGCCGAATGTAGTCCCACGCGCGCCGGATAGCTATTGTGTCACCGTTGAAACACCGTTCCGGAATTAGCAATAATCAGACTTGACATTAGCGATTCGCCGAAATGACAGGCGTTGCAAGCATTTTTTATGTGATTTTTTAATAAGGCATATTTTTGCAACGCTGTGTTGCCTGTGGCGCGATGAGGAGGGCGGCCGGGAAAGAGGCGGCAACGCTTCCTTTAAGATGTCGAATGTCGGGCGGCGAACTGAGCCGTCAGTGTAGCGGGTTTGAATTTTTCAGGTCGGCTCGCGCGCATACCGTTCAAAAACACAAGAGTTCACATGATTCCACGCCCTCCCGCCGTCCCCCCCAACTCTCCCGAAGCGTCGTCCGTCGCCGCCGAGCGCCTGAAAAAGCAGAAGGCCGCATCGATCGTGCTCTATATCGGTCTCGCGCTGCTCGCATTGTGGGTGGTGCGCGATTTCATCGTGGTGGTGGCGTGGGCCGGGGTCGTCGCGATCGCGCTGTGGCCGCTGCTGCACAAGGTGGCGGGCAGCCACTGGTTCAAGGGGCGCGCGACCTTGCTCGCGACGGTCTTCACGCTGGTGATCGCCGTGCTCGTGCTGCTGCCGGTCGGGCTCGGCATCGCCCAGGCGCTGCGCGAGGCGCACGAGCTGAACGACTGGTTCCGCAGCGTGCAGGAGAACGGCATCGCGCTGCCGGACTTCATCAACCGTCTGCCTTTCGGCGTGCAGCAGATCACTTCCTGGTGGCAGGCCAATCTTGCTCAGCCGCTGCGCGACTCGGCCGCGATGAAAGGCTTGCACAGCAATACGGTGATGACGCTCGGCCGGCATTTCGGCGCGCGCGCCGCGCATGCGGCAATGGTGTTCGCGTTCATGCTGGTCACGCTGTTCGTGATTTTTCAGGCGGGGCCGCGGCTGTCCGGCTCGCTGCTGAAGGCCGCGCGACGCGGTTTCGGCGATAGCGGCGCGGACCTCGTCGCGCATATGGGTACCGCGGTGCGCGGCACCGTGTCGGGGTTGATCGTGGTCGGCGTCGGCGAAGGCCTGTTGCTTGGCGTCGCCTACTTTGTGACCGGGCTGCCGCATGCGGCGCTGCTCGGCTTCGTCACGGCGATCGCCGCGATGCTGCCGTTCTGCGCGCCGATCGTGTTCGGTCTCGCGGCACTGTGGCTGCTCGTGCAGGGCTCGATGGTCGCGGCGGCCGGGCTGCTGGTGTTCGGCGCGGTCGTCGTGTTCGTCGCCGAGCACTTCGTGCGGCCGGTGCTGATCGGCAACTCGACGCGCCTGCCGTTTCTGCTCGTGCTGTTCGGCATTCTCGGCGGCGCGGAGACGTTCGGGCTGCTGGGGATTTTCATCGGCCCCGCGTTGATGACGGTGCTGATGGTGCTGTGGACCGATCTCGTGGAGTAGCGCGGGCGTCGAGGGACACGGGGCTGGGCGGCCGTGCGCCTCGCGTGCCGCGCCGGCTCAAGGGCGCTGATTCGACGGGTGCTCCTGCGCCGGCGGCTTCACGCAGCCGAGCGTGTATTTGAGCGCGGCGGGCAACAGCGCGCGCCACACGTCCCACGTGTGGCCGCCGTCGATGATGCGCAGCGCCGCCGGATTGCCCGCGAGCCGCAGATGCGTGTACAGCAGCGAGGCGTTGGCCTGGATGTCGAGGTCGTCGTCGCCGGATGCGATGAACATCGGCAGGCGATACGCCTGGCTCATGTAGCGGTCCCACTGCGCCGGATAGTTGAGTTCGTGCCACACGCGCGGATCGAACTGGCGCTCGCCGAACACGCCGACCCGCCGCGCCGCCGACGCGCGCGGCGGCTCGTTCGCGTAGATCGCCGGACTGAGCAGCAGCGCGCCGCAAAACATCTCGGGCCGCGTAAGCGCGTAGCGCAGCGCGCCGAAGCCGCCCATCGACACGCCGCCGATCATCCGGCCTCCGCGCTGCGTCGCGACCGCGTAGTGCGTTTCAATCTCGGGCAGCAGATCGTCGAAGAACGCGCTCTCCATCTTTTCCTTGCGGTCGACGTACCAGTCCGTGCCGCCTTGCGGCATCACGATGACGACCGGGGCAATCTCCTTGCGCTCGATCAGCGTGTCCGCGGCGTTCTGCAAATGACCTTGCGTGAGCCAGTCGTTGGCGTCGCCGTTATTGCCGTGCAGCAGGTAGAGCACCGGCAGGCGCGGACCGTCCGCGCGATAGCCGCCCGGCAGGTAGATCGTGTAGTTCCAGTCGCGGCCGAGCGCATCGGAATGGAAGCTGCGGCTCGCGACCGTGCTCGCGAACGTGGGCGCGCCGACGGCGAAGGCAAGCAGTGCGAGGGCGAAACTGAGGAATCGACGCATGTCAGTAAGGAAGGACGGCGGGCGCGGGACTCGCGCGCGGCCGTCATGCTATCAGCATTGGCGGCAGATTTGAGATGGAAAGTGGTGCAGAGAAGGACGGCGCTTTATGCGCGCAAAGTTCTTCGGGCGCCAAGGGTACGTCAAGTGCCCCGAAAATCGCGACGCGTCAGGGACGCGCTCGAAGGGCGCTCGAAACGTTGCCGAAAAGTTCTTCAGCCCGACGTCCGCAGCCGCCCGTCCACGAGCCGCCCGACGACCCGCTTCAGCGGTTCCACGGCCAACGCGACGGCAAACAGCGCGCCGACCGCGGCCGCATCGGCGAGCAGTCCGAGCGGATAGTTCAGGTAACCATCGGTCGCCGCGTAGAGCAGCGAGTCGATCACCAGCGAAATCACCGCGCCGGCAATGAAGCACAGCAAACCCTGACGCCCGATCGCGCCGACCCACGGCAGCCGCCGCGCGACCTTCTTCGCCCAGCCGAGCTCGACCAGATTGGCGACGAGCCACGCGATCGCGAGGAAGTTCCCCGCGCGCAGGTAGGACAGGTTCTGCTTGAGGCTCGCGGCAAGTGGCGCATGCAGCAGAACGAGCTTGTAGTACGCGGCGCCCACGACCACCGCGAACGCCAGCACGCTGACGAGCCATCCGGATCGATGCGCGCTGGTGCGCTGATACACCGGCTGGCAGCGCGCGAGCACGCCGAGCACGAACATCAGTTGCCACGCGAACGGGTTGAAGTCCCAGTGCATGTCGGGCGCGGCGGGAAGGTACTGGCTGACCGCCGGTGCGCCGGCCCACAGCGCGACGCTGCCGGCGACCAGCAGCCAAGGCTTGCTGCGCGCGAGCGGCAGGATCGCGGGCACCAGCAGCGCGAACAACGCGTACATCGGCAGCACGGACGCGAGGTACGGCTGGCGGCGTAGCAGCACGATGTCGCGCAGCGCGGCAAGCGGCGTGTCGATCAGGTCGTCGAGATCGGTCGTGGCGAGATTCGGCCCGTCGATGCTGAATGCGGTTAGCAGCGCGCTGACCAGCAGCATCAGCCCGGCAGTGACGAGAAACGCGCGATAGATCTCGAACGAGCGGCGCAGGAAGCGGCCGCGCGCGATCGTCTCATTGCGCCGCTCGGCGAGCGTCGCATAGGCGGTGGCGGTCGCGAAGCCGCCGAGGAACACGAATACTTCGGCGGCATCGCATAGCGCGTACGCGTGCAGCGTCACGCGCGACAGAATGCTGCCGCCGATGTGATCGACGACGATGATCAGCAGAACCAGTCCGCGGAAAAAGTCGAGCTCGATCAGGCGGGAAGATGACTTGGCCATTGTTTGCGTCAAAAGCAGCCCCGTGCGACGGCGCGCTGATCCAGCGCGGCGGGCGTCTCACAAGGCTTTTTAATATGGGATTGGGTGCTGCGGCGGTGAGGTGATCCGTGCTGGCGTCGCCTGTGGCCCATCTCGCCACGCTCGACCGGTATCGCAAGGCGGCCGTGTCAGCGGGCTGTGAAGATGACCTTCGCTGTGACGCCGAGTTCCGTTGCATCGCAGCAAGGCGCAGGATTATATTTCTTTTCATGACAATGACGCAGCGAGACGGGCAGCAGCGGCTGCTGTTTACCTGAAGCGACGTTACGAAAAAAGAGGCAGCAACACGCAGTGGAGAATTAGCAACATTCTCGATGCTTGGCGCATCCACTCATGGACGCCCGGACGATGTCATGTGAGGATTTCCGGAAAAGCGCAGCCATTGGAGCAGTCTTCAGAACTGCTGGAAAAGTGACGAGAATAAAGAGCAAAGAGAACAAAGCGGCCGGATCGAGTTGTCCTATCACTCGCGGTGCAGGGAGATCATCATGAACAAGCAAGTGTTCGCGCTGGCTGTCTCCATTGCTGCGTCTGCCGTTCTTGCCGCGCCTGCCGCCGCGCAGACTAGCGTCACGCTGTACGGCGTGATCGACGAAGGCATCAACTACACGAACAATGTCGGCCACGGCCATGTTTATGAACTCGCCAGCGGTCTTGCGCAGGGAAGCCGCTGGGGCCTGAAGGGTTCCGAAGATCTCGGCGGCGGCCTGAAGGCGATCTTCCAGCTCGAGAATGGTTTCGATCTGAATTCCGGGCGGCTCGGGCAGGGCGGCCGCCTGTTCGGCCGGCAGGCTTTCGTCGGACTCAGTTCAGAGGCGTACGGCACGCTGACGGTCGGCCGGCAATATGACTCGGTCGTCGATTATCTCGCGCAGACCACGGCCAACGGCAACTGGGGCGGCGAGCTGTTCTCGCATCCGTACGACAACGACAACACCGACAACACGTTCCGCCTCGACAACACCGTCAAGTACACGACCCCGTCGATCTCGGGCTTCCAGTTCGGCGGCACCTACAGCTTCAGCAACGACACGAACTTCGCCAACAATCGCGCCTACAGCTTCGGCGGCCGGTACACGTACGGCGGGCTGCTGGTCGCGGCCGCCTATCTGCAGGCCGACAATCCGGGCAACGGCTCGAACGGGGCGATCACCGCGAACGACGCCGGCTTCGTCGCGACGCGCCTGCGCGTGTTCGGCGGCGGCATCACCTATACGATCGGACCGGCGACGGCGGGCTTCGTCTATAGCAACTCGAACTACCTGGAGCCGACCGCAAACGGCTATCTCGGCATCGAGCCGCTGGTGCCGCTCGTGCCCGTCACACCGCCGGGCGTGCTGCTGAATTCGCTCAAGTATCAGAACTTCGAGATCAACGGCAAATATCAGATTTCGCCGGTGCTGTTCGTCGGCGCGCAGTACGTGTACACGATGGAAACCTACGACGCATCGAACGGCGGCGTGAAGCCGCGCATCCATACGTTCGGCCTGATGGCCGACTACAACCTGTCCAAGCGCACCGACCTTTATCTGCAGGGCGCCTATCAACAGGTCACCGGCGATTCCACGCTGTCGATCCTCGATTTCGCATTCATCCCCGGCACGCAATCGCCGTCGTCGACGTCGAAGCAGGTCGTCGTGCGCGCGGCGATCCGGCATAAGTTCTAGTTCGCTGCCCTTCAAACGCAGATCGGCCAGCCTTCGGATTCCGAAGGCTGGCCTTTTTTGCGCCCTCCGACGCGACGCATGGCTATTCAAGTTCCCCTCGCGCCTGCCGATAAGTCGAATGTCAACAAGTCTGAACGCGCCGCGGCGAAGCGGTGATGTGTGCGTCGTTGGCGTCCCAATACACGTGCCGTCGTAACGCGGAAATACGGCTCGTAACGTCTGTATCAGAGTGTGTGGGGCAGGGCGTTTTTGTTAAACGACACTTTAGAATTCCGCGAGAAATTTGATCGGCCAGCAGGCAGGAAATGAGCGCCATACGAGGCGGCTTCGCCGTGCCGTCGGGAAGGCCGCGCGGCCGAAGATCGCGCACCTCGTCCGCGGCATCGGGCTATCCGGCTTGCGCATTCATAGAGCAGGAGTCGAACAGGATGAGAAAGCGTTTCGACAGAACGTTATTGGCAAGTCTCGCTGGCGCGTGGGTCGCGCTGGCCGTCAGCGGTTGTGCGAACGTCGGGCAGCCAAATGCGCAGAACGGTGCGGCAACCAGCGCCAACGCGGCGTCCGGCGTGCCGGCGGCGAATGCGACGGGAGCGGCGTCCGGCGACCCGGCGGCAGCCGCGCCGCTGTCGATCGACGCCAGCGATAACGCGCCGCTGAAAAAATCGCCGCCGCTCGTGTATCGGGTCAGGCGCGGCGACACGCTCGCGCGGGTTGCGCAGCATCATCACATCAGCGTCAAGCAGTTGCAGGCATGGAACGGATTGAAGGTGTCGGCGCGGCTGAAGCCGGGGCAGGTGCTGCACGTTGCGTCGCCGGAAACGGTGCGCGCGGTGCAGGCGGCCAATGCGGCGGCCGCCGCGAAGGCGGCGGCGCAATCCGCGGCGCAGCGTGCGTCACAAGCGACAGCGCAAACGTCGGCGCAAGCTTCGACACAGTCCGCCGCGCCGGCGCCGGATGCCACCGCAGTGCGCGAAGTCACGCAGGAAACCCGCCGGCACGCGAGCAGCGTGACGCTCGCATGGCCTGCCGCGGGCAGCGTCGTCGAAGCGTTCCAGCCCGGCGAAACACGCGGCATCGAAATCGGCGGCAACGCGGGCGATCCGGTGCGAGCCGCCGCCGACGGCAAGGTGATGTACGCGGGCACCGGACTGAACAGCTATGGCAGTCTGATCATCGTCCAGCACAACAAGGATTTTCTGACCGCGTATTCGCACAACCGCAAGCTGATGGTCAAGATGGGCGACATCGTCCGCAAGGGACAGCAGATCGCGGAGATGGGCGACGAGAACAACTCGCGTGTGTCGGTGGGGTTCGAAGTGCGGCGCGACGGCAAGCCGGTCGATCCGCTGCCTTATCTGCCGCAGGGGCGCGGCTGAGCTTCGACGTTCCCGGAAAAGCTCACCTTGAATTTATTCAGCTAAACCAGGTAATTTGATCGACCGCGCATTCCGGCGGTCGACGAATCGTTGCAAAAGTACCTTCACGTCAGAGCATTCCGCTCGATCTGCGCAAGAATACCGACGATCAAGCATGCGGCCTCGACCCGCAGCCGTTTATGAACGGTGAGGCAATGCAGGAGCCGGCAGGCAGCGCACGCGCCGCCGCCGTGCCTGGTGCGAATCGCCCTTACGTCGTTTGCCCTCCGCGCAGCAGCCGCGATACCTCACCGTGGTAATGCAGGATCGCGGGATCGGCCTGCAAGAGCGGCAGATAACGCGGCAGGAAGTGATTGTGCGGTTGATCGGGCGAGAACAGGCCGACCACGGCCTCGGCGGTCGCGAGACGGTCGCCGGCCTCGGCTTCCGCGTCGTCGAGAACTTCGTCGACGCTCGCGATCACCGTCGACAGCGGCGTCAGCCAACGAAACCCCGAGCCGTTGATCAGCACCTGCAGGAATGCCGCCGGCGTTACCGGGCCGAACTCCTTTTCGTACGCGGCGCGTTCGTGATCGAGAATCGCCTTGTGCAGCGCAAGCAATGGTCGGCGAATGTCCGTGAGGAATTGAGTGCATTGCGGGTCGTTCATCGGCGGCTCCAGCGGCTGAGGTGATTCGACGGAATCGTGCGTCGCAACACCACGCAGTGCGATGCAGCGGGTCGCGCGATCACGCTAACGGATCGATCCGTCGATGGTAACGCATCGCTCCAGCCGACACATGCGATCCACCGCGCACAGCATGCGATGTGCCGCCTGACACCGCCAAAGCGAACTTCTTTCGACACGACTACAATCGGCCGGTTTTCTTGCGACACCCGCTCGCTCACAGGCCGCATTTCATGGCTTATTAGCGCGACACGCCGAACAAAACCGGTGCATGTCGGCGGTCTGGTGCGGTGTCGCGATCTAAACCGCGTGACCACAACAACGTCCCCACCCGGAGCCGCTCATGACAACGCTCAATATCAACGGCGAAACCCATACCGTCGATGCCCCGCCCGACATGCCCCTCCTGTGGGTGCTGCGTGATCTCGTCGGGCTGACCGGCACCAAGTTCGGCTGCGGCATCGCGCAATGCGGCGCATGCACCGTGCATCTCGATGGCGTCGCGGTGCGTTCGTGCGTGTTCCCGGCGGCGGCGGTCGGCGACCGCAAGATCGTCACGATCGAAGCGCTCGGCGCCACGCCCACGGGCCAGAAAGTGCAGCAGGCCTGGCGTGAGCTCGACGTCGTGCAATGCGGCTACTGTCAGTCGGGGCAGGTGATGTCGGCGGCGTCGCTGCTCGCGCGCAATCCCAATCCGAGCGACGCCGACATCGACGCCGCGATGGCGGGCAACATCTGCCGCTGCGGAACCTATCACCGCGTGCGCGCGGCGATCAAGCACGCCGCGAAGGGGGCCTGACATGTCTCAGGGATTGCTCGATGCACAGAACGGCGCGCAGCCGGCTGACACCGACACGCGGCATGCACGCGGCATCTCGCGGCGCGGCTTCCTCAAATTCGGCGTGACGGTCGGCGCCGCGGCCGGCGGCGGTCTGCTGCTCGGCTTCAGCATGCCGGCCGCGAGCCAGGATCAGAAGGCGGGCAAGAGCGTGATCGGCGGCGATGCGAACGAGGCGCCGCAAAGCGGCGTGTTCGCGCCGAACGCGTTCATCCAGATCGACAACGCCGGCAAGGTCACGCTCGTGATACCGAAGGTCGAGATGGGTCAGGGCGTCTATACGTCGATTCCGATGCTGATCGCCGAGGAACTCGAAGTGCCGCTCGGCACGGTCACGCTCGATCACGCGCCGCCCAACGAAAAGCTCTTCATGGACCCGCTGCTCGGCGGGCAGTTGACCGGCGGCTCGACGTCGATCCGCTTCGCGTGGGAGCCGATGCGCCGCGCGGGCGCGACTGCGCGCGTGATGCTGATCAACGCGGCCGCGCAGCAGTGGCAGGTCGATCCGGCGAGTTGTCATGCGCAGGCCGGTCAGGTGATACACCCGGCCAGTAATCGCAGCGCGAGCTATGGTCAGCTCGCGCAGGCCGCCTCCGCGCTGCCCGCGCCACAGAACGTGCCGTTGAAAGACCCGAAGGACTTCAAGCTGATCGGCACGCCGGCGAAGCGTCTCGATTCGCCGGAGAAAGTCGACGGTACCGCGCAGTTCGGCCTCGACGTGCGCTTGCCCGAGATGGTTTACGCGGCGATCGCGAACTGTCCGGTGTTCGGCGGCACGCTCGCGAGCGTCGACGATACGCATGCGAAGACGATCCCCGGCGTGCGCGAGGTCATCAAGCTCGACAACGCGGTCGCGGTGATCGGCGCTCACACGTGGGCCGCGAAGCGCGGCCTGCAGGCGCTCGACATCAAGTGGAACGAAGGCGCGGGCGCGCAAGTATCGATGAAGCGCATCGTCGACGATCTCGCGGCGGCCTCGCAACATGGCGGCGCGGTGGCGCGCAAGGACGGCGACGTCGGCCGCGCGTTCGGCGATGCGAAGTCGCGCGTCGACGCGGTCTACCAGCAGCCGTTCCTCGCGCACGCGACGATGGAGCCGGTCAACGCCACGGTCCACGTGCGCGGCGACGCCTGCGAAATCTGGCTCGGCTCGCAGGTGCCGACGCGTGTCGTCGATGCGGCGGTCGCGGTCACGGGCTTGCCCGCCGACAAGATCATCGTGCACAACCATCTGATCGGCGGCGGCTTCGGACGGCGGCTCGAAACCGACATGGTCACGCAGGCCGTGAAGGTCGGCAAACAGGTGTCGACGCCGGTCAAGGTGCTGTGGACGCGCGAGGAGGACATCCAGCACGACATGTACCGGCCGTACTACTACGACACGATCTCGGCCGGGCTCGACGCGAACGGAAAGCCGATCGCGTGGCAGCATCGCATCGCCGGGTCGTCGATCATGGCGCGCTTCGCGCCGCCCGCGTTCAAGAACGGGCTCGACCCCGATGCGGTGGAGGTCGCCGCCGATCTGCCGTACGACCTGCCGAACCAGCTGGTCGACTACGTGCGCGTGGAACCGCACGCGGTGCCCACCGCGTTCTGGCGCGGCGTCGGGCCGACGCGCGGCACGTTCGTCGTCGAGAGTTTCATCGATGAACTCGCCGCGCACGCGAAGATCGATCCGGTGCAGTACCGGCGCGATCTGCTCGGCAAATCGCCGCGCGCGCTGAACGTACTCAACCTGGCCGCGCAAGCGGGCAACTGGGGCAGCGCGCTGCCCAAGGGGCAAGGGCGCGGCATCTCGGTGATGCACGCGTTCGGCAGCTTCTTCGCGATCGTCGTCGAGGTCGCGGTCGAGCAGGGCGAAGTGACGGTCAAGCGCGTCAACTGCGCGGTCGATTGCGGGATGTTCGTCAACCCGAACACGATCGAAGCGCAGGTGCAGGGCGGCATCATCTTCGGTATCACGGCGGCGCTTTATAGCGAGATCACGATCAAGGACGGTCGCGTCGAGCAGAACAACTTCACCGACTACCGGATGCTGCGCATCAACCAGACGCCGCCGATCGACGTGCATATCGTGAAGAGCGGCGAGGCGCCCGGCGGCATCGGCGAACCCGGCACCGCGGCGCTCGCGCCCGCGCTGACCAACGCGATCTATGCGGCCACCGGCACGCGGCTGCGGCAATTGCCGGTTGGCCGCCAACTGCACAACGCCTGACGCGAAAGGAGCCCGACATGAAAAAAATGCTGAAGGGTCTTGGCGCGGCGCTATGCGTCGCATTGCCGTTTATCGCCCAGGCGCATGCTGATGCCGCAACTGCGTCAGCCACCGGCGCAGCCGATCAAACGCTCGTGCAACGCGGCGCTTACCTCGCTCAACTCGGCGATTGCGCCGCTTGCCACACCGCGCCGAAAGGCAAGCCGTTCGCCGGCGGCCTGCCGATGAACACGCCGATGGGCCGCATCTACGTGACCAACATCACGCCCGACGCACGGACCGGCATCGGCGGCTACACCGAAGCCGACTTCGCGCGGGCGCTGCGTGAGGGCGTCGCGAAAGACGGCCACAACCTGTATCCGGCGATGCCGTATCCGTCCTACGCGAAGGTCGACGACGACGACGTGAAGGCGCTGTACGCGTTCTTCATGCACGGCGTCGCGCCAGTGCAGCAGGCGAATCGCGAGTCCGACATCAAGTGGCCGTTGAACATGCGCTGGCCGCTGATGTTCTGGAACATGGCGTTTCTCGAGAAGGGTGCGTATCGCGACAAGCCGGGCAAAGACGTCGCGTGGAATCGCGGCGCGTATCTGGTGCAAGGGCTCGGACATTGCGGGTCGTGTCACACGCCGCGCGGTGTTGCGTTCCAGGAAAGTGCGCTCGACGAAAGCGGCAGCGCATTCCTGAGCGGCGCGCTGCTCGACGGCTGGTTCGCGTCGAACCTCACGGGCGAGCACAACACCGGGCTCGGCCGCTGGAGCGACGAGGATCTGCGCACGTTCCTGAAGACCGGCGCGAATCGCCATGCATCGGCGTTCGGCGCGATGACGAGCGTGATCAACAACAGCACGCAAGCGATGAGCGATCAGGACGTCGCGGCAGTCTCGACGTATCTGAAGTCGCTGCCGCCGGTCGGCGGCACCGGCGCGGCGGCCTATACGTACGATCCGCAGGCGACGAAGGTGTCGCTCGATCGCCCCGCGAACGATGCCGGCGCACGCGTCTATACGGCGTATTGCATGCATTGCCACGGCGTCGACGGGCACGGCTTCGCGCCGATGCTCGCGCCTCTCGCCGGCAATCCGAACGTGCTCGCGAAGGACGCGTCGTCGCTGATCAACGTCACGTTGAACGGCACCGGCGATCTCGTGATCGACGGCGTGCCGTCGCCGTTTCCGATGCCCGGCTTCGCCGCGGTGCTCGACGATCAGCAGATCGCCGATGTGCTGAGCTTCGTGCGGGCTGGCTGGAACAACGGCGCGCCGGCGGTCGGTGCGGCGGAGGTGGCGAAGTTGCGGCAGTCGACGCAGGCGGGGCGTTGATCGGTCGCTAAGTGCGGCGCAGAAGCGCGCTTGCCGACCTCGCGCCGTTTCAGGTTGTGGGCCAACCGACGGCAGCTATCATAGTGGGGCGGCCACACCGCGCCTTCGTCGATGGACTCGCCGTCGGCCAATGCCGACATTTGCACCACGACCGATACAGGCGCATTGGTCCTATGGGAGTCCCCGTCGTGTTCGAACGGCTCTCGGAATTGGCCACGACCTTCGTCCGCCGTGCGGCGTCGAAGTCTCTGCGCGAAGCTCATGGACTTCCGACATGACCCTACCCAGGCAAGCCCGAAACGTGTCGGTCACACCGTCGGCTTCTCGCCTGTCGACGCTCAGTCACATACAGATCGCGTCGCTGTGGTTTGCGCTCTTTACCCAATGGATGACGGTCGTTCCGGTGCTCGTGCCGGCACAGGTCGCCGATATGCTCGGACGCGATGCCGCGTTGAAGGAAGGCGTGGCCGGCTCCGTCATTGCGTCCGGCGCATTCATTGCGATGATCGTGGCGCCACTGGCCGGCGCTCTTTCGGATCGCTGCTCTGCAAAACATGGACGCCGGCGACCGTTTCTCGTCACCGGCGTGCTCGGCATTGCGGTTGCACTGGTATGGCTTGCTTCATTCAACGGCGGGGGCAGCGTGGGGATGTATACCCTCGCGTTCCTGCATCTCCAGTTCTGGTGGAACTGGGCGGCGGGGCCGTACGCCGGGCTGGTGCCCGATGTCGTGCCAAAACAGGAAACCAACCGCGCGAGCGCGTGGCTCAACGTGATGACCGTGCTCGGCACGATCACTGGCAACGTGGTGCTCGTTGTCCTCTATTCGCCGGGCCACCTGTATCCTACGGTTGCCGCGTTCATTGCGATCATGTTGCTCTGCCTTTGGCTGACGATTCGCGGCTCGCGCGAGCCGACACCTGTCAGATCCCGACAACGGTTCGAGCTCGTCACGTTCATGCGCTCGTTCTATCTCGATCCACGTCTGCACCGAAACTTTTACTGGGTGCTGGTAACCCGTCTGTTCGGCAACATGGGAATCTGGTCGATCTTCGCCTTCATGTTGTACTACCTGCAGGACGTGATCGGCATTCGTCATCCGACCAGTCTCCTGAATGGGCTGCTTGGCGTCGGCGTGGTGCTAGCGATCCCGGCCAGCCTGCTGGGCGCACGGCTCGCCGACCGGCACGGCGTCGTTCCCGTCGTCCGCCTGACCAGCTGGATCATGGCCGGAGCCGCGATTGGCTTTGTCCTGCTGGCGTTGCATCCAAACCTGTTGCTGGTGATCGCGGTCGGGCTGGTTTTCTGCGCCGCTTACGGAACCTATCAAGCCGTCGATTGGGCACTCGCGTTGCAAGTGTTGCCAGACGATGCGTCCAGCGGCAAGGACATGGGCATCTGGCAAGTGTCGATGGTGCTACCGCAGATCCTCGGCCCTGCCGCCACCGGGTGGATGCTGTCATGGGTCAAGGCGTTTGCCGGTGCCGGACCCGCCTATGTCGTCGCGTTCGTCGTCGCAGCGGGGTGGTTCGTGCTCGCGGCGTGGTTCGTCTCGCGCATCAGGATCGCTTCCCGGCAGGACGTATCCACCGGGGTCAGCAGGCGATCATGAGATGGCGCTCGCTCGCGCATGGCGGTCTGATCCCGGAGATGCTCCGACTTGAACTTCAGAAAACCAAATGTCGGCAGCGAATCGGCAGTTTCGCGTCGAGCCGTTGCATGCATTGCGTCTGGGCGCGTGGAATAGCGCGATCAACCTGTTTATCGCAGTGGCAAAGGGGTTGCTGGTGGCGATCTACTTCATGGATTTGCGCCGTGCCTCGCCGATGCTGCGCATCGCGGAGGTCACCGCATTGCTGGCATTGGGCCTGCTTTTCGGCTTGAACGGTACCGATTATTCGACGCGAACCATTCACGTCTCGCCTTGGCAGGCGCCGGCCGGGCCGCAAGATGCTGGGGCGGCCGGGGCATCGGGTCGTCAGCTTTCTGGTGCTGCGGTCGGCGCTCCGTGCGACGCGGGCCGATGCTGAATCAGCCGGCCGATCGGTAATGGCGCGCTCGTTCGGCTAGGCGCGCCTTCAATGCCGACGTTTGTCGGGAAATTTCCATTGCGGCCGAGTGTGCGCGGTCGAGGCACGGCGTCGTGTGATCGACTCTTTTTTCATGAGCCGTTAGGTACAGGACATTCTTGAAGTTTCCCCAGAACAAGTTCATTTCGCCGTGGAGCATTTCAACGTCGTCGTACAGAGACGGCTCGTAAAGCCCACAGATCATTCGCAGTTCATCGGTTTCCTTGCGGATAGACAGGTAGCGCTGATCATATTCATATTCGCCCATTTCAGCGCGCCAGTTGATATCTATGCTGTCTTGTGAGAACTCTCGACCTATGGCGGTCAACTGCCGATGCACTGTAGCCAGTCGCTCAAGGGCAAGAGCTTTCTCTTTCTCGCGCAACTCGCCATTCCGTTTCAATGTCTCCTGCTCGATCTGAAAGCGATGATTGCTCCGCTGCGTCTGCATCTGGATAACGGCGGTGAGAGCGCCGCCGAGCAAGGCGGCCGAACCAGCAACGATTGACGAAAGGATCGCGGTATCCATATTGAGTGAAAGAAATATTGAAAAGTGAACTGGCGGATATGGACGCATCATGGACAAAGTACTAATCGGCGTCAATCAATAACGGCACAGGCGGCTCGATGCAATCATTTTAGTCCTGTGCCAGCAAGAATGTGCCTGAAACCTTCAGAATTAGAGCTTTCCAATACCGAAATGAGCCTGGAGAGCGGGAACGGGAAGCGGATATTCCTGATAGTTGATCGTTGATTGAAGCCATCAGTTTAAAGGCATGGGTCGATTGAATGTTGATCGATGTGGCGTGCGTGTTGCGCAGGGGAAGCGGTGGAGGGCGTAGCCCGTAGCCGCTTCCCCTGCGCGGCCAATATAGGGACTAGGCTGCGCTTTCACGCGCGTAGCTCCAGACATCGCCGTATCGGGCGCGCACTTCGACGGCAATGGGGTCCATCAGCGCCTCACGGGCTTCGCGGACCTGGCGTGCGGCTTCGATGTCGGTTTGGCTGCGGGCCTGCTGTTGCAGGCTGTCGACGGTAATGCCTTCGCGCAGGAAGCTGCCCGCGTCTGGCAGCGTGAGCAGTTTGTCCAGTGGAGTCATCACATCCTTGTGCCGGTGAACCCGGCGTGTGCGGCCCTTCTTGCGCGGATCGGGCACCTCGGTGCCGAACAGGCACGGCCGATGCAGATTCAGAAACGGATTCAGATGTCCGGAACAGAAGGCATTGAACTGTTCGGCGTAACTGGCCGGAACATGCGAGTAACCGAACTGGCGGCGCACGACATTGCCGTTCTTTGATTCCGCCAGGGCGTTGTCGTTGCAGTGGCGCGGGCGGGACCGGGTGAACTCGATGCGTTCCTTTTCGAGCATGTCGGCCACCTCGTAGTTGATGTACTCGGTGCCGCCGTCGCTGTGAAACCCCAGGATCTGGAACGGGAACTGGTCAATCATGTCGCGCAGTACGGGCAGCATGTGTTCGCGCGCTAACGTCTGCACGCTGGCGACCACCTCCCACTGGGTGACGCAGTCCACCGCGTTGATGTGGTACAGCCCCCGATCGCTGCGAAAGTTGCCCTGATGCACGCTGTCGATGCGGATGAAGCCGGGGCGGTTCTCCGGCGTGGGCGCACGCCGCATGGCAATGGCGGCGCCTTTGGGATCGCTGCGTGTCTTCGTGCGCACGGTATGGCGGGCCCGGTACGAGGCGGACCGCCTTAGGTTGTACAGGTGCGATGAGGACAACTGCTGCAGCCGGACAAAACGCTCGTCATCATAGAGCTGATACATGCGTCGCAGCACGGCTACCGTGGCCGGTCCTGATAGCCGGCCGTACTCGCGTTCGACCTCGGCCAGCGCGTCCAGGTCAGCTTCCGTATAGCGTCGCGCAAAGGCGTTGGGCGGGGCCTTACGTTTGGGGCTGACCAGGTTGCTGCCGTCGAGCCAGCGCAGCACGAGCCTGGTGAGATGGGCGCGGCTGAATCCGCCAAAGCGGCGCAGATAGCGCAATAGCAGCCCGCGATCGCCCCGCTTCAGGTGACCGTAGCGAAAGCGTTTGAGGACCGACGCAATCCACTCGCAGCGGGCACCTGCATCGGTAGCCGGAGCGAATACCAAGGCTTGAGTTCCGTCGAGTACAGCGCGCACCTGTTCCAGGGTTCGTATCTGGGTTTCGTTCAAGTGAATGACCATCCGCAGATGATCAACCATCCGGCACGCCCGCCACCCATTGGCAGGCTTTCCGTCCGTCCTCGCCGGGCTCGGGCTCAAATGCCGTTGGAAACGCGGCGGCCTGACACCGATTTATCGCTGCCCAGGCTCACGAGCCAGTGGACAGCGCTCGTTCGATAGGCTTCGGTCGTATTCAAACGGCTACGACATGGCCGAGGCCCTCGGTTACGCGTGGGCATGCGATTGTCGCGGACGCTCCCCTGATTCCGCGCAGAAAAAAGGCCCGTTATCGATCCACCGCGCAACGCCCCGGTCGGCGCTTCCGCAGTCGTCTATCTGTCTCGAATGCATGATCCACGCTGCCGGGCAAGGCGCGATGACCCTGGAACGCTGATGATTCCCACCTCTGTCAATGAGCAGCTTCGCCAGTATGGGGAACGGCACTTTAGTGGCCACGTGCTGGCGCTAGTGGATGGCATCCAGTACCAGCAGCATACCGGCCAGCAACTCACGCCCGAAAACGATAGGACGGTTTCGCTGTTCGCGGGCACGAACGACATGGCACTCGCACACGCGGGGCCGTGGCTGTTTGATCCGAAGACGACCCCCGACCATCTTGCGAACCTGCGCGAACTCGAACAGGCCCGCCCTGGCGTGATCTGGCTGATCACCTCAGAGAGCCTGGAGAGGCAGGCCGCAAAGCTGCGCCCGCACCTGAATACCCGAATACCGGACGGACGATCCGCTCTGCTGCGCTTCTGGGACCCCAGGGTGTTGCATGCGCTCAATGCGGTATGCCACGGCAAGAGCGAGCGCGATCTTTTCAGGGCTGCCGAAGCTTGGCACTACCTCAACGAAGGACGACGGTTCACCATCAACGACAATGGAATTTACTGAAGGACAATGGGCGCTTCTGAAAGACTACGAAGACCGTAACTATGTGGACTTTATCCGTGGTCATATCGTGCGCGACTATCCCGCGCTGGCCAATGATCCGACCTTGCGCGACCGGCTTAATGCGGCCTTCGCGCAAACAAAGGTACTCCGCTTTACGCGTGACGTGCCGATAGTCGATTTCCTGTATGCGGAAGCAACCACGCCGGGGTTTTACTGGATTCCGGCGGTCATAGCATGGCTGCACAAATCAGGCGTTCCGGCTGAACAGCGATTCGAAATGCTGCTACAGGCGACGGGTAAAAGACAACAGGAAATGAAGGAGAAACGCTGATGGGTATTCCATTCCCGGCGACGCTCGCACGCGCAGCAAACGCAATGGCGCAGGCAATGCCAATACCT
Organism: Paraburkholderia sp. 31.1; assembly: GCF_014397645.1. Lineage (NCBI taxonomy): Bacteria > Pseudomonadati > Pseudomonadota > Betaproteobacteria > Burkholderiales > Burkholderiaceae > Paraburkholderia > Paraburkholderia sp. 31.1. The sequence continues at coordinate 164,285 of NZ_VZQN01000003.1, forward strand.
ATTCCGGTCCCCACCACCGCACCGTCTGCTGGTCCTGCGGGCAGCAGCGGAACTGGCGCGGGTGCAGACGGCGGATGGGGCGAACTACCGCGTGACCGGAGCCGCGAGCGCGAAAGGCCATGCAAGTGCCCACCAGAGAAGGGCGATGAAATCACGCGCAGGTACGGTATGAGTCCGAAGTCCCGGCGTTATCAAGCCCGTATCACCGGAAAAGCATATGGGATCGACACTGACGCCAAAGGCCGCGAGACTCGCGGTGGTTGGAATCAGGAGTGGGCGTGGCTTGGAACTGATTTCGATGGCTTTGTGACGGCACAGTGCCTATTGCAAGAGGCAAAGGATGACTACGATCAGTTCCTAGATGAAGACGATGAACCGGTCTTTTGGTTTGCGGGATTCAAAAGTATGGCCGATACCATCGCAGAGCAGGCGAAGAAAGTGAATGCCAACCCTCCATCGAGATTGATGTGGTATTTTGGGACACCTAAAGCAAGGGAATACATAATGCCAACGCTGCTGAAAAACGGCGTCCCTTCTGTCTACCAACCTTGAGATCGCAATGAATCTATTTGCTCAGTATAGGGATACGCCCAATTTACCCAATGCCGACTTCGAATTTCATCTGCGTCGCTTAAGGCCTGTAGTTGATGCACTTGCAAGTCAAGATGCAATGCTTAAGGAGTGGTATATCCAGGGGGGCAGCGCCGAGGAAGCGCTTCGGTATCGCGTTTACGGAGAGAATCGTCAACCTTTGCCTACGGCCATTGATGAGATGACAAAAGAATACAAGGGAAAATCGAGGGATGATCCAAAATCAATTGGGATTTGGAATGGGGCGGCACAGAAAGATGGTGCTTCATTCACGATATCTATCGATGGTGGAGATGGTTTCTCCCAACAATTCGACTTTAATGTCAAAGAAAGATCAAATGAATCATCTCGACTTGGGGGGTATCAAGCCGTCGCGCAGATTGTCACGAAAGTCGTAGAAGTGTATGCGCCGTCCTATGCCATCTTCGGTCCACGCAAGTACTTTGCCAACTCGGTTTTCGATAATCGTCCCGGCGTAAGCTGGATGCTCTACCTACCGCACGCTCTCACAGCCGCCCAAGTGCCCGAAGCGCGCGCCCTTATCCCTGTCATGTGCGATGGCAAGCAGCAAGGCACGATCATCGTCAGCGTGACGGATGAAGTCTTTGACGTGAACAACCGGGAGCACGTCAATTCGGCTAATGATATCGAAATCCGCCTCGCCGACCAAGACCTGTTGCCGCGTTTCGTTGATCTCTGAGTTCGGCTCGCTACCACCGCTTCGGCGGGGCTTTGCCTGCGAAAAGGCCCGGCGAGCGGGCCTTTCGCGGTTACGCGTGATTCCAGAGAGTGGGCCTCAGGGGCGATCCGCCACGATGCCACATGCGCTGTTCCGCTGCGATCTTCTCCAGCAGTTGTGCAACAGCTGTTCGCGCCTGCCGGCCTCATCCGCCTGTTCCATAGCGGCCCGGTATTCATCAGGCGTCGGCTTGACGCCATCACAGCACCGGTTCACCACCACCGTAAGCGCATCCATCGGCGGCCCGGCATACCGGGCACGCAACGATGCCATTGCATCACACGTGAGTTGGGTCAGGTCTTGACAATTAGTAGAAAGTCGCAAAAACAAAAAAAGGGTTACACGCCGATGCGTTGTAACCTTTCAATGATTTCGGTTGGTTGCGGGGGAGGAATTTGGCACAAGGAGACAGATTGTGGGGCATTGCCAGAAAATTGACGAGGAAATCCAATGGAGAAATGCAGCGTGTAAACGCTATCGCGGCCTGTCCAACGGCGTCTACTATAAGAAAATCACGGGGTGCGCGGACGGCCTGAGCGCCGATCCGATTCAATGCAACCCCTTCCGGATACGGTGAAATGAGAATAGCCGCCTTTATCGCGATCCTGTGTATTGGCTACGTCGCCGATTCGCAATCCGCTATCGGTATGGAAGTGGTCACGCGTTGCGGACTCGGAAGCGATCAGAGTCATACGCTCGCATTGCTGCGCGATCATCCCATAGATAGCACGGCGGTTTTCTATCTCAGCAAGAACAGCACCGCGCCGGTACGACTTTATGCGGGGGACGAGGATCAATCGCGGGGCGATGAAATACAGGTGGCATGTATCGGTTCAAAGGAGCGCGTATTCGTGATATCCGGCGAATTCACATCGAACTATCTCCAAGGCGTTGCGATCCGCTACAACACGAAGGCGGGGCGATGGGAGCGCGTCGATTTCGCCGAGAGCGAACGCCCAGCCGCCATTTATCTCGATCCGAAAGGGTTAGTCGTACTGATACCCAATAGCGGGCGGAACGAGTCTCCCGAGCGATACATTATTTACCGATACGACGCTGGTGCCGCTAGCGAAGCAAGCCTATTCGGATCATCTTCCGCATTCCAGTGTTGTGCCAATTCCGGTCCCCAAAAATCGACCGGAGTGACAACAACAAACACGTTTGTTGATAGGGTCACCGATGCTGTCCCACCTTCTGCCGCTTTTCGAGCACGCGAGCATACCAGGTCAGCGGAAAACACATCGCGAAGTAGATCATCGCGACCATGCCGTAGATCGGAAACGGCCGGAACGCGGCATTCGTGATCATCGTACCGGTCTTCGTCAGTTCGGCGAAGCCGATGATCGACGCGAGCGCGGTGCTCTTGACCACCTGCACGAGAAAACCGACGCTCGGCGCGACCGCGATCTTCAGCGCCTGCGGCCACACGATGTAGCGCAACTGCTGGCCGAACGTCATGCCGAGGCTCGCACCCGCGGCCCACTGACCGCGCGGCACCGCTTCGACGCAGCCGCGCCAGATGTCGACCAGATACGCGCTCGTATAGAGCGTCAGCGTGACGGTCGCGGCGGCCCACGGCGACACGTCGATGCCGATGAGCGGCAAGCCGAAGAAGGCGAGAAAAAGCTGCATCAAGAGCGGCGTGCCCTGAAACACCTCGACGTACAGCACGACGACGCGGCGCAGCCACGCGATCGGCGACACGCGCATCGCGAGCAGCACGAGCCCGACGATCCCGCCGCCGACGAACGCGATCAGCGACAGCAGCACGGTCCAGCGCGCGGCGAGCAGCAGGTTGCGGGCGATGTCCCACAGCGTGAATTCGACCATGATCAGCGCTCCGTCGGCAAGGTGCGCGCGCCGCGCCACATCAGGCGGCTGCGCCAGTTGCGCGGCAAGCCGTCGTTGCCGCTACTACTGCGGTTGTTACCTCGCGCCGCGCGGCCCGCGAACAGCCCGCGGCCGAAGCGGTTCAACAGCTGCCGCAACACGATCGACATCAGCAGATAGGCAGCCGTGATGATCACGTAGCTCTCGAACGAGCGGAAGTTGCGAGACTGGATGAAGTTCGCCGCATAGGTCAGGTCGGGCACCGAGATCTGCGACACGACGGCCGAGCCGAGCATCACGATCAGCACCTGGCCGAGCAGCGCGGGAAACACGTTGGCGAGCGCCTGCGGCAGCACGACGTAGCGGAACACCTGGCGCCCATGCAGGCCGAGCGCCTGCGCGGCCTGCACCTGACCGCGCGAAATCGAATCGATGCCGGCGCGCACGATCTCGATCGCGTACGCGCCGAGATTGACGGTCATCGCGAGAATCGCGGCCTCTATCTCGTCGATATGAATGCCGAGGCTCGGCAGGCCGAAAAACACGAAGAACAACTGCACCAGAAACGGCGTGTTGCGGATCAGCTCGACGTAGCTCGCGACCAGCCAGCGCGCCCACTTCGGCCCGGCCGCCGCGATGCTCGCGCCGGCGATCCCCACCAGCCCACCCGCCAGGGTCGATACGGCCGTGAGGCCGAGCGTCACGGCCGCGCCGCGCGCGAGCATCCCCGCATACAGGCCGAAGCCGCTGAAATCGAACGCGTAAGTCATGGCCTCGTGCCCATCGTAGGATCAGATCGCGGCGCGGCCTTCACGGCGCCACGCCACAGGTTTCAAAAATCGGCCGGCAGCGGCGCGCGCAGCCACTTCTGCGAAATCGCGTTCATCGTGCCGTCCTTGCGGGCCTTGGCAATCGTTTCGTCGACCTTCGCCTTCAGGCGCGGCTCGTTCTTGTTCAGACCGACGTGATCGGGCGAGCTGAACAGCGCGAACTTCTGCTCCGGATCGTTCGCCGGATGCCGCGCGAGAATCGTCGCGCCGACGTCGTTGCCGACCACCATCAACTGTACCTGACCAGAAAGAAACGCCGAAATAGCGCCGTTCGGATCGTCGAAACGTTTGATGTTCGCCGACGGCGGCGCGATCTTCGTCACGCTCAGGTCTTCGAGCGTGCCGCGCGCGACCGAGATCGACTTGCCGCCGAGGTCGGCGGCGGTCTTCACCGGCAGCGACTTCGGGCCGAACACCGCGAGGTAGTACGGCGCGTAGGGTTGCGAGAAGTCGATCACTTTTTCGCGCTCGGGCGTCTGGCCGACCGACAGCAACATGTCGGCCTTGTGGTCGGCGAGAAAGGCCATGCGGTTGTCGCCGGTGACCGGCACCAGTTCGACCTTCGCGTTGAGCGCCTTGCCGATCAGATTGGCGACGTCGATGTCGTAGCCGACCGGTTTCATGTCCGGACCGATCGAGCCGAACGGCGGATAGTCCTCGAATACGCCGATGCGCACGGTGCCCGACTTCGCGATGTCGTCGAGCGCGTCGGCATGCGCGGCCGACGGCAGTGCGCACAGCGCGCCGAGCGCGGTCATCGCGAGCGTCGCGGCGAGCGTCGCGAACACGCGGCGGGTCGTTTGGAGAGCGGGGCGCTGGTTCATGATGTGTTCCTCTGTCGTAATACGGTAGTTATTCAGGCAAAGCCGTGTGATGGGTTCGGGTATCAGGCGGCGCGCGCGGCGATCAGCTTGCACGCGTGCGGCGGCAGTTCGGCGAGCACTGGCATGCCGAGCGCGAGCCCGGGCGTTTCGCGCGGCGTGGTCGCGGCGGTCAGCGTGAAGCCCACGCAATCGATCGTCGCTTCGAGCGAGGCGCCGACGTCGCGAATGAACGTGACGGTACCGGGCAGCCGGTTCGGGTTCGGTGCTTCCGTGGCCGCCTTCACGCAGATGTCCTCGGGGCGAACCAGCAGGCGGATCGCGTCGCCGGCCGCACCCGGCTGCCGCGCATCGGCGAGCGGCGCGCTCGGGTTCGGCGTCACCGCGATGCGCCGTCCGCCCGGCAGGCTCACGACGCCCGCGCCGTCGTACCGCACCGGCAGAATGTTGCCGAGCCCGATGAAGTCGGCGACGAACTCGCTGACCGGATCGCGGTAGATGTCGAGCGGCTTGCCGACCTGCGCGATGCGGCCTTTCTCCATCACGACGATCTCGTCGGCCATCGTCATCGCTTCGCGCTGGTCGTGCGTGACCATGATCGTCGTGATGCCGAGGCGTTGCTGCAGCAGGCGGATTTCGACCTGCATCGCTTCGCGCAGCTTCGCGTCGAGCGCGGACAGCGGTTCGTCGAGCAGCAGCAGTTGCGGCTCCGAAGCGATCGCGCGCGCGATCGCGACGCGTTGGCGCTGCCCGCCCGACAGTTGCGTGACCGGCCGGTTCGCCATGTGCGGCAGCTGGATCAGTTCGAGCAGTTCGGCGACGCGCGCGTTTGCCGTTCTTTCGCGACCTTGCGCAGCTTCAGCGGATACGCGACGTTCTGCGCGACCGTCATATGCGGAAACAGCGCGAGCGACTGGAACACCATGCCGAAGTCGCGCCGGTTGGCCGGCAGTCGCGTGATGTCGCGGCCGGCGAAATGGATGCTGCCCTCGGTCGGCGTTTCGAGGCCTGCGATCATCCGCAGCAGCGTGGTCTTGCCGCAGCCGGACGGGCCGAGAAAGCACACGAGCTTGCCGTCGGGCACGCTCAGGTCGACGTCGTCGACGGCATGCACGGCGCCGAAGCGCCGCGTGACGGCCTGCAAGGTCAGATGGGTCATCGGAGGCTCCAGCAAGGTGGCGGGTTCACAGCGCGACGCCTTCGTCGCCGATCAGCTTTTCGAGCAGCCAGATCAGCGCGAAGTCGATCACGACGATGACCACCGCGAAACAGAACACGGTCGGATCGAGCGACGACACCGTGCGGCTATAGAGCCATACCGGCAGCGTCATCGTATCGATGCTGTACAGGAAGAACGTCACCGTGAACTCGTTGAACGACACGATGAAGGCGAACAGCATGCCGGCGAGAATGCCGGGGCGCATCAGCGGCAGCACCACGTCGATGAGCGCGCGGCCGGGGCTCGCGCCCATCACGAGCGCGGCTTCCTCGAACTCGGGGCCGATCGACGCGACCGACGCCGCGCAGTTCTTCACCGTGAACGGCAGCGCCAGGATCACATGCGCGATGATCAGACGGCCGACGCCCAGCTCGACCGGCAGCACGTTGAACACCAGCAGCAGCGACAGGCCGAGCATCACGAGCGGATAGACGAGCGGCAGCGCGACCAGTTGCTCGACCATCGGCTTGCCGCGAAAACGGTAGCGCGACAGCGCGTACGCGGCGGGCACGGAGACCAGCGTCGCGATCAGCATCGTCGCTAGCGCGACGACGAGACTCGTGCTCAGCGCGGCGCCCATCGACAGCGTATCGGTCGCGTCCGGTGACACGAAGCTGTGCCACGCCGCGCGGTACCAGTGCAGGCTGTACGCGTGCGGCGGGAATTCGAGCGTGTCGGCCGCGCTGAACGACATCGCGATCATCGTCAGGATCGGCAGCGCGGCGAGAAACAGCACCACGCCCGCGACGAGCGCGGTCGCGCGGCCGAGCTGGCCGGGCATCGTCTGCGGCAGGCGCGGGAAGCGTGGCGAACGAGGTTCGATGCGCGGCAGGCGCGAGGTCGGCAGCGGCGTGCTCATGCGTGAGGCTCCCCGGTCAGACGCTGGGTGCGGCGCACGAGCCGTTGCGACAGCGCCATTACGGCGAGCGTCGCGATCATCAGCGCCACGCCGGAAGCGGAGGCGGCCGGCCAGTTCAAGAGCGGCGCGACCTGATCGTGCACCAGCACCGCGAGCATCGGCACACGCCGGCCGCCGAGCAGCAGCGGCACCGCGAACGCGCTCGCGTTGTACGCGAACACCAGCAGCGCGCCCGACACGAGGCCCGGCATCGCGAGCGGCAGCAGCACGTGACGCAGCGTTTGCCAGCGCGTCGCGCCGAGCGTCGCGGCGGCTTCCTCGTACGAGATCGACACCGCGCGCATCGCGCTGGACAGCGGCAGCACGGCGAGCGGAAACGCGGTCTGGATCAGCCCCAGCAGCACGCCATGCTCGCGATACAGCAACATCACCGGACGCTCGACGAGTCCGCTCGCGAGCAGCGCGTGATTGAGCAGACCCGCCGGGCCGAGGATCACGAGCCAGCCATAGCCTTGCAGCAGCAGATTGACGAGCAGCGGCAGCAGCACACCCGCGAGCAGCAGCCGGCGCGCGAGCCGCGATGTCGTGCGCGCCATCGCGAGCGCGACCGGAATCGCGAGCACGACCGCGCACAGCATGCTCTGGAACGCGAGCCGCAGCGTCAGCCACAACGATTTCAGGAAGTAGCCGTCGAGCAGGTCCGCGTAGTTCTGCAGCGTGAAGCTGCGCCATTCGTTGCCGGAGGTGCCGAAGCTCATGCGCAGCACGACCAGCGCGGCCGCGCCGAGTATCGCCAGAAACACAAGGATCGGCGCGAGCAGCAGCCACGGGCGCGCTTTCGCGAGCGTCGTTGCGCCGGCAGCGGGGTCGGGCACGGCAGTCTCGACGGCTGCGCAAGCGCAAGCAGCGCCGCCGGGCGTCGGGCCCGGCGCCGCTTCGTCCGGCATCATCGCGGCACGCCGCGGGAAGCGCGCGAGCATCGTGGTTACGCCGAGAAGATTTCGGTGTAGCGCTTGATCCATGCCGGCTGCACGGCGGCGAGCGCCTTATCGTCATGCAGCACGGCTTTCTCGGCGATCTGCTGCGGGCTCGGCACGAACGCGCGGCTCTCGGCCGGAATCATCGCTTTCGAATTGACTGGGCCGTTCAGCACATCGGCCGCCATGCGGCCTTGCACGCCGGCGTCGAGCGAGTGATTGATGAACGCGTGAATCAGGTCGGTGTCGCCCGGATGCGCTTTCGGAATCACCGTGAACATCAGTTGCGTCGCGAAGCCTTCCTTCATGCCGTAGGTCACGCCCATCTTGTATTCGGGCTTGCGGATCTGATCCGGGAAAAACGCGGGCGAGTAGATGCCGCCGATGTCGAGCGAGCCCGTGCGGAACAGGTCGGCCACCTGGTTCGGGTTCTCGCCGAGCGTCATCACGCGGTCTTTGAGCTGCGCGAGCTTCTTGAAGCCGGGCTCGATGTTCTGCTGCGAGCCGCCGTTCATCTTCGCGGCGATGATCGCGAGATCGACCGCTTCGGCCCACTCGGGCGGCGGCAGGAAAATGCGGCCGGCGTATTTCGGGTCCCACAGCGCCTCGTACGACGAAGGCGGCGTCTTGACCGTCGCGGTGTTGTAGATGAGGCCGTCGGACCACAGCAGATAGCCGACCCCGAAGCCGTTCGCGCCGGTGCGGTATGGCGGCGCGACTTCTTTCAGGTTCGGCAGGCGGTCGAGGTCGGGCTTCATCAGCAGGCCCGCGTCGGCGAGGCCGGAGGCGCCGACACCGGCGAGCGTGATCACGTCATAGGTGGGGCGCTCGCCCGCTGCCTTGACTTTGGCGACCATGCCGGAGGTGCCGTCGGCGCGATCGGCGATGACCTTCGCGCCGGTCTTCGCCGTGAAGGTCGCGGCGATGTTGCGCAGCGCGGCCGTGCCGGTATCGTCCGACCACGTCAGGATGCGCAGCGTCTTGCCGCTGAAGTTGTGCTCCTGCGCGCGCAGATTGAGGAACGGCATCGGCAGCGCGGATGCCGCGAGCGCCGTACCGATCGTCTTGATGGCCTGCCTTCTACCCCGTTTGATCTGCTGCATGGCGGTCTCCTGTGTTGAACGCCCGTTGCCCATGATTCGCCGTGACCGCTGCCGGATATACCGTGCGTGGATGCACTGTAGGTTTGCCAAAATCACGCAACAATCGAAATATGCGCATGGATCGCATGACGTACGCTCATGGCTCGCCGCCGGCGAACGCGGTGGCGAGCGATTTGGCGACGCGCCGGGAAGCTACGGGCGATGGCGTATGCGGGTTAACGTCCAGATCTGGCTGAGGAAATCCAGCGTGCGTCGAGGTATGAGGAAAGCTCGGTTCTGGTGCGATTGCTGAAGGCTTTTTTGCACCGCGCCGGTGCGACATTCCTCGGTACAGGCGTTTTTCACGCATGCCATGAGTCGAACGCATGCGGGTTTGCCTGCGCGCCCACTCGTGCGCGCATAGCCGATCGCGTATGCTGTGGGCTTGACGGGCAGGGCGGCGAGGGGCGCTGCCGCAGCCACGCAATGATTTTTTCTGATCCTGGACATCCGATGCGACGCCTACCGCCGCTCAACGCGCTGCAGATTTTCGAAACCGTCGCGCGCCATCGCAGCTTCACGCGTGCCGCCGATCATCTGTGCCTGACGCAAGGCGCGGTGAGCCGGCAGATCATCGCGCTCGAGGAGTACTACAAGTTTCCGCTGTTCAAGCGGCACGCAAAGGGGCTGACGCTGACCGCCGAGGGCGAAATGCTGCTGCCGGCGGTCAAGGAGAGCTTCGCGCGGATCGAGGAAATGTCGCTGCGCTTGACGAGGCAGCGCACCGATCTCGCGCTCAAGGTGCCGACCTGCGTGATGCGCTGGATGCTGCCGAAGATCATGCGCTTCCAGTCCGACTATCCCGATCTGCACGTGCAGATCACGACCACCTGGCAGCACGACGTCGATTTCCAGAGCGAGCCGTTCGACGCGGCGATCATCTACGGTTCGTCGCCCGGTGCGGACGTGCAGGCGGTGTCGCTGTTCGAGGAGCGTCTGACGCCGGTCTGCACGCCCGAGCTGCTGAAGGACAAGCCGCTCGCGCAGGTGGCCGATCTCGGGCGCCACACGCTGCTGCATCCGACGCGCGATCACCGCGACTGGAAGATGTGGCTCGCGAAAGTCGCGGAAGCCGATTCGGCGGGCGCCGCGACGATCGACGCGGAGCTCGGCCCGAGCTTCGATACGCTCGACATGGCGACCAACGCCGCCGCGCAGGGCTTCGGTGTCGCGATCAGCGACCTCGCGCTAATCGACGAGGACGTCGCCGCCCGGCGCCTCGTGCGGCCGTTCGATACCGTGCTGAAGACCGGCTGGCGCTATTACTTCGTGTATCCGGACTCAGTCGCGCAACAGCAGAAGCTGAATCTGTTCCGCGACTGGATCGCCGAGCATTGGGAAGAGTGAGGTTGCCGTCCGCCCGTGCCGGATAAGGCATCGCGTCACGGCGCGAACGACAGAAACAGATAAGCCGCGAACAGCGACAGATGCACGGCGCCTTGCAGAATCGTCGTGCGCCCGGTGCTAAGCGTCAGCGTGGCGACCACCAGCGTGAGCGCGAGCAGCACCATGTCCTTGCCATCGATGCCGAGCACGATGGGCTGACCGATGTACAGGAACACGCCGGCGACGGTGGGAATGGTCAGGCCGATACTCGCCAGTGACGAGCCGAGCGCGAGGTTCAGGCTGGTCTGCAGACGGTCGGCGCGCGCTGCGCGCAGCGCCGCGAGTCCTTCCGGCAACAGCACCAGCGACGCAATCACAATACCGACCACCGCCGGCGGCGCGCCCGCGCTCAGCACCGCTGACTCGACCACCGGCGACAGCACTTTCGCGAGCAGCACGACCGCGACGAGGCTCACGAGTAGCAGCACGCCGCTGATGGCGGCGAGGCGCGCGCCGGGCGGCTCGGCATGGACGTCTTCGTCGGGCACGCCGGCGAGGAAGTAGTCGCGATGGCGCACCGTCTGCACGAACACGAACACGCAGTACAGCACCAGCGACGACACGCCGGCAAACGCGAGCTGCGACGGCGACAGGACAGGCCCGGGGCTGGTGGTCGTGAAATTCGGCATCACGAGCGTCAGTACCGACAGCGACGCGAGCACCGCCAGCGCGGCCGCCGCGCCGCGGCTCTGGAAGTCCTGTTCCAGATGGCGGATGCCGCCCACCAGCAGACACAGCCCGACGAGCCCGTTGCAGACGATCATCACGGCCGCGAATACCGTATCGCGCGCGAGGCCGGCTTTCTCGGGACCGGACGTCAGCATCACCGAGACGATCAGCGCCACCTCGATCACCGTGACGGCGACCGCGAGCACCAGCGTGCCAAACGGCTCGCCGACGCGATGCGCGACCACTTCGGCATGATGCACGGCGGCAAACACGGCCGCGCATAGCGACATGCCGGCCAGTGCGAGCAGCAGCGTGTTGCCCGGCATCGCGTAGGCGGCGGCGAGCACGATCCAGCTAACGATCGGCGCGACGAGGGTCCAACGAGGCAAGACGGTCGCGGACGAAGTCATGCGGCCTTCCTTTCGGTGCGTGTGTGAACTTGAAGTAATATCTTAACAAGTGACGTTAAGCTATTAAATTATCGGGGATAACTCGTTACGAGAAGCCGTCGCCACGCGGTCGGGTCGTCGTCGCGACGCGCGTAGCGCATTAAAAATATCGCGGTTTCGGGGGCGCGGGGAATCGCCGCGTCGGATGGTGCGATGGCCGCACCGTGAGGCAATGGTGTCGAGCGCTGCATCGGAGGGGGAATTGGCGTCGCGGCGGAGCTTTCCGCCGTCGACGCCAGCTTGCTGCTGTTACCGCAACTTCTTCGGCCGTTCGACCGGATTACTGGCCCATCGCGCGGATCGACAGCGCGCTCTTCACCGACGTCACGCCTGCCACGCCTTGAGCGGCGTTCGTCGCGAGTTCGATCTGAGCCTGTTCCGGCACCGAGCCTTCCAGCGTGACGGCGCCTTCGCGTGCGCGCACGGTGATATTGCCGACGCTCAGGCCCTTCGTACGTGCGAGCGTCGCGCGGACCTTCTTCTGCAGCGCGCGATTAGCCGCGCGAGTCTGCTTGGTGGTCGGTGCCGTTGCCGCCGGCGCTGCGGTCGCGGCCGCATCGCTGCTTTGCGCGTACGCGTTGAGGGAAGCGAGAACGACCAGTGCGCCGCCGATCATCTTGATTGCCGAGAATGCTTTCATTCAACCATCTCCTGTTGTCGTAGAACGTCGATCCCCGGATGGGGTCGATTTTTTTACACCAGCGGGTACGGCGGGATTCCATGCCAATGGAACAGGTACAGCAGTCTGCGAACGCTTTCCTTTCAGCCGACACGCGGTTTCAGCGAGCCGCGAAGCGCGCGCCGAAACATGCAAACGGCCGTGTGACCGGCCGGATGAACACAATACAACAATTGGTGCCATGTTGACTTCCATGGCGCAGAAAATGAGGCTTCGGTACAACGAATTTGTCGAGCGCAACCGGTCGATGACGTGGGAGTGGGGCGACTGCGCGCTTGTCGCGAGGCTGTAGGTTTCAGCACCGATTTCAGCACCGACTCAAGGACACCCAGCGCATGCGAAACGAAGCTCTTCCGATCCGACCGTTGCGCCGCGAGGATCTGCCGATCGATACCGTGGAGCTCGCGCGCTTCATGGTCGGCAAATATCTCGTGCACGATCTGCCCGAAGGACGCCTGAGCGGACGCATCGTCGAGACCGAGGCGTATCCGCTCGGCGACTCGACGAGCCATGCGTTCATCGGACGTCGTCCGTACAACGGGTCGATGTTCCTCGCGCGCGGTCATGCTTATGTGCGGCTGACCTACGGCGTGTCTTACATGCTCAACATGTCGTCCGAAGCGGAGGAGGTCGGCGCCGGCATCCTGCTGCGCGCGATCGAACCGCTCGAAGGACTCGCGCTGATGGAAGCGCGCCGTCCCGGCGTGCCGCTGCGCGATCTTGCGCGCGGACCCGGCCGGCTGACGGTGGCGTTCGGCATCGGCCAGGCGCTCGACGGCCGCGATTTGTGTACGGGGCGGGGGCTATGGATCGGCGTGATCGAGACTGGCGACGCGCCGATCGGCGTGACGACGCGCATCGGCCTGTCGCGCGAGATGCACCGTCCGTTGCGATTTTTCGAGCCGGGCAGCGCGTTCGTCAGCGGCCCGCGCAAGCTACTGACGATTCCGCATTCGGGCGCATGACGTCGCAGCTACGCGCGTACATCGATTCAGACGTTTCGGCGTGCGTGCGGGCGAATTTTTTCTTCGATCAGACGTATTTCGGAAACATCAGACGCAAAGGTGACGATCCGGGCAATTGTTACCCCGAAGATCATGCTAACGGAGGCGGTTCCACGATATTTCCCGAGATCGTTGCGAACCGAGCAATTTTCTATCTCGAAATTAAGGGTTTTCCCTTGGCAGTGCGGTGACTAGACTCAAGTCATTCGCTGGACACCGAGGTGTAGGCGATGCAGATAAAACCACATTGGAGGGAAGTCACCATGAAATCGCTGATCAAGGCAGTTGCCATTGCGGCCCTTGTCGCCGCGCCAGTCGTATCGTTCGCGCAGTCGACCCAGCAGCCGGTCACCCGCGCGGAAGTCCGCAGCGAACTGATCCAGCTGGAGCACGCGGGCTACAACCCGGCGACCTCGAGCGACCCGAAATATCCGGCCGACATCCAGGCCGCCGAGCAGCGCGTGCAAGCGCAAAATCCGGCCGTCGCGCAAACCCAGCCGAGCGCTGATACCAGCGGTTACGGCGCGCCGATGAGCGGATCGACCCAGGCGGGCGGCATGAAGCAGCCGATGAGCGGCCCGAAGAGCGTCTATTTCGGTAACTAATTTCGGTAACCAAGCAGGCAGCAGAATCTGTGTGCGCGTCGTTTGACGGCGCACACAGCGTTTCATACCCGGTACTGTTTCAAACGAGCGCGCCGCACTCATGCGCCCGAGAGCGTGTCATCCGCGCGAGTTGCGTTCCTCTTTCCGAAGGAACCTCCGCTGCCGCAAGGTAGCTTGGCCCAAGCTCTTAGAGGTTTGGGCTTTTTTTGCGTCTGGTCCCGCGCGGATGATCGATGCGGTGTCGCTCAGCGAAAACCGTGCTGCCTGTCAGAGCCGTTCGCCGTGAATATAGAACTCGAGTTGCTGAATCGTGAACTGCTGTTCCGCGATGATGTCCTTCACGAGGTCGCCAATCGACACCATGCCGACCAGCCTCTCGTTGTCGATGACAGGCAGGTGACGCATGCGCCGCTCGGTCATCAGCGCCATGCACTCTTCAGTCGTCTGGTTCGGACGAACGAAGCGCACCGCCTTGCTCATGATGTCGCGCACCGGCGTCGCCTTCGACGACCGGTCCATCAGCACGATCTTGCGCGCGTAGTCGCGCTCCGTGATGATGCCGGCGATGCTGTCGCCGTCAGTCACCACCAGCGCGCCGATGCTTTTCTCGGCCATCAACCGGATCGCCTCGTAGACCGAATCGTCGGCGCCGATCGTGTAGACGTCGGAGGGGTTCGGTTTCGTTTTAAGAAGCTGTGCAACGCTTGTCATGGAGCGGCTCCGTTTCGCAATGCAGCACGCCGAAGTGGCGCACTGTCGTGAGGGACAGGCGATACCAGTATAGGCGCGACGTGCGCCCGCGGTACACCGGGAATACCTCGGGCGCGCCGGACGATGCCCGCTGGATTGACGCGGTCCGCGCGGGCTTGTTTCGGGTCTCGGGCTCGTGTTTCGCGTGATGGGCGTATGCCTGGTGCGGCTTGTCGCGGGGCAGCGTCCCGTGCAAGCGAAGGGGCATCCACGTGCTGCATGCGGATTAGCGGTAAACTCGCAGTCCACACCTTATCCCCGGCTCGACCGGGTTCATGCCAGCACCATTGTTCAACGCCATGCTCACGTCTCAGGATCCCTCGCCCGCAGCGGACGGCGCCGTCACCGGCGAATGCGTCGTGCTCGACGCCACCGCCACGCTGCCCACGCGCTACGGCACGTTCACTTCCTATGTGTTTCGCGTGGTCGACAGCGGCGCCGAACATCTCGCGCTCGTGATGGGCGATGTCGCCAACCAGTCGTCGGTGCTGACGCGCCTGCATTCGGAATGTCTGACGGGCGACGTGCTCGGCTCCTATCGCTGCGACTGCGGCGAGCAGCTCGATCTCGCGCTGCGCTATATCGCGGCAGAGGGTTGCGGCGTACTGCTGTATCTGCGCGGGCACGAAGGACGCGGCATCGGTCTGTCGAACAAGATCCGCGCGTATGCGCTGCAGGAGCAGGGGCGCGATACCGTCGAAGCGAACCTCGATCTCGGCCTGCCCGACGATTCACGCGAATACGATTCGGCCGCGGGCATCCTGCGCACGCTGAAGGTCACGTCGGTACGGCTGATGAGTAACAATCCCGAAAAGTTCGACACGCTGTCGAAGCACGGCATTCCGGTGTGCGAGCGTGTCGCGCTCGCGATTCCGATGCGCGAGGAAAACGAGCGGTATATCCGCACGAAGCAGCTGAAGTTCGGGCATTACTTCGACGAGAATGAATAACCATGTTTTCAGGCTTGTCTCGGTAAGCCCAAAGCCTTCCCAGGATATACCGCAAGTAACTGAATTTTAAGAAAAATATTAACGCTTCAGGCCCGTCGGTTGGTGTGTCGATGCGTGTCTCCGCTTACCCAAACTTGTGATGCTGGCGTAGGTTTTTGTGCCGTTATGCGGAAAACCTGCGCCGAGGGAAGAATGCGCTTTGATGCACGTGCCGTGGCCAAGCTGCCGAGCGGCAAGCACATGACGTTTGAGGGATTTCCAGGCCTACGCCTACCAGGCTTCAACGAGCCGCAAGTCATGGAGGTATCGCTATAAGTCGCCGATCGACGGTCGCATGCGACAGGTGAAGCTCGTGAGTGGCCGTCGACCTCATTTGCCGCAGCGATCGCTGCGTGGTAAACGAAGCGCGTCGAACGCGATTCCGGAACCGAACCTTCGACACTGCGGAGAACGGGAATCAGCGGCTGCGCACCCAGGCGATTACACCGTCAGACAGCGGTGCCGCGACTATCTGGAAGGGGCCGGTCGACGCCGGCGCCTTCGCATGGAACTGCGTAGCGCCTAGCATTACGCGCTTGATGCTGGTCGTCTTCCTGAACAACATCAGCAAGAAGTGGACGATGCCGATCCGCGACTGGAAGGCCGCACTGAACCGCTTCACGATCCAGTTCGAAGAGCGGCTGGTGCCGGGTTAAACCTCAACCCGTTTACACAAAATTCCGGACACTCCCAGGTCGTTGTGCGACGGCGTCTAGATCAGGCCAAGGATAAAATCCTATTCCCTTCGTCGCGCGGAATGTCGACGAATCAAACAGTGGCCCAGCACGACGTCTACTATCGTCAATCATATTGCAATATCGCCCCGAAGCATGACCGGCCGCGCTTGCCCGTCACGCATTGGTCCGCCCACGACCTTCGACGCACAACTCGGAGTATCTCCGTCTTAAGCATCCTTTCAGTTTCGTCTGCATACCATACGATTGTCCATTTCGTCCGGTGGCCCAGCCGATGTCCACGTGATTTGGTGGCGGTCGAGTTGATCACCAGGAAAAGGGTCCAGGGGCACCTTCATGACCTTCGGGGACTTTCGTGTTCCGCCTGACTCGCGGCGGTTCCCATGATCCATAAAAGTTCGACCGTTAGCGTACCGGCCGTGACCGATGTGCCGCGGCACATTGCAATCATTATGGACGGCAATGGCCGCTGGGCGGCGCAGCGCAAGCTGCCCCGAGTGGCCGGTCACGTGAAGGGTGTCGAAGCGGTCCGCGCGATCGTCGAGGGCTGCGCGCGGCGCGGCGTCGAATTCCTGACGCTGTTTGCATTCAGTTCGGAGAACTGGCGCCGGCCGGAGGACGAAGTGTCGTTCCTGATGCGTCTGTTCGGGGCGACGCTACAGCGTGAAACGGCACGGTTGCACAAGAATGGCATCCGCTTGCGCGTCGTTGGTGATCTATCGGCGTTCGATGCGCACCTTCGGGCGCTCGTGAAGCGAGGGGAAATCAGAACCGCCCACAATACACGTATGACGCTGACCATTGCGGCGAATTACGGCGGTCGCTGGGATATCCTTCACGCTATAAGCGAGCTACCCGCACGGAGTGCCGTCGATGGTCACGCCGTGCCGGTCGACGAAGCCAGCTTCGCGCAATATCTGGCGATGGCGTACGCGCCGGAACCCGATCTGCTGATCCGGACCGGAGGTGAGCAGCGCATCAGCAACTTCCTGCTATGGCAGCTCGCGTACACTGAACTCTACTTCACCGACATATTCTGGCCAGATTTTGACGACGCCGCGCTTGATGCCGCACTCGCATCATATCGGGCGCGCGAACGTCGTTTTGGGCGCGCAAATGCATGACAGAGGTGTGAAGTATTCACTCATGCTAGACGCCTACTTTATCGGGAGGAGAGGGGTCACTCAGACAATCTCCTGCTGTACGAAATGGCCGGTGCCATTCTGTCAGCCGCGCCGCGATCGCGGCACGCCACTGGCGAATTGCGCAACCGCTACTTTTCCCCGCTCGTCGAAGTGCTTGAGGCCGTCGAGGCCTGTTTCCGACACTGGATCAGGTCAAACGAGATTTTGCGAAGATTATGCTGCATTATTCAAGACGCTCTGTTTAGTTATCGCGACCCAGCGACATTTGGCTCAAAAGCTGTGATTTGCAGGAGACGAACTATGGGCTACTGGGCTTATAAGGAGGTTCGGTCCATGCATTTCCTTGGGACTCGGTGCTCGCCTTGCAGGATTCGCTCAGGCGGGCTGGCCTGTGGTTGCTGCAATGCGGAGACGCCGGGTCATTTGACCAACGTCAAATCCCTGCGGTGCAATGAGAAGAACGTGAGAGAAGTCCAGGATGCGAAGCTTATCTGATGCTTAGCGAAGTCATGTTTGGGATGACTGAACAAACCGGAGCGATGCTTCGAGCCGTGGGATTTCTCATGTAATCAGCGTACTCCTGGGCAACTTAAGGCGAGGTTAACGATGCGCATCAACGGCGAACGTGTCGAAGCGTGCATTGTCGGCGCGCTATTGGTGTTCAATGCCGCGCCCGGCCTCTTTCAGGAAGAGCAGGCAAATGGTGTCGTCGATGCATTGAGGCAGCGCAGAGTCGGCTCGGTGTCGATCCGGCTCGCGCGTTATCGTGATGATGTGGGGCGCCGGCCTTCAATGCTTCAGGCAAGTGTCGGCGTTCTTCCATGTGCAGACGTCGAGTCCGGTGTGAATGACCGGAGGTACCGACTTCCCTTCCGCGAGGTCACGCATGACCATCGCGGCGCGGTAGCCCATTTCCTCGGGCCGCTGGCCGACGAGCACATTCACCTTGTGCTCCTTGAGCGCTTGCAG
Source organism: Paraburkholderia sp. 31.1 (assembly GCF_014397645.1). Taxonomy (NCBI): domain Bacteria; kingdom Pseudomonadati; phylum Pseudomonadota; class Betaproteobacteria; order Burkholderiales; family Burkholderiaceae; genus Paraburkholderia; species Paraburkholderia sp. 31.1. The sequence continues at coordinate 182,633 of NZ_VZQN01000003.1, forward strand.
TTCGGGCCCGAGCGTATCCGCCGAGACGATCACGAACTTGCCGTTCTTGATCTTGTCCATTATCGGCGCGACAACCTGCGAAAAGGCCTGCGGCGCAAAGAGAGGCCAGCCGCCCGCTAGCAGAAAGGCGTCGAGACCCGTGGGGTGGGCGGTCAGCGTGTCCTGCATCATCTGGTTCGCCTTGGCGGCGTCGTCGTTCACGTAGAGCGGACAGCCACTGATCTCATGCCAGCCGTTCTCGCCAGCGAGCTTGGTGATCCCTTTCTTCCCGGAGAGCACATCGCGCGCGCCCTGGGCCCGCTGGTTGATGTTCTCCGCTGCCGGATTGCCCATCACCAGGCAGACATTGCCGCCTTTCGGCATCAGCATCTTCAACTGCTCGCCAAGCTTGGCGCCCAGTTCGTAGTTGTCGGTGCCGACATAGGCCTTGCGCAGTGACGCATCCTTCGGCAGCAGATCGGCATCCGCGGTGATGACCGGGACCGAGCCGCCGCGGCGGCGCAGCACCTCCGCCACAGCCGGCGCGTTCGCGGGCGAGATCGCCATGCTCGCGACGCCCTTGGTCAGCAGGTCGTCGATGATTTGCACTTGCGCGCTCTCGTCCGCGGCGGTCGCGGGACCGGTGTAGTAGCAGTTGTAGCCTTGCTTGTTGAGTTCCTTGTTCGCCCGTTCGCATCCTTGATGCATGAGGTCGAAGTACGGGTTGTCGAGACCCTTCACCACCAGCGCAAGGGTCTTATCGGCCGCGAAGCCAGAGGACGCCAGCATCGCGAGTCCTCCAGCCGCGGCAAGACACATCCACAGTTTCTTCATTGCTTCCTCCTGTTCGGCGCCGGCTCTACGGTGCCCATGTGGGCCTACACAGTCTTCATAACGATCCAACGTCAGGCCCGAAATCGGAACTCGGCCTTGGAGCGGATCCTCGCGGTCTTGTGAACCCATGCGTGCGGCAGTTCCGCGCCTGATCCGGCCGCACCCGCTTCCCGCGGCACCGGCCGGGAAGCGGCCGGCGCGTCCAACGACATTTCAATCTCCTTGCCGCTCGCCACCGAGCCTGTTAAAAAGCACCGCGACGACGATGAAGCTGCCGACGACCGTGCCCTGCCAGAACGCGTCGACGCCGAGCAGGATCAGGCTGTTGCGGATGACCTCGATGAGCGCCGCGCCGACGATCGTGCCGAAGGCGCTGCCAACCCCGCCGATCAGATTGGTCCCGCCGACCACGGTAGCAGCGATCACGCGCAGTTCGTCGCCGGTGCCGAGGCCTGTCGTCACCGCGCCTAGCCAGCCGACTTCGAGAATCGCCGCGACGCCCGCCATGAGGCCGCAGAGCATGTAGACGGAACAAACGATGCGGCGCACCGGTACGCCGGTGAGAGTCGCCGCATGACGGTTGCCGCCGATCGCGAACACATAGCGGCCCCAGCGCGTCCAGCCGAACGCGAACCAGAACAACAGCCCAAGCAGGATCAGGAACCACACCGGATTGGCGACGCCGAGCGTCGCGCCGCCGCCGAGCGCGAGGAGCTTGCTCCCGTCGGGGCCGAAATCGAAAATGGTCCGGCTGCGGGAGATCACGAGTGCGAGGCTGCGGCCGACGCTCAGCATGGCGAGCGTCACGACGAAAGGCTGCATGCCGAGATACGCGATGAGCAAGCCGTTGACGAGGCCGACCAGCCCGGCGGTCAGTAGTCCCATGCCGATACCGGCCCAGATCGGGTAGCCCGCGTTCATGACGACCGAGAGCACGATACCGCTGATGCCGATCGTCGAGCCAACCGAAATGTCGATGCCGCCCGTGACGATCACCGCCATCATTCCCAGCGCCACGATGGCGACGAAGGCGAAGTTTCGCGTAACGTTGAAAAGATTCTCGGAGGTCGCGAAGGTCGAGGTCGCGAAAGACAGGGCGATACAGGCGACGATCGTTGCCAGCACGACCCAGAACACCTGGCTTGCGAGCATTCCCGACCAGCGAGTATGCGTCCTCGCGGACTGTGGATCATCGAGCAATGGCGGGGTTGTAGGGGGCCTTCGCGGCGCGTCGTTCAATGTGGTGGCTCCGATGCGAGGCAGTTTCAGGCAGCGGCGATGGCGCCGGTGATCAGTCCGGTCACTTCTTCCGGGGAGGACTCTTCGGTCTTCTTGTCGGCGACCTTGCGCCCGCGCCGCATGACAACCACCCGGTGGGCAACGGCGAATACGTCAGGCATGCGGTGGCTGATGAGGATGACGGCGATACCGTGTTCGGACAGGCGTCTGATGAGATCCAGCACCTCGACGACCTGGCGCACACTGATCGAGGCGGTCGGCTCGTCCATGAGGACGAGCCTTGCTTCCGAGAGGCGTGTGCGGGCGATGGCCACCGCCTGCCGCTGTCCCCCCGACATTTGCCTGACGAGGTCGCGCGGGCGCGTCTCGGACTTCAGTGCCTTGAACAGTTCACCCGCACGCCGATACATGGTCGCGTGATCGAGCACGCGGATAGGCCCGAACCCGACCCGCGGTTCGCGGCCAAGGAAAACGTTGGCGGCTGCCGTCAGGTTGTCGCAGAGCGCGAGATCCTGATAGACGACTTCGATGCCGCGCGCGCGCGCGTCGACCGGCTTGTTGAAATGCACGGGATTTCCATCGATGAGAATTTCGCCGTGCGAAGGTGGAAAGTTGCCGGCGACGACCTTCACCAAAGTCGATTTCCCGGCCCCGTTATCGCCCATGAGCCCCACGACCTGACCTGACTCCAGACTGAGCGTCACGTCGGTCAGGGCCTGAATGGCGCCGAAATGCCTGGAAACGCCTCTGAGCTCAAGAAGACTCATGGACAGTCGTGCTCGCTGGAGTGGGGGCGTCCATGGCATTGGCCGGACGGCCAGTAGACACGCGAAGGAAGTAAATATTTTTTAGCGCACGATAGGGCATTTAGCAAGGCACTTTGGCCAGCTGTCGAACGTGCCGCCGAATCGGAAGGCGCGTGCATTGCTGCTCCGCACGAAGCGGCGAGCGGTGGCCGCTGAGGGGCGTCGAGCCACTCGTGTCCATCGGAAAATGTCATCCAGCGGACTTCGCGCCACAGGCGCCGCTCCTGGCATGACAAGTACGATCGCCCCAATTAAGCCAGGCCTGAAAGCTTCTGGCGCGTCCGTGCGAGGGTAATCACCCATTAGCCCAAGCGGTCTTGGATGTCTTGAGAATGGGTCGTACGGACACGGACTAAAGGGCTGGCACGCAGAGATCGTCGCTGGCGCGCCGGCCGTCGACGAACGCTCATCCCTGGCGCCGCTGCATGATCACCAATCTGGCGATTTGGCCGCTCCGCCAACCAGTGGTGTCTGTTGAACCTGAAACTGCCCCAGCGCCCAACCGAATGACTCGATTTCCCGCTTGTGCAGCATCGCGAGCTTCAACAGGCACCGATCGCCTTTTTCCGTCAGGTGGACCTGCACGAGTCGCCGGTCGGAAGCGTCGGGGCGACGCTCGACGAGCCCGGCGGCTTCGCAGCGGGACACGAGCGCCGCGGTGCCGTTGGGCGCTGCCTGCAACCGTTCAGCCAGTTCGCCGATACTGGCCCAGGAGCGCTCGGGAAATCCCCTGACGTGAAGGAGCATCTGATATTGCAGAGGCGTGACTCCTTCGGCGTGAGTAATTTCTTCCGAATACCGCAGGAACCTGCGTAACTGGTAACGGAATGCGGACATGGCTTCGAGATCCTGCTTGTTGGGCATGCCGACCCGGATGTGCGGTGATGTTTGCTTCACTTTGCTACCTGTCTCGTTCGGAACATGGACCAGGCGCCTGAAACCGGATTCTCTGCAGCCTTGCTGAAATCCTGTTGCTCTATCGCAAGGCGCACCGGCAATGCGGCGTGACGGGGTGACAGCGCAAAATCGTATCAGATGGATTGCGTGCCCGCGCCGGATCTGGATGCGGTGAACGGTGGGTGTTCCGTATCGCCACGACCATCAAGGTTGGTGAACACGCGTTGATAGGACTATAGTGCATGGCACGGCATGACATGATTGCCGAGGCCTGTCTACCCGGTCGCACCGACCGATTCAGGCGGGCGGTGCGATGTTCGATCATCCCCCAAGACCGCTCGGCTTCTTTCTGCGTGGACCTTGTATTGCGTGCATGGGACCGCTCGAGGCTCCCGCGCCGAACGATGACGCGGTGTTGTCATGCGAGGAGAAGCGGGATATGGCCCCCACGAAGCTCGACGGCAAGCAAGGAGATTCGGCGCCTCCTGAAAACGCGCAAGAAGTCGTGAAGCCGCTCGACCTCTATCGCATGAGCATGCTGGGGTTCTGCCTCGGGATCGTGACCGGTTTTGGCGCGGTCGTGTTCAGGATGCTGATCGGCACTATCCATAATGCGGCGTTTCTCGGACGCCTTTCGCCGCTCTACGACGCGAGCCAGTTTACCCCGCCGTCGCCGTGGGGCGCATGGGTGATTCTTGTGCCGGTAGCAGGCGGCTTCGTGGTCACGTGGCTGGTAAGCCGCTTCGCACCGGAAGCAAAAGGGCATGGCGTGCCAGAAGTGATGGACGCGATCTATTTCGGGGGCGGCGTGATCCGTCCGGTCGTGGCGGTCGTCAAGTCGCTCGCATCGGCGATCGCGATCGGCACCGGCGCGGCGGTGGGCCGGGAAGGTCCGATCATCCAGATCGGTTCTGCACTGGGCTCGACGCTGGGTCAGTGGCTGCGGATGCCCGCCAGTCAGCGGATCATTCTCGTTGCGAGCGGCGCGGGGGCCGGCATTGCCGCGACGTTCAATACGCCGATCGGCGGCGTACTGTTCGCGACCGAGCTGATGATGCCGGAAATCAGCGTGGGGACTTTTCTGCCCGTCGCACTGGCAACGGGCACCGCGACATTCGTGGGACGGCTGTTCTTGGGCGGAGCAGCGGCTTTCCTGGTTCCCCCTCAGCTCGGAGCGCTCGATAACCATCTCGCGAGCGGCTTCACGCTGCTGCTTTACGCGCTGCTCGGGGTCGTGGCCGGTGTGGCGGCCGCCTTGCTGATTCGCGGATTGCACTGGGCGGAGGACGCCTTCGATCGCGTTCCGGGGCGTTTTGCGCGCCACGCGCTCGGCATGCTGTTCGTCGGCGTAATGATGTATCTGCTGATGCGCTACGCAGGCCACTACTACGTGGAAGGCGTGGGCTACGCAACGATCCAGGCGACGCTCAATGAACAGTTGCAAGGTGGCCTGTTCCTGCTGCTGCTTGCGCTGTGCAAGATGGCCGCGACGTCGGTTAGCCTCGGCTCCGGCTCGTCGGGCGGCGTGTTCTCGCCGTCGCTGTTCATCGGCGCGACGTTGGGCGCCGCGCTGGCGTCCCTGTTCCATCTGCTGGTGCCGGCCGCTCCGGTCAGCGTGCCTGCATTCGCGATGGTCGGCATGGGGGCGGTGGTCGCGGGCGGCACGGGTGCCGCGATGACGGCAGTGGCGATGATCTTCGAAATGACGCGCGATTACGACATCGTGCTGCCGATGATACTTGCGGTTGCGTTCAGCATCGGCACCCGCCGGCTCCTCTCGCGCGAGACGATCTACACGATGAAACTCGTCAGGCGCGGTCATGTCATTCCAGATGCGTTGCACGCCAATATGTTTCTCGTGCAGAACGCGGGGGCGATCATGGAGGCCGACATACTGGTGCTCGACGCGGAGGTCCCGTTTCGCGATCTCCTCGATCGCATGGGCGTCGCGCCGTTCCGGCACATCGTCGTCACGAAGGCAGGCATGCTGTACGGCGTGCTGCGCATCAACACCGGCCTGCGCCGCGCGGTCAGCCATGACAATCCGACGGTCACGATCGGGCAACTCGCGAATCGCAACTTCATCGTCGTGAAGCGATCCGATGCGGCGTTCGAAGTGATCAGCGAACTCCGGCAGCGCCGCGCGGTGATGGCGGTGGTCCTCGTCGATGCCGCTGTCGATGGCGCGTTCGACGTGTCCGGCGTGATTGCGAAGGAGCATATTGCGGACGCCGTCGCCCGTAGTATCGATATTTTCCAGCCCCGGGCTCGCGGAAGGACCGCCACGTCGATGCAATCCGTGCGCGTCAACGACGCTTCGTATGCCGTGCACGGCAGGGGTCTCAAGGTGAGCGACCGTGAAGCTGAAAACTGAGTGGCGGACGTTGCGCGAGCGGCTCAAGGCCGCAGCGCACCTTGCGGATGCCGGGAGCACACGGGAAGACCGTTCGCCCGACGCAACCCCCGACCCGCGCGAGTGGGTGATCGTCTATCGGACCGAGCGCGGGTTCTGCTGCATGTACCAGGGCGAGCCGGTCGAATTCGACGAGATGCTGGACGTGCAGATATGGTCGGAGGAAGAGGACGTGCGGCTCTGGTACTTCGGGCTTTGAACTGGTCCGCGCGTCGTGCGCTGCGCGATTAGCGGTACACCAGGTCGGCGCGGCGATTCTGCGACCACGACGCCTCGTCGTGCCCCAGCGCAACCGGTTTTTCTTTGCCCAGGCTGACGGCTTCCAGTTGCGTCCCGGGCACGCCAAGCGTTTTCAACTCACGCATAACGGCCTGCGAGCGCCGCTCGCCCAGGGCGAGATTGTATTCGGTGGTGCCGCGCTCGTCGGTGTTGCCCTGTATCAGCACATGCTGGGACGGATGCCGGCGCAGATAGTCCGCATGTGCCTGGAGTAGCGCCTGATAGTCATCCCTGACCGTATAGCTGTCGAAATCGAAATAGATGCTTCGCTTTGCAAGCGGACTGTTGGGATTGTTCAGTTCGTCGATCGTCGAGGGACTGGTACTGAGCGCCGACGCATTGGCAGCCTGGCCGCTCGACGTGACCGTTTGCGGCGTTTTCGTTTCATGACATCCGGCGAGCAGCGCGAGCATCACGAACGTGAGCCGGATCGTGCATTTTTTCATTCTGTCTCCCAGAAAAGTGACGACGTGGAGCAGGGCAGTACGTCGAGGGAAGCGACGTCTTGAAGTCTATGTGGCGTTTGCGTGGTGTGCCTCCGTATTTTCCCAGGCGATGCCGCCATCGGAGCCGCCGCCGTTATCTCGCGAAGGTCATCTGAATGAACTCCTGCCGTGTTCCCCCTTCCTGGTTTTACGAAAAAGGTGCAGGAATCGCTTGAATAAATGTCACAACGTGCTTATCCTAAGGGCTAGTGGTGTGGGACCTGGCGTGCCGATATTGCATGTTATGGCGTATGGTCCGGCAGCAAGCCCACTCGTTTTCAGGCGACAGAAGGCGATTCCCCTCCGCCCAGCTTCACGGCTGGGCTTTTTTTTCGTTGATCCCTATCTGACGTTGAAACCGTCTGCCACTTTCTTCCGCATCCTGGACAGAAGAACGCTGCAACATGTTCGGCGGCTTTGGTTCCACTATGGAATCTTCTGGGTGGGCCCGTTGGTCACCGCTCTCGTCGCAGTGCTGGAAGCGCATCTGATTGATGCAGATTGTGACATATTGCGGCGTGCCGACGATCCACGTCGGCGCATCGCTGATGCTTAACCTGCGGCACTTCCATCCCGCGCGATTTCGGACCATCCGCTACTCGCCGTCGCGGTGCTGCTGATCGGCGTCATCTCCGGGTTGGCAAGGCTTTCGTGATTGTCATCGCGATGATCAATAGGGACGCACTGGTCATTCGCTATGGCGACCGCGCTGATTGCCAGCCGCATTTCGAGGTTTTTTGCGCCACCACTTTACGACGCACGGGCGGAGCGTTACAGATATATCGGCATGTAGTACTGGATTTCGGATGGGCAGCTTTGAGGCGAGCGTTGCCTTGCGACATCCGTACAATGAAGTTGTTCGTGGCATATGCGCTGAGTTTGCGCAAATTGTCGGCCAGATGGCTGGACAAGGCATGCGCGGCCGCTGCAGGGCCACATCCGATCATCGAGGGTGAGCACCGGGTGCGGGATCCATTGGTGCGCTGCACTCGCAGATAGGGAGTAAACACAGATTTATTTGGCAGAGGCCACCCGCTATCATGCAGCGACTGTGCCGTGAGGCGGCAAGTTGCAAACGTCTGAATTCTGAAGTGATACAGCGATCATTCATGAAGTCTGCGCCAGACTCATCAAAACTCCTTCGCAAGCTCACCAAGGCCGTGCTGTTGGTCGCGACAGCCATGTGCGGTAGCGTGAACGCGATGACAGGTGATCGGATGCTGGAAGAGTTAGTGCCGCTGGATTCCTCTGGTCCATGGGCCAAGATGAGGTCTTCGAGCAGAGGCTCGACCTCTGAGGCAGTATCCTCTCCAACGACACCATGGTATCCGGAGCGCGCCGATCCGTATTCCCGGTCTTCTTTGGCGGACATATCGCTGGCAGCGCACGGCGAAATCCTGGCGTTTGACGATGCATACACGCCGTCACGTAATGCGTTTGGCGCAGGAAGTTTCGCACTCAGCGCGTTGGGTTTCGGGGCTTCGAGCCTCGATTAATCATCTCAATCGCGGTAGCGAGGGCCGTGGCTGGTCTTGCCTGATTGTGGAGGGGAACTCACCCATTCGAAATCGGCCATCTCTGTAACGGATGCCGCGCACGAAACGCCGATGTGGTCCCACAATTTCGCGTTCGCTTTGGCGCAATCTTTGACAACCGGATCGGTTGCGAGCGCGACCACTGCCTACGATGCTGCCAGATCTCCCAACACCCGGCGCGAGCATCGGAGTTGTTCCAGATGCCTCATGGAGGAAGGGTTCTTCAGAGTGGAGGTTTTCCCGAGTCTCTTTCATGCGCATTCCGGGACATTTACTGAAGCGCTTTACCCGCGCACCGCGCCGGTGTGCGTTGAATCACCGCGATAGACCGGCTGGCACTCAGAGGTTTCGTTACATCTCATGGAATTATGTCATATCGTGCACTAACATTTGATATGCGTTGGAAATCCGAAGCGTAGAAATCGGAACCAGCTTTCCCAGGAGGAGAGCGCGAGCATTGCTCGGACGTGTCCATTCTGTGGGAGACCGAAATGGGAAGACTATCGACCGCGGGCCGACGGCATCGCCGGCTCGTACTGAAGGCTGCTGCCGCAGCCGGAATTGCGCAGATCGGCGCACCCTTCATCATCAAGGCGCGCGGAGAGGTTCCAATCAAATTCGGGCTCGACGACCCGTTGACAGGTACCTACGCCGAACTCGGCAAGAACGAGCAAATGGGTTGCGAATACGCGATCGATCAGATCAATGCGCGCGGGGGCATATTGGGTCGTCCGGTTCAGCTCATCGTGGAGGATTCCACCAGCGCCGATACTGGCGCTGCCGTACAGAAGGCGCGCAAGCTGATCGAACGTGACAAGGTGGACTTCCTGCTTGGCAATGTCAACTCGGCTATGGCGCTTGCGATCGGGCAGGTTTCAAACGAATTGAAAACACTGCATATCGTGACGGGTGGGCATACCGACGCCGTGACCGGTACAGATTGTCACTGGAACGTCTTTCGGGTCTGCAATACGACGAGGATGGAAACCAACTCGGTATCGAAGGTCCTGTTCGACCGGTACGGAAAAAAATGGTTTTTCATCACCCCCGATTACGCATTTGGCCACACCTTGCAACTCGGCTTCGAGGCGAGCCTGAAGAAGTTCGGAGGGGTGGAGGCTGGAGCCGCGTTGGCGCCGCTTGGCACCACCGACTATTCGTCATATTTGATCAAGGCGCAGGCTGCCGATCCTGACGTCATCCTGTTTCTTACCGCAGGTCAGGATGCTGTCAATTCGCTTAAGCAGGCGGTGCAGTTCGGCCTTAACAAGCGTTTCCACATCGCCGGGGCGCAGCAGGAACTGGAGGTGCTCGAGGGCTTGCCGCCGGATGCGCGAATCGGTACGTGGGTATTCGAATGGTACTGGGACCAGCCCAACGTACCCCACGTAGCGGAATACGTGGCCGGCATCCGTAAGAAGGCCGGGAGAGTGCCGACTGCCAGACACTGGTTCGGGCACGTCGCTGTCAATAGCGTTGCACTCGTCGCTAATCAGGAGAAGACGCTTGACGCGGTGAAACTGGCGCGGGCGCTCGAAGGCTTCAAGTTGCCGCCGGATGTAGGGCTGATGCCGGACACACCGTTCTATCGGGCCGGCAACCATCAGCTCATGCCGGATCTCTATGTGGGACATGCGGTAGCGCAGGGACCTAGACCTGATGATCTATTCCACGTCGATCAGCTGGTAAAGGGCATCGACGCGGCGCTGCCGGTCAGCGAAACCGGCTGCCGTCTCAGATGGGCATGACCGGTTCGGGGAGCCAGACAGGGGGCTGAGTGCCTAATGATGTCGCGCTGCCGCAACTGCCGCGCGACCGATGAGCCGGGACATCGGAAGCGGACGTCGGCAGCACAGGTAACGGTATGACGCAACTGATCCTGTTCAACGTATTCAACGGTATCGTCATTGGCGCGTTTTACGCGCTAATGGCGCTTGGCCTGTCGCTGATCCTGAATCTGAGCGGTGTCATCAACTTCGCGCACGGCGGATTCCTGGCAATTGGCGCTTACCTCGCCTACACGATCATGCCGTATGTCGGCTTTTGGGCGGCGCTTGTTATTGCACCCTTGCTGACCGCTGCTCTCGGACTGCTGATCGAGCGGGTACTGATTCGCCCGCTGTATGGAAGAGATCCCCTATACAGTCTGCTGCTCACGTTCGGGCTCGCGTTTCTGCTGCAGGACGGTAGCCGCTATATCTGGGGGCCTCAGACATTGCCATACCAGATTCCGGACGCGCTGAACCGGCCATTGACGTCCTCGTTCTTCTTTCTAACGGGCTATCGTGTGTTCATGGTCGTTCTGGTTGTGATCGTCGTGGCGGCGCTCTTCATGTTCCTGAAGTTCACTCGATCCGGCATTCGTATCCGCGCTGGCGTCGGAGACCTCGAAACGGTCGCGACACTGGGCGTGAATGTACGGTGGCTTCGCAGCATGAATTTCGGCCTCGGCATCTTTCTCGCGGGGCTGGCTGGCGTACTGGCAGCCGGCATGCTCGGACTGCAACCGACCATCGGTGATTCGCTCATCATGCCGAGTTTCGTTGCGATCATCGTCGGGGGACTGGGCAGCCTGCCGGGTACGCTGCTCGGCGGCATTCTCATTGGCGTCGCTTCTGGCCTGACTTCTGTCTTTTTCCCGTCCGCGACCGAGGCGGTGATTTACGTCCTGATGGGTCTAGTGCTGCTCGTACGTCCGCGCGGACTGCTGGGTGAGGAAGGGAGGGTCCAGTGAGATCATCACTGCAACTCGCGGGGGATGCGGCGGTCTGGCTGGCGCTCGCAGCCATGCCGTACTGGATCACCTGGCTCGGCGGCTATACGGCACTTGGTACACGCGTAGTAGTAATGGCATTGGCGGCGATGGCGCTCAATTTTCTACTCGGTTTTACTGGCGTGTTGTCGTTCGGTCACGCGGCATATTTTGGTCTCGGCGCGTATGGCGTTGGTATGACGATCCGTTATCTGGTGCCGAATACGCCGCTTGGTATCGTCATTGGGGTCGCGGCCGGCACGCTGGCGGCGGCGCTCATCGGCGCGCTGATTGCCAGGCTTCGGGGCGTCTATTTCGCGATGGCGACGATCGCATTCGGCCAGGTGTTCTACTTCGTCGCCTTTCGCTGGAACGCCGTGACTGGCGGCGACGATGGACTCTCCGGATGGCATCGCATGCCTCTCCACTTTGGCCAGCAGAGAATCGACATTCTTGGCAACAGCACCGTGTTTTACTATTTCGTTCTGCTTTGCTTTGCCGTGTCGGTTGCCGTCATGACTGCGCTGTTGCGCTCTCCGTTTGGCCGTACGCTTCTGGCGATACGCGAGAACGAAAAGCGGGCGCGCTTCCTGGGGCTGCCGGTGGAGCAGCATATCTGGCTGTCGTTCGTGATCTCCTGCTTTTTCGTGAGTTTTGCCGGTACCTTGTACGCGCTGCTCAATAACTTCGCCGATCCGCATGATCTGCGGTGGGACCAGTCAGGCGATTTTGTGATCATGGCCGTGCTGGGGGGAATGCGCTCGTTGTGGGGACCGCTGATCGGCGCGGCCGTCTTCGTGCTGGTTCAGGATTACATCTCCACACGGACTGAGAACTGGATGTCGTTTATCGGCCTGCTGTTCATCCTCGTCGTTCTGTTCTTTCCCCGTGGCGTGCTGGGCATCCGGACGGGCGGGGTGCGTTCATGAGCCTGCTCGTAGTCGATCACGTATCTCACCGGTTCGGCAATCTTCGCGCGGTTAGCGATGTTTGCCTGACTGTGGAAGCCGGTGAGCTTCGCGCGGTAATTGGGCCTAACGGTGCAGGAAAGACGACGTTCTTCAATCTGATCAGTGGGTTCTTTCCGCCTACGTCGGGGCGTATCGTGTTCGACGGACGCGACGTGACCCGGCTTGCGCCTCATCGCCGCGTTGCCATGGGAATGGCGCGGACTTTCCAGATTACGGAAGTTTTTCCTGAGTTGTCCGTTCGCGATAATCTGCGGATTCCGGTCGAACTTCGGGCCGGGCACAGGCTCTCGCCGTGGCTATCGAGGGCGGCGCGCACGACCGTCAACCAGCGGCTGGAAGAATTGCTCGTGCTCGGCGGACTCGAGCAGCGTGCGCGCCGGTTGGTGGGTGAACTGTCGCTTGGCGACCAGCGAGCCACGGAAATCATCATGTCGCTCGCACTCGAACCCAGGCTCCTGCTCCTCGACGAACCGACTGCGGGGATGGGAGATCAGGAAACCTACGACGTGACGCGACTGATACGACGCCTGCACCGCGATCGATCGCTGACGATGATTCTGATCGAGCACGACATGCGCGTCATCTTCCAACTGGCACAGCGCATCATGGTGCTCGCCGAAGGCAGGATTCTGGCAGAAGGAACGCCGGAAGAAATCACCGGCAATCAAGCCGTGCAAGCAGCCTATCTGGGAACAGCAAAATGAGTGCCCTGGTTGCCGAGGGACTGCAGACCTGGTACGGCAAGAGCCACATTCTGCATGGCGTATCGGTGGACGTTGACGACGGCCAGATTGTCGCCCTGGTAGGGCGCAACGGCGCCGGCAAGACGACAACCATGCGAAGCCTGATGGGATTGACCCGGCCACGCGCGGGAAGGGTGAGCATTCTAGGCCGCGAAACGACCGGCTGGCCGCCAGACCGGGTCGCGTCGCTCGGTGTCGGATATGTGCCCGAGGGTAGGCGCATATTCGCGGGTCTCAGCGTGGAAGAAAATCTGCTTGTGCCCAACGGGCGCACCGGTCCTTGGACGATCGCACGTGTGTTTGAGCTTTTTCCCCGGTTACGCGAGCGTCGGAACAGCAAGGGCCGGCAACTCTCCGGAGGGGAGCAGGAAATGCTCGCGATCGCACGCGGCCTGCTGCTCAACCCACGCGTACTGCTTCTCGATGAGCCGTCTCAAGGTCTCGCACCGCTGATGGTGCGGGAAGTGTTTGATGTTATCGTCAGAATGCGCGCCGAAGGCATGTCGGTGCTTCTGGTTGAGCAGAACGTTCGAGCGGCTGTCGAGATTGCCGACGCGGCTTGCGTGCTGGACGATGGTCGGGTCGTTTTTTCCGGATCCGCGCGAGAACTTGCGCGCGACGAAGCTCGTGTTCGTACTCTGGCCGGGGCCAGTGCGAGCGATTGGCGCATGCTCGACGATGCTTGAATCGCATGAAGCCATGCCACGAATATGAAATGGCACAGTGTGAACTAACGCTCGTCGAAGCGCACAGGCATTTCCAAGCCCTTTAATTGTTGCTTCGGCTCACGGCGGGAATTTTATCGCCGTCTTTGCGGTCGAAGCGTTCAGGGTGAGCCGTTCATGTATGACGGTGCGCGGATGCGCACCGCCTCTTTCGCGCAACGCCGGTTCAAAGCCGAACTTCGGGGCAGGCGCAAGGAGACCAGAAATGAGCACGATTTCCGACCTGACGCTATCGGGCAAACTGCGTCGCGATGCTGGGATAGTGGGGTTGCTGTTCGCAAGCACCACTAGCATGATTGGTTCAGGGTGGCTGTTCGGCGCCTACCATGCATCGAGAATAGCCGGTCCGTTGAGCATAGGCAGTTGGGCGCTTGGCGCTGTCATCATCATGCTGATTGCGCTATGTTTCGCGGAGCTTGCCGCCGTTTTTCCTCGTAGTGGGGCGCTGGTTCATATGAGCCACGCGAGCCATGGCGACGGACTTGGAAGGTTGTGGTGCTGGCTGCTCTTCCTCGCCTATGTCCCGGTGCCTGCAGTCGAAGCCGAAGCAATCGTCACTTATGCAAGCAACTATCTGCCATGGCTGATCCGTCCTGGCTCCGCCGGGGTGCTGAGTTTGGCGGGCTTCTTCGTGTGCGCCGGTTTGCTCGGAATCACCGCGCTGCTGAATCTGATGGTGATCAGATGGCTGCTCAACGTCAATTCAACCATTACGTGGTGGAAAATTCTGGTGCCGATACTGACCATCGTCGGCTTGATGGCAGCGAGCACCCACTGGGATGTCGTGCGTGCAGCGCCTGACACCTACAAGCTCTCCGGCATGTTCACGGCACTTCCCGCAGCAGGTATCGTTTTCAGCTATTTGGGCTTCCGTACTGCGATCGACCTCGGCGGCGAAACGGCCAATCCACATCGCGACATTCCGCTAGCCGTGATTGGCTCGGTCGTGCTCGCTGCAGTGGTTTACATCATGTTGCAAGTGGCCTTTATCTGGGCGCTGTCGCCGGTCGATCTCGCGCACGGATGGGCACACCTCAGCTTCAAGGGGGAAATGGGACCGTTCGCTGGACTTGCCGCGACGCTCGGGCTCGGCTGGATGGCGACGCTTCTCTATATCGACGCCTATATATCGCCTGGAGGCACGGGGCTGATGTATGTAACCGGCGGATCGCGCGTCCTCTTTGCTACGGGCGAAATGGAGGCAGGTCCCCGCGTGCTGACAAAGCTGAACCGCAACAAGGTGCCATGGCTGGCGGTTCTCGTGATGTGGGTGGTTGGCACCATTTTCCTGCTGCCGTTTCCTGCATGGCAGAAGATGGTCGACTACATTACGTCGGTTACGGTGCTGACATATGGTCTTGGTCCGGTCGCGTTGCTGGTGTTGCGCCGTAACCTTCCGGAACTGCATCGTCCATTTCGCATGTGGGCCGCGCCCGTGCTGGCGCCAGTCGCATTTATCTGCAGCAACCTCGTAATATATTGGACTGGCTTTGCAACGAACACCTTTCTGTTTGCGCTGGTGGCGATCGGTTTCGTACTCTACGCGGCGTACTACCACATCGTCTTGCGCAAAGCGGCGAAAGACTTCGGCTGGAACAACATTGCGTGGCTGTTGCCATGGTTTGGGGGCATCTGGTTATTGTCGTGGCTCGGCGGCGTCGGTGGCGGACTCGGTGTGATCGGATTCGGTTGGGACATTCTTCTAGTGGCGCTCTGGAGCGTGATCGTGATGAGGCTCGCAATGCGCTGCGCGTTGGGCGTCGAGCAGACGCGAGCAATGATGGAGCGAATGGACGCGACGAGTTGACTGGCAACGCCATCGTTCAGCGAGGGAGGGGTCAACGGAAGCTCTATCCGTTAGCGGGGCGCTTGAAGGGACTACCCGAGTACCCGCCTGAACTGCAAGCCAGACTTCCAACGGTGAGATCTGGTCAGGGAGTCGCGCTCATGTAATGAGCGGAGATCGAGCAAGACTTGTCTAACCGGAAGCGAAGGGCAGAATGAGCGCCCTCTAACGCCGATGATCACGAGTATGTGCGATGAACCTGACGTCATTGCGCATCAGAAGCGGCTGTGGTCGCTTCGCGCTGCTACCACATCATGCGAACGCTAACTGGCGAGGTCCGGTTCTTCGCACTACCCAGTGCTGCCGCCTTGCGTCCGGATGGCTCCTTCTTAAGCGTCCTTTAAGCACCACGGCCTAGCTTTAAAGCGTCAACTGTTCGAAGTTCAAGCCCTGTGAAAGTCTCGCATGCCATATGCGCCGCCGATGTGAGCGCGCAAGGCCGCATGCGACGTCTGGAACTGGACACTCGCTGAGGAGAATGAACCATGAAAAGGCATCAGGTTATCGCTGTCATGTGCGCGTTGCTCTCCGCCGCCTATTGTGGTGCGGCCGTGCAGGCCGCCGAGTCCCCGCGGGCCGTCGCGTCGGACATGGGCAAAGTCTCGGGGAAAGGAAACGAGGCGTTCCAGCAGATCGAACTTGCGCGGCTCGCAATCTTCAACGGTAACGGTTCGGAGGCCGCCACGCTTGTAAAAGCCGCCCAGAAATCACTGCAGGAAGCGCAGGCTGACAATACTGCTTTTACCAAGGCTGAAAAAGACTTGAAACTTCCACCCACGGCTTCCAGCGCGCCGCATGTCCAAGCGGACGTCGCTCGCGCTTCGCAGGAGTTGATGTGGCTTCCAGTTGGCGCTGACGTAACTATCACCGACAATCTCGCCCAGTCTTCCGAGAAATCCAAAGCGGTGGCATCCGCGAATGAGCACATCAAGCAAGGTCAGCGGGATCAGGCGCTCAACGCCCTGAAGGTCGCGAATATTAACGTTGCCTACACCATGGAACTCGTTCCGCTAAAACTGGTGATCGCGGACGTCAATGACGCTGCGAGGCTGATCTCTCATCACCAGTACTATCAAGCAAATGACGCCCTCCGGCAGGCGGTGGCGAGCGTGCGGTATGACTGGGTCGACCTGGACGCCATTCCTCAGCACGCACAAACCGCACAAATGGCTTCGAAGCCTGCCGAGCATCCCGCCTCGTCCGCGAGCGCACGATGAATCTGTCCGCGATGCCAAAGCGTCCCTGGCGGTACAGAGGGACAATTTAGCGTTAGCTTATTCTGAAGGTTCATCACGCCCCCAAAGAGCAGTCGATCATGGCATTTATTGCCTCCGCTTATGCCACGACACGACGAACGTCGTGCGCAGCTAATGAGCGCTGCCCGCGAGTTAGATTCATGTCGACCTGCCTGCGCGCCGGTAGGGTATGGTCCGCGCATCTGATCTTTATATAGCACAATGTGACACATTGGCCTACACTTTGGATATCGAGATTAGCGCAAGCCTCGTTGCTGGTTATAAGCGTCGATTGCATCAGGCGACCGTCTCGGCGTCCGTCGCAACGGCACAGTTGTCCTTCGCGGAGAGGTCTGTATGCTTGTTACGTTCAAGTGCCGTTCAACTCCGGACGTCGTCATGCTGCGGAACCTCGCGGAATATCTCCTCGCAGCCATTGGTAAGCAAGTCGCCACTCGTGGCGTCATCAGCCACGACGAACTGGGTACGGTGATAACGCGACTTGAACGCGCTATCGAAGATCAGGCACGCACTGAATTAGCCCTCAACGTCCTCCATCACGTGCCGAACGACCATAGTTCAAACAGTGCGGCCGCGACCGTCGAACATCGCGCCTGGCCATTGCTCGACATGATGCGCGAGGCCCATCGCCATGGCGACGATATTCTCTGGGGTATTTAGACCGTTGGAGCACTGAGGTACCGGCGCATGTCTTCGTTATCGCGAGACAGCGCCGATGCCGTTGTCAGCGCAAGGGCGTTCCAGGGATAGACGCGATAAGTCTGCAGATGCGACCTGACGTTCAAAGGATCATCGTCGCCACGCGCATCGAACCCGGCGCCGACGCATCATTTATTAGCGACCTGCCGCATCGGACCAATAATTCTCGACATGTCGCGAAGCGAAATGATTGCGATCCGACGTAATCGGCGCGAGCGGTAAATCGCGCGTGCCCATCGGCGTGCGGGCGGCGGTGCCGCGCGCGACACGAGCGAGGGCTCATGGGCCGGGTTTTAAGTTTCGTTTAAGTTTTCGCGTCTAAATTCCTGGAAATGTCATGTCGTGCCATAATATTGCACCAGGCTTTCAGCGGGTGCGGCGCGGAATCGCGTGACTTCGACGTGTCCTCAGCTTGCCGGTCAAGCACGTCCGACTGCTGCATCGGCAGCTATCTTCACCCAGCGACTGCTGGGTTTTTTTTTACACGATATGAGCGCAACTTCCACATCGGCCACTTCCCGCTCGCGCATGAGTGCGCTCGAGCTGCGAGCGACGCTGTCGCTCGCAGCGATCTTTGCACTGCGCATGCTCGGTCTCTTCATGATCATGCCGGTGTTTTCGGTGTATGCGAAAACCATTCCCGGCGGCGACAATCTCCTGCTGGTCGGCATCGCGCTGGGGGCGTACGGCGTCACTCAATCGCTTTTCTATATCTTCTACGGCTGGGTTTCCGACAAGGTTGGCCGCAAGCCAGTTATCGCGACGGGTCTCGTAATATTTGCGATCGGCAGCTTCGTCGCCGCGGGGGCGCACGATATTGTGTGGATCATCGTCGGTCGCGTGATCCAGGGAATGGGCGCCGTTTCCTCCGCGGTGCTCGCTTTTATTGCCGACCTCACTGCCGAGCAGCACCGCACAAAAGCAATGGCGATGGTGGGTGCCTCGATCGGCATTTCTTTTGCGGTGGCGATCGTGGGTGCGCCTCTGGTGTTCCACTGGCTCGGGATGAGCGGCCTGTTCTCGCTGGTCGGCGCGCTCTCGATTCTCGCGGTGGGCGTGGTGATCTGGGTCGTGCCGGATTCGCCGAACCGGCCCGTCCATTTGCGGGCGCCATTTGCCGAAGTGCTCCACAACGTCGAGCTGCTGCGCCTGAACTTCGGCGTGCTCGTACTGCACGCCACGCAAACGGCGCTGTTCCTTGTGGTGCCTCGCCTGCTCGTCGACGCAGGGCTGCCGGTCTCGTTGCACTGGAAGGTCTATCTGCCGGTCATGGGTATTGCGTTCGTCATGATGGTGCCGGCCATCATTGCCGCGGAGAAGCGGGGGAAAATGAAGGCCGTGGTCGTCTCTGCAATCGGTCTGATCCTCATTGGCCAGCTATTGCTTGGCTCGCTCGAACATACACTCGTTATCGTGCCCGCCGTCCTGTTCGTGTATTTCCTCGGCTTTAACATCCTCGAAGCGTCGCAGCCCTCGCTCGTCTCGAAGCTCGCGCCGGGCGATCGGAAGGGTGCGGCCACGGGCGTATACAACACCACGCAGTCGATCGGCCTTGCCCTCGGCGGCGTGGTTGGCGGCTGGCTTCTAAAACACGATGGCGCGAACGCGGTGTTTTACGCGTGCTCCGGGCTCGTATTGTGCTGGCTCGCAATCGCGTTCAATATGAAGGTTCCGTCACCGCGGAAAGCCTGAGTCGCGCTTCTGGCGCGACATGCAGCCGGTGAGGGCGTCGCCGGAAAAAACCCAGAAGAAAAACAGGGGAACAGATCGTGCGCATTCTCGCGCTGATGGACCGTCGAAAGCTGCAGCGCATCAACCGGTTATGGCTCCACTATGGCGTGTTCTGGCTGGGGGCGATCGCCGTAGGCCTGGTCGCGGTGCTTTACGCGAAGCTGATCGATTTCGGCTACGCTGTGTTCCTTCGCTATGCGGCTGACCGGTTCTGGCTGCCTCTGATCGTGGCGCCCGCAACAGGCGCCGTTACGGTGTGGCTTACACGGCGCTTCTTTGACGGTTCCGAGGGCAGCGGTATCCCCCAGGTGATCGCCATGCTGCACGGGCCGAACGAACTCGGGCCACGGCTGCTCACACTGCGTATTCTCGTTGGAAAGATTCTGGTCTCGTTCCTGGCCCTGCTCGGCGGCTTTACCATCGGCCGCGAAGGTCCGACCATTCATGTTGGCGCCGCCCTGATGTTCAGCCTGAGACGCTTTTACCCGAGTCGTTTTCTGGCGATCCGGCCTGGCGTGCTGGAGCGCAGACTCGCGCTCGCGGGTGCGGCCGCCGGTTTGTCGGCGGCATTCAATGCTCCGCTCGCAGGCGTGGTGTTCGCCATTGAGGAACTCATGCGCAGCTTCGAGCAGCGCGCGAGCGGCGTGCTGATCACGGCGATCATCTTCGCTGGCGTCGTCTCACTTGGGCTTCAGGGAAACTATGTGTATTTCGGCACGATCGATATCGGGTCGGGATTGCCCCGATGGCTCAGCCTCGCCGTAGTGCTGATCGGTGTCCTTGCGGGCGCGCTAGGGGGATGCTTCTGCTGGCTGTTGCTCAACACGAAGCGCTGGATGCCCGAAGTTCTGCTCGAACTGCGCGTGAAGCGGCCTGTGCTGTTCGGCGCGCTATGCGGCCTGGTCATTGCGCTCGTCGGCGTGAGCGCCAATGGCCATACATTTGGCAGCGGCTATGCCGAAGCGCGGAGCATGCTGGAAGGCAGCGCGCATGTCAGCGCGGCATACCCGCTCCTGAAGATGGTCTCGATGGTGGGGTCGTATCTGCCAGGCGCGCCCGGAGGCCTGTTCGCCCCGTCGCTCGCGATCGGGGCTGGCATCGGCAACACCGTTCACATGGCGTTCTCGCAGATCCAGCTTCCGATGCTCATCGCGCTCGGCATGGTCGGCTATCTGGCGGCGGTCACCCAGAGCCCAATCACGGCGTTCGTGATCGTCATCGAGATGATCAACGGGCACGCGCTCGTTATCTCGCTGATGGCCACGGCGCTCATCGCGAGTCGCGTCTCGCGCTTTTTTGCGCCACCGCTGTACGAGGCGCTCTCGGAGCGTTATCTGCGCAAGCCGTGAGGCAAAGGCGACGGTAGGTCGAACAGACATCGACGGAGTTCATATGGGGATCGCAGACAGAATCGAAAAGCGTCTATTGGGCATGGCGCGCGTGCTATGTCTGATCGCGCTAGTTGGCGCCATCCTGGCGATGATCGCATTAATGTTTGCGCTTGGCGTTCCGAGGACGGCAGCTGTTATCACAGATCCGCCCGTCAGCGCGAGCGAGGTACTCTCTTCGATAGCGGGTTCGGAGGCGGCCAATGACGGTCTGAAGATCGGCAGCGCGAACGGCAACGCCATGGCGGATGTCGCTGGCGCCGCGGGATTAATTATCCCCGCTCCGCTTAATGCCCTGTTGAACCAGAATAATGCAAGCCAACCGCTGCTCAAGGCGTGGCTCGAGCGTATTCCCCAAGCCGACCGACAGCAGTTCCTGGATGAACTGTCCGACGTCGTTGCGGCTGCCGGGCAGCACGCTGCTACGTGGGAATGGGACAACCGCGAGCGGTATGTTGCAGCGGCCATGGATCAGTATGCCCGTGTCAAGATTTGGCGGATTGATGCGGCCCAAAGCGCCGTTCAGGCGGCAGAGGGCAAAAACGCTCAGTTCGGTTCGTCGCTGGGAATTCTTCTCGCGTTGACAGGTTTCCTGACTTTGCTGCTACTGCTCACAGCGATCGAGCGCAATACGCGTAACAGCGCGGTGAAAAGACAGGAATGAGCTGGCGCGACTTGAGATGGGATGCCGATGTGAGGTGTTTTCTGTTGCACCAGCTGTTCTGAACCGGCGCGACCTCTCGCCACTCGCACAGCGCGGGCCGGAGACGCACGCCGGATTAAAGTCGAGACAGGTGGCGCAGTCGCTCCTCTGACGGCAGAGTCGATCGCTCGACCTGCTGGTTTGATCTGTCGGAGCGTTTCGGAGGCCGCGCCAACGCGAGGCCAAACTCACTTCTTGTGATTCTGACCGATGGCCCGGGGCAACGTGCCGAGCGGGAGATCACCGCGAACAGGTATGCATGGGGACGCAACGTGCTCGCCGCCGAAGCTGGCGATAAAACGCAACCGTTCACAGTGATCGTGATGAAAGGCACTAGTCATTGCGGCGCTGGTTGCACACTCGGCGACATTGTTGTCGAATGGTCAGCGTTTGCGTTTCCAGGGTTGGCGGTGTGGTTCGGATGGCACAGCGTATTCAACGAGAAAACTTTTGCCGTCTGGATCCCGGACTTCATGATCGCCTTTCTGCTAGGAATCGGTTTTCAGTACTTCACCATCAAGCCGATGCGCGACCTGTCGATTGGACAGGGCGTGATCGCTGCAGTCAAAGCGGATATTGCCTCGATAACCGCGTGGCAGATTGGCATGTATGGAGCAATGGCGATCATTCAGTTCTTATGGTTCAAGCCGGTTTTTGGCGGCATCGCGAACGTGACAAGTTCGGAGTTCTGGTTCGCCATGCAGATCGCCATGCTCGCGGGCTTCGTAACGAGCTACCCTGTGAACTGGTGGCTGATTCGTTCCGGTGTGAAGGAGAAGATGTAGACCAAACCCTCAGCGAAAAGGGCGCTGATGGCGACAGGCAAAATCGCAACTGACGTGAAGGCGGTCCCACAGGATGTGCGGCGATTGGATACTAGCTGCGTCCCAAACGCGTTCACCCGGACAAAACGTGCATTGTGATGGATGGCGGATGACCGTAGTAATTTGGACCTCACCCCCAATACAACCAACGTGCGACTTCACGCGCTCGTGAGTCCGCGGAGATGGGCAGGCGTCGAACAAACCTCAAGACCACCCGCCGGCCGACTCAGTTAGGCAAGTGGCGTGGTCGTACCTTAAAAGTCGTCGTTGTGGTCAGAGAAGCTCGAACCCTGGTTCAGGGTTGATCGCGTTGAAAAAGGCCGTGACCCGACTGTATCGCTGACAGTATCGACCTCTCAGTGGTCCGGCGTAAGCGTTGGCGTAGGTTTGTACGAGAAGACTCGCCCGCGTCGCTATTTCGACGAGAACGAGTAAACCGGCTCGATAAGCGGGTTGGCGGTGGCTTGCGGTGCTTGCCACCAGGCCAGCACCGCCGCTTGACCCGCCCGCGGCTCATGACTGAGAACCTAGAACACGCCGAAATCGTCATTGCTGTCGGGAATCGCGGCGAGCAGGTTGGCAAGCGCGCGCCAGCCCATGAAGCTCGATAGCCTTATCGCTATGCGCAGCCAGCGCTCGGCGCGTGAGCTCGGGTGCGTTGACGGTGTTGACGGTGTTGACGCTACGCACTGCATCCGTCGCATTGCGTTTTTCGTTGATCTGGCGTCGATCGATGCGCGAAGCAACGGGCAGGTCTGCATGCTGTCTCTCCAGTGTTGAACGCCTTCGACGCTGTTCGCGCCGCGCCACGCCGTCCGCTTGCCCTACATCCACGCGGATCAGCGCGCCGCCGCTGCCGTACCGGCCACGCCCGATAGCAGCGCCCTCAACACCTGTCGCAACGTGGTGGCGCCGAAGCGTCGCTCGCTGATATTCGCCTCGACGTCGATGCGTCCAGCGTTGTGCGCGTCGTACAGATCGACGATCAGTTGGGCGTGCCGCTCGCCGAGCCCGGCGCCGCGCAGCACGGCACTCCATTCGTCGCGCGGCACCCGGTGGGCGATAACCGGCCGCCCGGACAGATCCGCCAAGGTACGCGCGACGTCGAGCGCGCTTACCCGCTCTTTCCCTTCGATACTGACCACCCGTGGCGTCGCGCGCGAAGGCCCTTCATCGAGCAGCAACTGCGCGGCAAGCTCGCCGACGTCCTGCGCCGCGACGGTCGGAAACAGCTTGTCGAGCGGATCATGCAGACTCGGCAGCGCGCCCCGGCCGAGCGCGACCGGCAGCACGCGTGCCCAGTTCTGCATGTGCTCGGCGGCGCGCAACAAGATCAGCGACGACGCGACGGTGCGCAACTGCGTTTCGAGGTAGTGGAACAGCGTCGTGATGCCGGTGCCATCCGCGTGCTCGGCGCCGTAGTCGGACAGCGCGAGGAGCCGCGGTGGCGCGCTCATGCGCAAAGCCGCGACGCCCGCGTCGATGATGCGCCGCATCGCGGCCGCGGGATCGTCATGCGCTCGCGGCACCGGACAGAGCCATTGCACTGCCTGCGCGCCGTCGATCGCGCGCGCGACCAACTGTGGGTCGTTCAGGTCGGCGATCGCGAGCTCGCAGCCGATTGCCGCGAGCGCTTCGGCTTGCGTGGCGTCGCGCACGACCGCGCGTACCTGGTGGCCCGCGCGACGCAAGGCGGTTGCGCTCGCGTGTCCCACGTGACCGGTCGCTCCGAAAATGACGAACACGTTGTGCTCCTTTCGAGGATCGCTATGACGTGATGGTAGGGACGCGGTGCTCGCGAGGCGCTCAGATCTGGATGACTTTGCGCAGATCTGGATGATTTTTTACGCCGATGCCGCGCAGGTCGCGCAGGTCGCGCAGGTCGCGCAGGTCGCGCAGGTCGCGCGAATCGCGTTGGCTGTTCGCGAGCTACGAAATTCCGTCACGACGGCGAACCTGCCAAAAACGCCGCACAATGCAGGCATCTCGCCGTCATTCAGCTCACTCAGGAGACAAGCGATGAACGCCGTCACCCCGATTCCCGCGCCTGCGCCGCACAGCGGCTCGCGCATCGCCGTGCGCACGAGCAGGGCGCTTGGCTGGCAAGGCTTCGGTGCGGAGCTGGTCAACGTGTCGGCCGGTTTGCATCGGATGTCCGCGTTTCGCCATCATCGCGTGGGCGTGCACGTTGGTGCGCCGGTGACTGCGCGCTGTCTGTGCGATGCGCGCCGCCACACGCGGATTCAGGCGCACGGCGACGCCGACGTGATCCCCGCGGGGCTCGAAGGTCAGTGGAACGATGACGCCGCCTGCACGATTTTCAGCGTCTGGTTTGCAGAGGACTTCGCGCGACGGACGGTCGAGCAACTCGCGTTGAACTCGGCCGACGCGCAGCTGCGCCCGCGCTTCCAGATGCGCGATCCGCGCTTTCAGCATCTCGCCTGGGCGCTGCGCGCGGAGCTCGAAGCGAACGACGCGTCCGATCCGCTCTACGCCGAAAGTCTGTGTACGGCGATGCTGGTGCGTCTGATCGGCGTCGAACCCATGCCGGGCAACCGGCGGCGTACGCTCGCGCCGCGCACGGCCGCACGTGTGATCGAGTTTATCGACGCGCATCTCGATCAGCGTCTGACGCTCGACGAGCTCGCCGCGCAGGCGCAACTGAGCGTGCCGCATTTCAAGGCGCTGTTTCGCGACACGCTCGGTGTGCCCGTGCATCAGTACGTGGTACAGCGCAGGGTCGAGCGCGCGCGAACGCTGCTGCTGCAGGGACGCCTCAGCGCAAGCCAGATCGCGCTCGAAACGGGCTTTGCGCATCAGAGCCATATGGCGCACTGCATGTCGCGTTTGCTCGGTGCAACGCCGCGTGAACTGCGCGGCGCCGCGCGCGATGACACGGCCATGTCGGGGCAGGAGAACCCACGACGTTGATGCGCGAACCGCGCGGCGCGGAACCCATCCGCTTCAACCGGGCGCGGCCCCCGTCAACTGCGCATAGACATCATGCGCGAGCTGCAGCAGCTCCTTGCGATCGATCCCACCCGACACCGCATAGCCAAAATCGCCGTCGACCCAATAGAACACGTTGACGGGCCCCGCCTGATACAGCTTGAACGCGGTCGTATTCGCGTTCTCGCGACGATGCGAGATGCACAGCGTGACGCGCTCGCCGTTCGGTCCGCGATACATGAACTGCGCGGTCGGACCGTCGTCGCCGGGCAGCAGGCGGCCGCCCGACAGCATGAATCCGCTCTTCGACAGCATCGGCGGATGGACCTCGGTGCCGAGCCGGTTCGCGAGCCATTGCACGAAGTCCTGCTCGCGATCGGCGCTCATGTCGCCCGGCCGGTCGATCGCCGGCATGTAGACGACGTGCGCGAGCGCCGCCTGGCGTGCGAAGCCCTCGGCGCTGTCCGCGCTGACCGGACGATTTCCGGCTTGCGTTTCGGCCCCTGGGTCGGTTCGATCGATCGCAACCGGTGGAATCAGATCGTTCCTGTGCATGCCGATGCCCACGCCGAGCACGAGCGCCGCGGCCATGCCCGCGAACTGCGCGGCAAAACGCGGCCAGTTCGCGGCTGCTCGCGCGCGGCGCGGCGCACCGGTCTGCAGACGCTTCGGCACGGGCTCGCTGAGCACGCGGTCGTAGCGCTCGTGAAGCAGACCATTGAGCGAAAAGTAATCGCTGACGCGCGCGGCCAGCTCCGGATTCTGTTCGAGCGCGCGCTCCACCTCGTCGCGCCGCTCGCCGGACAGCGTGCCGTCCACGTACGCGTGCAAGTCTTCTTCGCCGATCGGCATTTGCGGCTCGCTCATCGCACCACCTGTAATTTCGCACCGGGCTGGGCGCCCGCCATCAAAGCCCGCAGCCGTTCGCGTCCGCGCGAGAGCCGCGACATCACCGTGCCGATCGGAACGTTCAGCGCGAGCGCGACATCGGCATAGCTCATCTCCTCGAGACCGACCAATAGCACCACCTCGCGCTGTTCGACCGGCAGCCGCTGCAACGCGTAGTCGAGGTCGCGCATTTCGAGCGAACGCGTCTGGCCCGACGGCACCGCGAGCTCGCTTTCGGCGATGCTGTCGTCGTCGACCGCGACGTGGACTGCGCGTGCCGACGCCTTGCGCGCCTGATTCGCGAAGACGTTGTGCATGATCGTGAACAGCCACGCGCGCAGATCGGTGCCCGGCTGGAACAGACGGGTGCGGCCGAGCGCGCGCTCGAGCGTGTCCTGCACGAGGTCGTCGGCGAGCTCCCGATTGTTGATCAGCGCCCGCGCATAGCGCCGCAGACGCGGCACGTGCTCGATCAGCTCGTCACGGACATCCATGGTTGATCCCGGTGAAGGGGCGTGGGGGTTGCATCGGCTTCACTCGCGTCGGTATCGATACGCGCCGGGCCGGTCACGGAGGCTTCCGTCGCACGATGCGTTCGAACTGCAAACACCTGTCAGCGCATTTTATTCCGCGAGGGCCGCGCGCACCGGCGTCAGCGCGCGCTCATCACGTCGGCGGCGCGCATCAGGCCGTGGGTGCGCGCATTGCCCGCGACGACGAAACGCTGCCGCTGCGCGGTCCACGTCAACAGCCGCAGCTCGCCGATGCGGCGCGCGGCCCACTGCGGCTCTTCCCGCGCAAACGGCGCCGCGGCCGACAGCACGACCACCGGTTGCTGATCGCCGTTCAGATAGACGAGTTCGTCCGCGCGCTGCAATGGCCCGAGCCGCAGCACGCGTTGCTCGACGAGGCGCAGGCCGATCGCGCCGAGATCCGGCGCGGCTGGATCGACGCGCGTCGGCGATGCCGAGGAAAAGGGCCGTGCGGCGGCTTCGGCGAGCGCCATCACGGCGGCATTATCGAGCGCTCGTGCCGACACCTGAGTCGCCAGGAGCCAACCGCTGATGGCGCTCAGCATCAGCGCGAGCGCGACGAGCGCGACAAGCGTTCGGCGTGCGCGACCACCCGGTTGCGGGCGCATGCGCAGCGGGCGCGATCCGCCGAGGCGCCCAGGCGCGGGCTCCTCGGCGGTCTGAAAGGTGGCCTGGATCTGTGCGTTCAAGCGGTCGTAAAAGGCGACACGCCGTGCTTCCGCCGGATGCTTGCCGAGATAGTCGCGCAGCGACGCGGCGCGCTCGGGCGTCAGCGTGCCGTCCGCATAGGCCTGGATGTCGTCTTCGGAGAGCGGAGCGCCGGAGGGGCGGTGAGTCGAGGTCATGATGATGCGTGGTCTTGATTGCTGCTATCGGACGGCAAACACGGCGGCGGGGACATTTATTCCCCGCGCCGGCGATGTTTTTTTCACGCCACGAATACAGGAATAAACGCTGCCCACCCGTGGTTCTCCCTGGTGCGAACCCGCACAATTCTCCAAGGAGTCGATCATGAAAAAACTTTCGTTCGTTGCTTTGTCGTTCGTCGTTCTCGCCGCTTCGTCGAGCGCGTTTGCGCAGGGCAAGACACGCGCTCAGGTGTACCAGGAACTGATCGAGGCGCAGCAGAACGGTCTCGACTACATCACCGACGCGTCGTATCCCGATGTCAGTCCCGTGTTCGCACGTCAGGTCGAGCAGCGCAAGCAGGCGCTCGCCGCGCAAGCGGCGCTCGCCGCGAGCCACGTCGCGAACTCGGGAGCGCCGGCTGTTGGCACCCATTGAAGCAGCATCGGCCACTGGCGCGCGAATGGGTTTGAATGTGCGCGCCAGGGCCGGATGGAATAGACCGTAGCGAGGCGTGTTCGCCCGTACGTTGGTCGATGAGTCGATCGACCCATCGATCGAATCATCGATCCATCCGGCAAGGAGTTTCCGTGACACCACCCTTCGCACCCAAACCCAACCCCGCCGGCTCCGACCCGCGCCCGATCTGCGTGCCATGCCGGCTCGCCGCGATCCGCGCGGTCGCGCTCGCGCTCGCGCTCGCGGGCGGCTTCGCCTACACCGCGGGGTGGCTGACGCCCGCGCGTCTGACCGCCCCGCGCATCATCGATACGTTCGAGGCGGTCGCGGGCCCGCATCCCGGCTATCGACGCAATCACGCCAAGGGCCTGTGCGTCGACGGCTATTTCGACAGCAACGGCAATGGCGCGGCGCTGTCGCACGCGGCAGTGTTCGCGCCGGGCCGCACGCCGGTGTCGGGTCGCTTCGCGGTGCCCGGCGGCAATCCGTCCGCGCCCGATACGAGCTCGCCGGTGCGCAGTCTCGCGCTGCAGTTCCGGCTTCGCGATGGCGAACAGTGGCGTACCGGCATGAATTCGACGCCGGTGTTCGCGGTGCATACGCCTGCGCAGTTCTATCAGCAATTGCTGGCCGCGAAGCCCGACCCTGCGACCGGCAAACCGGACCCCGCGAAGCTGAAGGCGTTCTACGCGGCCAATCCCGAGACGCAGCCGTTCCAGCGCTGGGTCAAGTCGCACGCGCCGTCGTCGAGCCTCGCGAACGCCGCGTACTACGGCATCGACGCGTTTCTGTTTACCGATGCCCACGGCACGACGCGCGCCGTGCGCTGGGCCGTCGTGCCCGACACGCCTTACGCGCCGATCACCGCGGCGCAGCAGGCCGAAAAGAACTTCCTCGCCGCCGATCTCGAAGAGCGTCTGCAACACGGACCGTTGCGCTGGCATCTGCTGTTGACCGTCGCGCAACCGGGCGACCCGACCAGCGACGCGACGCTGCAGTGGCCCGACGACCGCCAGCGCGTCGACGCGGGGACGCTCGTGATCGAACGCACCACGTCGCAGGAGGACGGCGCCTGCCGCGACATCAACTTCGATCCGACGATCGTGCCCGCCGGCATCGCGCCATCGGACGATCCGCTGCTCGCCGCGCGCTCTGCGGCCTACGCACAGTCGTTCCAACGCCGCACGCGCGAGGAGGCGCTGCATCCCGAGATCCATCGAACCCAGCCAAACGGAGAGCCTTCATGACGCGCACCCGCACTCACTTCAGTCCGCTCGCGCGGCTGCTGCACTGGACGATGGCGCCGCTCATCGTCGCGATGCTGTTTATCGGCGTGGGCATGGTGGCGACGGTATCGCGTGCCCATGATGCGTTGGTCGCGCTGCATCGGCCGCTCGGCATCGCGTTGCTGCTGCTCGTGCTGGTGCGGCTCGCGGTGCGCGTGATGCGCGGCAGTCCGCCATTGCCCGCGCGCATGTCGAAGCCGCAACGAATCGCGGCGCATGCGTCGCACCTCGTGCTGTACGGGCTGATGCTCGCGATGCCGCTGATCGGCTGGGCGATGCTATCGGCGGCCGGCTATCCGGTCACGCTGTTCGGTCCGCTGCATCTGCCGCCGATCGCACCGCACAACGTCGCGCTGTTCGCGCTGCTGCGCGCGCTGCATACGTGGCTCGCGTTCGCGTTGTTCGCGACGGTGCTGCTGCATCTGGCGGCGGCGTTGTTGCATGGGCTGATCCTGCGCGACGGAGTGTGGGGCAGCATGGCCCGCGGCGAACGCTAATATGGGTCGAACCGCGGCTTGACCGGGTTGCTCCCGAACTGTCCAGATCGCCCGCCCTGGCGATTTTCGTCCAACGCGTAAAATGGCCGGTTATCACTGGCAAATCGCAACTGGACAGAATCGGCCGGGCGTCGCGCGGCGCCCCGTCATGGTCCACGCGCGCTTGCCTTCGCCGGTTTGAACAGGAATGCACGCGGATGTCATCAGTTTTCTTCGATCGGGAAAGGATTGCGGAATGGCTCGGTGAGCGCACCGTCGCCAAGGCGCGCTCGGTGGGCGCGGTCAGCAACGTCAAATGGCAGGGGGACACGCTGTCGGGCGACGTGCAGGGCTCGCAGCCGCGGCCGTACCTGACGCGGGTTCGCTTTCGCACCGATGGCGGCTCGCCGTCGGCCGAAGGCAAATGCACGTGCCCGGTCGGCCGCAATTGCAAGCACGTCGCGGCGCTGCTGCTCGCGGAACTCGACTACCACGACGAGATGGATCACATCACGCAGGTCGAGGACGGCAGCGACCCGGCGACGTCGGAGGTGTTCATCGCGCGACGGATTACGGTGCCGGGCGCGCCGCCGGCGCCATCACCGTCTCCCTCTTCATCTCAAGGTGTGCGACCCGAACTGGTCAGCTGGCTCGAGCGTTTTCGCGCCCGCGCCCGCGCGGCCGACGCCGCCGGAAAAGACGCCGCCCGGAAGCTCGACGCCACGCGCAAGGAAACGCTCGCCTATCGGCTCAACTGGTCGCGTCTTCATATGCGCCACGAGGTCGTGCTGCATCGCGCGCGTTGCGACGCGGACGGCATGATCGTCGAAGTCGGCGACAGCTGGGGCGACGTCGAAGGCGCGCTGCTCAGGCAGCCGCGCTTCGTGTCCGACGAAGACCTGTCGATCCTCCGCGGCCTATGGCTCGGTCGCTCGCGCGAGGACCTGGGCCAGTTCGTGCTGCGAGGCACGAGTGGCGCGGAAATGCTGCAGAAGCTGATCGCGACCGGGCGCCTGTTCTTCGACTTCGGGATCGCGCCGGGCAAGGCCGGACCGACGCCGCTCGCGCGCGCCGCCGACCGCCTCGGCCGCATCGAATGGGAGCCGCTCGCCGACGAGCGCCTGCGCCCGGTACTGCGCACCGAACCGCGCGCGAGCATGGTGCTGCCGACCGAGCCGGTCTGGTACGTGGACGGCGTCGCCAACGAGGCGGGCGTCGTGCCACTGTCGCTGCCGTTCCAGCAACTGCCCGACTACCTCGCGATGCCGCCGATCTCGCTCGCCGAGGCGCCGCTCGTCGCGTCGGTGCTGCGCGAGATCGCGCCCGAGCTGCCGCTGCCGCCGACCCACGACGCGCCCGCGATTCGGGTGATCGACGTCGAACCGGTGCCGGTGCTGACGCTGAACAGCCATGCGCTGCCCGGCGCGGGGAAGGGCATCAAAACGGCAAAAACCGCGAAGGCCGCGAAGGCCGCGGAGCGCAAGTCCGCCGCGGTAGAACTGGCCGCCGCGAGCTTCGACTACGACGGTGTCAGCATCAACGCCGACAGCAGCGTGACGCTGGTGCCGTTGCCGGGCGGCGACGTGATTCACATCCGCCGGCGCTACGACGCCGAGAAAAAGCGTCTGCTGGAATTGCGCAAGACCGGTCTGCAAAAGGTGCCGACGCGCAACCTGCATGCGTCGCGTCTGTTGCCCGACACGATGCTCGGTCTGCCCGACACCGACGCGTGGTCCGAGTTCGTCAACGACGCGGTGCCGGATCTGGTCGCGAAGGGCTGGCGCGTGACGATGGCGCCCGAGTTCCGCTACAACGTGATCGAGATCGACGCGATCGACGGCACCGCGCAGCAGGCTGGCGATGGCTGGTTCGATCTGGAGATGGGGATCCGCGTCGGCGAGCGCAACGTGCGGCTCGAACCGCTGCTGGCCGATCTGTTCCGGCGCGACCGGCGCTGGCTCTCCGGCGCGCTGGAGCGTATTCGAGACGACGAGCCGATCGAGCTGAAGACCGAGGAGAACAAGCGCCTGCGGTTGCGCGCCGATCGTCTGAAGCCGGTGGTGCGCGTGCTGGTCGATCTGTTCGATTCGCTCGGCGGCGCGCTTGCCGAAGGCGCGCCTCTGCGCGTGCCCGCGGTCGATGCGGGTCGCCTCGATGCGCTGCACGACACCGGCCGCTGGCAGTTCAGCGGCGACGATTCGATCCGCGAGCTCGCACGCCGTCTGCAAGCCGGTCCGGGCCTGCGCGAAGTGCCGGTGCCGCGCGGGCTGAAGGCCGAGCTGCGCGGGTACCAGCACCAGGGCCTGAACTGGATGCAGTTCCTGCGCGAACAGGATCTGGCCGGCGTGCTCGCCGACGACATGGGCCTCGGCAAAACCGTGCAGACGCTCGCGCACGTTCTCGCCGAGAAGGAAGCGGGGCGGCTCATGCATCCCGCGCTGATCGTCGTGCCGACCACGCTCGTGCACAACTGGCGCGAGGAAGCGCGCCGCTTTGCGCCGGAGCTGAAAGTGCTGGTGCTGAACGGGCCGCAGAGAAAGGAGCGTTTCCAGCAGATCGGCGAACACGAACTGATCCTGACCACTTATGCGCTGTTGTGGCGCGATCAGAAGGTGCTCGCCGAGCACGACTATCATCTGCTGATTCTCGATGAGGCGCAGTACGTGAAGAACGCGACCACCAAAGCCGCCCAGGCGATTCGCGGCTTGCAGGCGCGGCATCGGCTGTGCCTGACGGGCACGCCGCTCGAGAATCATCTCGGCGAGCTGTGGTCGCAATTCGATTTTCTGCTGCCGGGCTTTCTCGGCAGCCAGAAGGACTTCACGCGACGCTGGCGCAATCCGATCGAAAAGAACGGCGACGACGTGCGCCGCGCGTTGCTCGCGCGCCGCATCCGGCCGTTCATGCTGCGCCGTCGCAAGGACGAGGTCGCGAAGGAGCTGCCGCCGAAGACGACGATCGTGTGTCCGGTCGATCTCGAAGGTGCGCAGCGCGACCTGTACGAAACCGTGCGCACCGCGATGCAGCAGAAGGTGCGCGCGGCGGTCAGCGCGCAGGGGCTCGCGCGCAGCCACATCATCGTGCTCGATGCGTTGCTGAAGCTGCGCCAGGTGTGCTGCGATCCACGGCTCGTGCGCACCGCCAGCGGTATCGCGGACGGCGCTGCCACGGGCGGCGGCGAGCGCGCGATGCGCTCGGCCAAGCTCGATCTGCTGCTGTCGATGCTGCCCGAGCTGATCGAGGAGGGACGCCGCGTGCTGCTGTTCTCGCAGTTCACCGGCATGCTCGCGTTGATCGCCGAGGCGCTCGACGAAGCCGCGATCCCGTACGTCATGCTGACGGGCGACACGGCCGATCGCGTGAGCCCGGTCGAGCGGTTCCAGCAGGGCGAGGTGCCGCTGTTCCTGATCAGCCTGAAGGCCGGCGGAGTGGGGCTGAACCTGACCGCCGCCGACACGGTGATCCACTACGACCCGTGGTGGAACCCGGCCGCCGAGAACCAGGCGACCGACCGCGCGCATCGGCTGGGACAGGACAAGCCGGTATTCGTGTACAAGTTGATCGCGGCCGGCAGCATCGAGGAAAAGATCGTCGCGTTGCAGGAGCACAAGGCCGGGCTCGCCGACAGCATTCTCGCGGAAGATGCGGCCGGCGCCGCAAAGTTCTCGGACGACGATCTCGACGCGCTGTTCGCGCCTATGCCGGACATCGAAGGCGCGCGTTGAACGCGTGGGCAAGTGACCGAACGAGGCAACGCAGACGGGCCGCGCAGACACGCAAGGGGGAAATCTGACGCGCCGCAGCAACGCCAATCGGGGCCACACTGTAACAAAGCGTCTGTGTATGTAAATTACCGTCGATGGGGACTTCAACTCATACCAATTTCGAACTCGCGCTGTGTAGGACTCGCGCGTCGCGCGCGCTGGTGCGGCGGGTAATAAGTGCTTCACCAATGGTTACAAGGGAAGTTCTTTCATCTTGAGCATGGCTTTTTCCCAGGCTAACTTGACGTTACTCGTGCGGTTAGACCCCGGCGAGCGTGTGTAGTGTTTGTGGGCGGCGTTGCTCCGACAGGGGCAGCGCCGCATTTTTTTACCGGCGACCCTAACGCTGCGCATCACCCGCTGATGGTCCGTCTCGCGGCGCGTCATCGCGTCGGCCAACAATGTGAAGCAGTCGAATGCCTCAAGCAAAACGAGGGCTTTGAGTCGCTCGCCCGACCAGGCCGACTGCCTCGAATGACAACTCGACCGGGACAAGATCTAACAATGTTTAAACGATTTCTTTTGAGATTATTCTTATACTGAACGCGCAATTGTTAAATAAGAGTACCTGAAAGGAATCTTAAAGCCGATAAGCGGGCGTGGTCAAAAAGCCGCTCCAGCAAGGATCTTCCGTCCCGCAGTGTCACTTCCTTCCGGCGCCGGCTAGTGGTGGCAGACCAGAAAAACCTGAAAAGCGCGTCAGCCGTTTCTGATTAGGGTTTTTCGCGACGGATTGCCGGTACACGGCAAACGGGAAGAAAGAAGGTTTTCGATTATCATGATCTGCCCTGCATAATCTGCCCTGCATAATCGCTATGGAAATTACATTTATGCGCTGATTTCCGCTTCATGAAAGCAGCGTCATGGCGGGGTACGGCGAGGGACCATTAATCAGAAAGTAACAGCCGGAATTTTTTGGGAAGCCGGATCGGCGGTGCTGCGCCGGCATCCCGGTCGTCAGCCGGTATACCGGCCGTCAGCCATGAAGGCGCTGTTGCGTTGTGGGGTGTTATGAGAATTGCAGTCCTCGATGATGATTCGGCTCAGGCCGACCTTGTGTGTCAAACGCTGTCCGCCGCTGGACACGTCTGTCACGCGTATGGCGCAGGGCGCGAACTCGTGCGCCAGTTGCGTCGTCAGACGTTCGATCTGCTCGTGCTCGACTGGAACGTTCCCGACATGTCCGGCGAAGAAGTGCTTCGCTGGGTGCGCGAAAGCCTGTCCGAGCGCCTGCCGGTGCTGTTCATGACGAGCCGCGGCCGCGAAACCGACATCACTTCGATTCTGAATACCGGTGCGGACGACTATCTCGTCAAACCCGTGTCGGGCGCCGTGCTGCTCGCGCGGGTCAGTTCCCTGCTGCGGCGCGCGTATTACCTGAAGCCGCCGGCAACGAGGGAAGTATTCGGCGACTTCGAGTTCGACCTGAGCGTCAAGCACGTCGTGGTCCGCGGCACCCCGGTCTCCGTCACGCAGAAAGAGTTCGAACTCGCGCTGCTGCTGTTCCAGCATATGAGCCGGCCGTTGTCGCGCGCACACATTCTCGACGTGATCTGGAAGCAGGCCACGGACATCCCGTCGCGCACGATGGACACTCATGTGTCGATGTTGCGCAGCAAGCTCGGTCTGCGCCCCGAGCACGGTTATCGGCTCACGCCGATCTACGGCTATGGCTACCGCCTCGAGCGGATCGAAACCGGCACAGCACCGGCCGCCGACGACGAACCCACTGAAGAAGCGGGGGAAGCGTGACGGTCTGCGTGGATGGGGCGGCATCGGGCAGCGCCGCCATGCCCGGCCGCCGCGCCGCCGCGTGGCTTGCCGCGGCCTGTCTGATGGCAACGGGCGCGACCGGCTGGAGCGCGCTCGCGCACGCGCAGCCCGCGCGCGGCAAGACCGGAGCGAAGGCGTCGCCGGTCTACGCTTCGTACACGACGCACGAGGGCGACACGCTGTATGACATCGCCGCCCGCTACATGGCCGATCCGACCGACTGGGCGCTGTTGAGCAGCCTCAATCACGTGCCCGCGCCGCGCCGCATGGCGGCCGGCATCGTGCTGCGTTTGCCGTCCCGAAGGCTGCGCCAGGATCGGGACACGGCTCGCGTGATCGCGATAAGCGGTCCGGTCGAGCACGCGTTCGACTCGAGCCCCTATCTGCCGCTGAAAACCGGTGAAACGCTTGCCGAAGGCGATCGCTTGCGCACCGGCGCGAACGGGTTCGCGACGCTCGAGCTGCCCGGCGGCTCATACGTGACGGTCGCGCAGAACGGCGAACTCAATATAGAGAGACTGCGGCACGTCACGCTGACCGGCGTGGCCGATCGCGTCTTTGAGCTGCGCGCCGGCGAGGTCGAGAGCCAGGTCACGCATGCGAAGCGACTCGATGATCGCTTCCAGATCCGTTCGCCTTCGGTGGTCGCCGGAGTGCGCGGCACGCGTTTCCGCGTCGATTACGACGGCGATACGCAAACCACCGCGGTGGCGGTGCTCGACGGCGCGGTCGGCGTCGATCCGGCCACGCAGCATGGCCAGAGCGCCGCGCCGGCGCCAGGCAGGCCGTTGCAGGCGTCCGAGCAGTTGGTCAAGGCAAGCTTCGGCAACGTCACGCACTCGGGCGGCGCGGTCGGCAGTCCGGTCCAGCTGTTGCCCGCACCCGCGCTCGCGCGGCCGGCGCGCGTGCAGGACGGCAAGAGCGTCGCGTTCGACGTCAACCCGGCCGAGCACGCGGTCGGCTATCGGCTGCAGATTTCGCACGACGCCGATCAACTGGACCTGGTGCGAGACCTGCGCGTGAGCGCGCCGCATGCCGACTTCGGCGATCTGCCCGACGGCACGTACTTCGTGCGCGTCGCGTCAACCGATAGCAACGGTCTCGACGGCCTGCCGAACGTGTACGCGTTCGAGCGCCGCCAGCTGGGGCTGGACGCTTCGGCCGCGCAGCGCGCGGGTAGCCGCGACTACGAGTTCCGCTGGTTCGTCAGCCGCAGCAACGTGCCGACCCGTTTCCGCTTCGTGCTCGCGAACACGGCCGAACTGAGCCATCCGGTAATCGATCGCCCCGATCTGCCGGGCGGCGAACTCGTGATCAGCGATCTGCCTCCGGGCGTCTACTACTGGACGATCGTCGCCGAGCAGTTCGACAACGGCCGCTTCTACGAAAAGAGCAGTCCGGTCCGCTCCTTTACGCTTGCGCCCTGACGCGGGTAGATTCTCGGGGCCGGCCTGCTGGCCGGTCCGTCCTCCCGTTCCCGACTATATCGTCCATGCCCGCCACTTCTACGCGACTGAGCCTCGACCCGCGCGCCCGTCTCGGACGGCGGGCGGGCCGGCGCTTTCTGATCGAGTGGGTCAGCGTTGGCTGTCTCGGTCTCGTGGTGATCCTGCTGACGTCGTTCGGGCGCGTCGGCGCCGGCATCGATCTGCTGGTGTACGACCAGTTTCTGAAGCTGCGCGAGCAGCCGCTGCTGTCCGACATCGTCGTCGTCGAGATCGACAACGCGAGCATCGACGCACTCGGCCGCTGGCCGTGGCCGCGCAGCGTGCACGCGCGGCTGCTCGAGCAGATCGCCGCGGCCAAACCTGCCGCGGTGATCTACGACGTACTGTTCACCGAGCCCAATGTCGACGACGTCCAGCTCGCCCACGCCATTGCGCTGAGCCCGACCTATCTGCCCGTGCTGCTGACGCCGCCCGATGCGAGCGGCAAGCGCACCGTCGATGAACCCGTCGCGCCGCTCGCGCAGGCTGCTGCCGGGCTCGGTCATATCAATTTCGAAGTGGACAGCGACGGCATCGTGCGTAGCGTCGCGCGCTTCCAGGGCGATGAGCGCTCGCGCTGGCCGCAACTGACGGTGCTCGTCGCCGACGCGGTCGAACACGGCAAGCTGCATCTGCGCGGCGGCTTGCCGCCGCGCCCCTCGAACGAGCCCGCACGCGGCAGCGACGACGGCGGCGAAGAGCGCTTCCTGATTCCGTTCGGCCCGAACGCCGCGAACTACTCAAAGCTCAGTTTCGCCGACGTGCTCGCCGGCAAGGTGCCGGCCGATCAGTTGCGCGGGCGCATCGTCGTGATCGGCGTGACGGCGTCGGGTCTGTACGACCGCTTCGCGACACCGGTATCGGGCGAGCTCGGTCCGCTGCCCGGCGTCTACATCCACGCGAACGTGCTCGACACGCTGCTGAGCGGTCGCGAGATCCAGCCGGTCGCGCTGTGGGTCGTGTTCGCGGCGGCGCTCGGGCCGCTCGCCGCGCTGCTCGCCGGCTTCCTCGTACTGTCGCCGCGCCGCTCGTTGTTGCTGACCGGCGCGCTGGTGCTGCTCGCCGCGACCGGCAGCGCGCTGCTGCTGTACGGCGGCAGGCTGTGGATCTCGCCGGTGCCGGCGATCCTCGGCGTCGTGATCGTCTATCCGATCTGGAACTGGCGACGCCTCGAAATGACGATGGCGTATCTGCGCGGCGAACTGCAACGTCTCGCCGACGAGCCGCATCTGCTGCCCGAGACGCCGAAGCGCCGCCGCGAATTCGGCGGCGACGTGCTCGCGCAGCACATGGCGCTGATGGCGCAGGCCGCGCAACGGGCGCAGGACATGAAGCGCTTCGTGTGGGACAGCCTCGATAGCGTGCCGGAGCCGATTCTCGTCAGCGACGTGGCCGGCGTCGTGCTGATCGCGAATCACGCGGCGAAAGCGCATTTCGCTCGGCTAGGCGCGCCGATGCCCGAAGGCCAGCCGATGCAGAGCGTGCTCGGCGGCCTCACGCTCGTGAAGACGATCGACACCGGCGCGGCCACGGACAACGAGCGCAGTCTGTCCGCGCACGCGCACTGGCCGGCGCTCCTCGATCCGACGCGCGGCGAGTTCGCGGCGCTGATGGCGCAAGGCGTCGAGGTGCGCGACGCGAACGAGCGCGACCATCTGCTGCGCTATGCGACCTGCACCAACGCGCAGGGCGAGACGACCGGCTGGATCGCCGGTCTCGTCGACGTGTCGGCGCTGCATGCGGCCGAGCGTCAGCGCGAAGACGCGCTGCGGCTGCTGTCGCACGACATGCGCTCGCCGCAGGCGTCGATCATTGCGCTGGTCGAGATCGAGCGCGCGCGGACCGAGCCTGCGCTCGCGCGCAGCGTGCTGGAGCGCATCGAACGCTACGCGCAACGCGCGCTCACGCTTGCCGACGACTTCGTGCAACTGGCGCGCGCCGAATCGCAGGCCTATGTGCTCGAGCCGCTGAATCTGACCGAACTCGTCATCGATGCGAGCGACGAGGTCTGGCCGCAGGCGCATGCGAAGCGCATCGCGCTGCATACGGAATCCGGCGACGACGCCGACGACGATCCCTGGATCTGCGCCGACCGCTCGCTGATGACACGCGCGCTCGTCAATATCCTGAACAATGCGGTCAAGTACAGTCCGCCCGACACGCGCATCGTATGCAGCTTCGCTGGCCAGCCGGCGGCAAAGCGCGCGGGCAGCGAGGCGCCGCGCGTGTCGTGCACGATCCGCGACCAGGGCTATGGCATTCCTGAGGAGCAGCAAGCGGGATTGTTCGAGCGCTTTCGCCGTTTTCACGAGGCGGAGCGGCCGGAAGTGGGCGGCGCGGGACTCGGCATGGCGTTCGTCAAAACTGTCGTCACGCGCCACGGTGGCAGCGTCGAAGTCGTCAGCGCGCCCGGCGAGGGGACGGCCTTCACGATCTGGCTGCCCGAGCTCGACGACGCGCCCCTCGACGAATCGATCGCACCGCGCGTCTGATGCGCCTTTGATGTATTCGATGTACTAGAGAGAAAACAAACAATGGCAAAGATCGCTCACCTCTGTGCCGCGCTGGCCGCGGCGAGCCTCACCGCTTGCGCGGGCCTGAGCGCCGAGGTGCACACCGTCTCCGCTAACGGCGCCGACCGCGCCGTTGCGCTGCAAGGCGAGCAGACCTATTCGCTCGCGCGCACGCAGCCGCAGAACGACAGCGCCGACCATCCGCAAGTCGAAAAGCTGTTGCGCGACGAGTTGGCGAAACACGGGTTCGTCGATACGGCGGGCAAGCCCGCGCATTATCTGCTGTCGATCGCGTATAGCACGCGGCCGGCGTCGATCGGCATCGGCGGTGAGGATTGCGCGCCCGCCGATTGCGGCGCGGGCAGCGACGGTCCAGGCGCGCTGCTGTTTGGGCGCAAGTATCAGCACGCGCTGACGCTGCGCTTTTTCGACTACGCGAGCGGCGCCGAGCGCTACAAGGTCGGCGCGGTGTTCATGGATCGCGACGCGGACCCGCTGCATGCACTGCCGTTGCTCGTGAAAACCGCGCTCGCGAAGCTGCCGTTCGATGCGCCGGTCGACTGGCGTGTGAAGCTCAGCATCGACAAGACGAGCGGTGTGCCGAACGTCGACTCGATGGAGCCGCTGCAGCGTTAAAACACCGCCTCGGGTCGCCGGGGCCGCGAGTATCAGTTATTCCTGCGCCGGCTCGTCTCGCGGCCAGCGGTTTTCGAACACGCAATCGGCGAGCGGCAGACGGCTCGCCCAGCGCTCCGTTTCGAGCATCGGCTCGGTATAGAACGCAGCGACGTGGCCGAGGCACAGAATCGCGACCGGCCGCGCGCCTTCCGGCATCCCCAGTAGCTCGTGCACCGCGTCGACATCGAATAGCGACACCCAACCAAGCCCGAGTCCTTCCGCGCGCGCGGCGAGCCACATGTTCTGGATCGCGCACGCGACCGACGCGAGATCCATCTCCGGCAGCGTGCGGCGGCCGAAGACGTGTCGCTCGCGCCCGTCCATCAACGCGATCACCAGCAACTCCGCGCATTCGCGCATGCCTTCCACCTTCAGCTTCATGAACTCGTCGCGGCGCTTGCCGAGCGCGTCGGCGGTGGCGAGCCGTTCGCGCTCGACGATGTCGCGCAAGCCCGTGCGCAGCGCCGCGTCGGTGATGCGCACGATGCGCCACGGCTGCATGTAGCCGACGCTCGGCGCGTGATGCGCCGCGTCGAGCAGACGCCGCAGCACCGCCGGATCGACCGGATCGGGCACGAAGTGGCGCATGTCGCGGCGTTCGTAAATCGCGCGATAGACCGCATCGCGCTCGGAGTCGTCAAAAGGTTTCGCCATGAAAGAGGGCGGCCGTGAAAGCCGGGTTGGAGGGCCAGTAAGCGTGCATATAGGTTGCCACAATCGGGCCCACGCGGAACACCGCTTCGCCGGGCGTGTCGCTGTGCGCGCGCGTGGCGAAGCGCTGCGGCGCGAGCGGCGTCGCGAGCTTCGAGTAGTGGAACGTGTGGCCGGTCAGCGTGCCGTGGACGCCATCGATCTGCTGCATGCCGAGCGACGTGAAGCGCGTTTGCATCGTCGCGTGACCGGGCAGCAGGCCCAGCATCGGCGTGCTAGTGCCTTGCGCGTCGGTCAGCGTGTCGAGCAGATAGAGCATGCCGCCGCACTCGGCGACCAGCGGTTTGTCCGCCTCGACGTGCGCGCGGATCGATGCCGCGCTGGTCGAGTTGCCCGCGAGCGTCGCCAGATGCAGCTCGGGATAGCCGCCCGGCAGATAGAGCGCGTGCGTGCCGGCGGGCAACGCTTCGTCGGCAAGCGGCGAGAAATAGCTGAGCCGCGCGCCGAGCGCTTCGAGCAGCGCGACGTTGGCCGGATAGATGAACGAGAACGCGGCGTCGCGCGCGATCGCGATGTGCTTGCCTTCGAGCAGACGCGGCAGCACTTCGGGCGAGGGCACGCCGAAATCGACCGGCGGCGGCAGTTCGGCGAGCGCGGTCGACGCGAGCGTATCCGCCGCGCGTTCCAGGCGCGCTTCGAGATCGTCGATTTCATCGGCCTGGTGTAGGCCGAGGTGGCGGTCGGGCAGCGTGATCTCGTCGCTCGCGGCGAGGTGGCCGCACCAGCGCAACCCGGGCGGCAGTGCTTCCTGCAACATCTGCGCGTGCCTAGCCGAGCCGACGCGATTCGCGAGCACGCCGTGGAACGGCAGTTGCGGTCTGAAGCGCGCAAGGCCGAACGCGAGCGCGCCGAAGGTCTGCGCCATCGCCTGCGCGGAAATCACCGCGAGCACCGGCACGCCGAACGTGGTCGCCAGATCGGCGCTGCTCGGCGTGCCGTCGAACAGGCCCATCACGCCTTCGATCAGGATCAGATCGGCTTCTTGCGCCGCCCGCGCGAGCAGGTTGCGGCATGCGCTTTCGCCGACCATCCACAGATCGAGCGACAGCACCGGCGCGCCGCTCGCGCGCGCGAGGATCATCGGATCGAGAAAATCCGGTCCGGTCTTGAACACGCGCACGCGACGTCCGAGCCGCCGGTGATAGCGCGCGAGACCGGCGGTGATCGTGGTTTTGCCTTGTCCCGACGCGGGCGCGCTGATGAACAGCGCGGGGCACGCCCCGAAGGAAGTCCCCTGGGGGGACGCCCCGGACGAAGCACCGTTGGGGGATGCCGACATCGCTCAGAACTCCACGCCGCGCTGCGCCTTCACACCTTGCTCGCGATACGGATGCTTGATCGCGCGCATTTCGGTGACGAGGTCGGCGGCTTCGATCAGCGCGTCCGGCGCATGGCGTCCGGTCACGACGACGTGCAACATCGGCGCACGCGCGTTGATCACGGCGAGCACTTCGTCGAGCGGCAGGTATTCGTACTTCAGCACGGTGTTCAGCTCGTCGAGGATCACCATCTGGTAGTCGCCGCTTTCGATCATCCGCCGCGCTTCGTTCCAGCCTTTGCGCGCGGTCGCCATGTCGGCCTCGCGGTTCTGCGTGTTCCACGTGTAGCCGTCGCCCATCGTGACGAAATCGCATTGCGCGATCGCGCCGAGGAAATCGCGCTCCGACGTATGCAGCGCGCCCTTGATGAACTGCACGACGCCGAGCCGCATGCCGTGGCCGAGCACCCGCACGGCCATGCCGAACGCGGCCGTGCTCTTGCCCTTGCCGGTGCCGGTGTTGACGATCAGCAGGCCTTTTTCGACGGTCGCGCCGGCCTGCTTCTTTTCGTGGCCTTCGCGGCGGCGTTCGGTCATGCGTTGATGCGATTCCGGATCGGTTTTCATCGAGGGTCCTGGTTTTGAGAGGCGGGATGGGATGGGGGCGCGTCGCTAAGGGCAGCGTTGTTCGCCGCTGCGATCGCCACCGTGATGCCGGCGTGCACGGTCTTGCGTACGATTAGACGCGCGTTTTGCGCGGTTGCGGTGGAGTCCGGCGCCGTTGCCGCCAGCAGCGCGCACGGCTCGCACACACCATCGACACCGAGATGCGCGTGTGCCGCCGCCGACGGCGACGCGACCGGTACCGCGGCGATCTGCTCGCGGCTGAACAGTTGCAGCGGCAGCTGATGACGTGAGCAGAATTCGAGCAGACCGGCTTCGTTGGCTTTGGTGTCGATCGTCGCGATCGCGCGGATCTGCTCGAAGGCATTCGATCCGAGCGCTGCGCGGACGGCGGCTTCGATCTCAGCGGCTTTGCTGTGCAAGCGGCAACCGATGCCGACGCTCAGCGTTTTGATCGCGCGTCCGAGTCCGTGTCGTGTCGCGCTCGCTGCCAGTTCGTGAGCAACGCCGGCGTCGCGTTTGGCCGCATCACGCGCCAGTGCGAGCGACGCCACACCGCCGATCACGACGATCGCCGGCGAGCCGAGCCCCGCGTGCGCCACCGCCTCGGCGAACTCGCGAAGCGGCGCGAGCACATGACGCTGCTCAGGCCGCGTCGCCGACTCGATCGCCGCGCACGGCGTGTCGGCGGACATGCCGGCCGCGAGCAATGCGCGGGCGATCTCGCCGAGCCGGCGCATGCCCATATAGATCACCAGCGTCATGCGCGTCGCGGCGAGCGCGGCCCAGTCCGGTTCGCCACTGCCGCCGGCGCCGTGGCCGGTGACGAACACGACGCCCTGCGCGTGATCACGATGCGTGACCGCGATACCGAGCGCCGCGGGCGCCGCGATGCCGGCCGTGATGCCGTTGATCACGTCGACTTCGATACCCGCGGCCTGTAGCGCCTGCAACTCTTCGCCGCCGCGGCCGAACACGAACGGATCGCCGCCCTTGAGCCGCGCGACGCTGCGTCCCGCGCGCAGATGCCCGAGCATTTGCGCGACGATGTCGGCTTGCGGCGTCGACGGATGGCCGCCGCGTTTGCCGACGTACACGACTTGCGCGCCGGTGCGCGCGAACTGCAGCACGTCGGGATTCACCAGATCGTCGACGAGCACGACATCGGCCTGCGCGAGCGCACGGGTGGCCTTCAGCGTGATCAGTTCGACGTCGCCGGGACCGGCGCCGATCAGCCAGGCGCGCGTCATCGCGGCGTGCATGGCGCGCGCCATGCGGTGATGGAAGAAGAGACGCGGCGTGCGACAGCGCGCGCGGCGGTGAATATAGAGGTCATGCGGAACTGCGAATCCGGGCACGCGCGATGCCGCGCTGCTACGCCTTCACATCCGTTCCCCGCGGATTCCGGCGGCCGGCGGCGCCGCGTGATGCACGGATGCAATGCGGCACCGCCTCCGCGTCTGGCCGGTATCCGGGCTGGCGGCCTCATGCGCTTCGCCTTCCCGTCCCGGTTTGTGGATTCGCGGGACAGTGGCATCAAAAAACGCATGCGCGGCACGGCGGAATCGAAGGCGAATCGAATCGCGCGCCGCAGGTCGCTTACCGTTGCGGGGACAGCACAGGTTGAACGCGCGAGGCGCTGCCTGTTTCCCGTTTAACTGCACACGCGAGCGCATGTGCGGGCACCAAACGCGCGCATACGATAGCACATGGCGCCTTGCCGGATAAGCCTCGGCGGCGCTTTCCGGCTCGCTGCGTTGCTTGACTGCGCAAGGCCGCGGG
The DNA here is from genome assembly GCF_014397645.1 of Paraburkholderia sp. 31.1. Classification (NCBI taxonomy): domain Bacteria; kingdom Pseudomonadati; phylum Pseudomonadota; class Betaproteobacteria; order Burkholderiales; family Burkholderiaceae; genus Paraburkholderia; species Paraburkholderia sp. 31.1. The sequence goes on from NZ_VZQN01000003.1 coordinate 226,765, forward strand.
CCTACACTCGCACGCACTTTGGGTGCTCGCGTGCGCGCTCGTGCGCATGCAGTTAAACGGGAAACAGGGAGCCACCTGCTCTGGAGCGGCTAACCTGTGCTGTCCCCGCAACGGTAAGCGAAAAGCGGTTCCGGCTTGATAGCCGGACACCGCAGTGCCGGCTTCGATGTCCTCGCGCAAGCTCGCGTGGACATTTCACCACTGGACGAGAAACCACTCGGCCGGGAAGGGGAAGCGGCGCTTTCGCCAGCCCGGATACCGGCCCAAAGAAGCAGAACGACCGCCGCGGGGATGCGGCGGCGCGTTCATGACCTCAGTTCCGCTTTCTGTATTTCCGTTGTTGCGGCAATGCCGTCGTTCGTCCCCGTGTCTGGTGATCGCTGGTACTGCTGCGCGTGCTTCATTCGCTCCATTCGCCAGCCGACGCGGACCCACGCGCGGACTTTCCGGCATACCGATCAACGCCAAGGGATGGACCTCACGATGCAAACTCAATTGCGCAAGATCCCCGTCACGATCGTCACGGGCTTTCTCGGCAGCGGCAAAACCACGCTGCTGCGGCACATTCTTCAGCATGCGGGCGGCAAGCGCATCGCGGTGATCGTCAACGAGTTCGGCGAGCTCGGCATCGACGGCGAAATCCTCAGGGGCTGCGGCATCGGTTGCGATGAAAACGGCGTCGAGACCGAAGGGCAATTGTATGAACTCGCGAACGGTTGTTTGTGCTGCACCGTGCAGGAAGAATTTTTCCCGGTGATGGAAAAGCTCGCGGAGCGCCGCGATGAACTCGATCACGTGCTGATCGAAACGTCGGGGCTCGCGTTGCCGAAGCCGCTCGTGCAGGCGTTCAACTGGCCGCAGATCCGCAATGGCTTCACGGTCGACGCGGTGGTGACGTTGGTGGACGGCCCGGCCGCCGCGAGCGGCCAGTTCGCCGATAACCCGCTCGCCGTCGATGCGCAGCGCAAGGCCGATCCGAATCTCGATCACGAGTCGCCGCTGCACGAGCTGTTCGAAGACCAGTTGGCGGCGGCCGATCTGGTGATTCTGAACAAGACCGATCTGATCGACGACGCGCGGCAGCACGAGGTCGAAGCCGCGATCCGCGCGGAGATTGCGCCGCAGGTGAAGATCGTGCGCGCGCAGCAGGGGCGGCTCGACCTGCATACGCTGCTGGGCCTCGAAGCGGCGTCGGAAGAGACGATCCACCTGCGTCATGACCACCACGGTTCCGCCGACGACCCCGATCATCACCACGATGAATTCGATTCGGTCGTCGTGCAGGCATCGGTACCGTCGCGCGACGCGGCGCTCGCCGCCTTGCAGGCGCTCGTCGAAACCCACACGATTTACCGTGTCAAAGGCTTCGCGGCACTGCAGGGCGCGGCGATGCGTCTCGTGATCCAGGGCGTGGGCCGGCGCTTCGACAGCTACTTCGACCGGCGCTGGCAAGCGGGTGAAAATGGCGACGGCGCGTTGAGCCGCTTCGTGCTGATCGGCGCAGACCTCGACCAGCACGCGCTGCAACAGGCGTTCGACGCGGCGCTCGGCGCGACGTCGAACGCGACGGCATAAACGGGCGCACCAGCATGCATCTGCTGCGCACGACGCCGGGCGGCTTCGTCGACGATACGCAGGGCGTGATCCGCATCGATCAGCAGCCCGCCGAGATCGTCGTGCTCAGTTCCGCCGACACCACGCTGTCGCTGCTCGCGAGCGTGGTGCCGCGTCTCGGCGACGGCTTTCCGAGCGTGCGGCTCGCGAACGTCACGTATCTGCGTCAGCCTGCTTCGGTCGATTTCTATCTGGACGACGTGTTGCAGCATGCGCGCGTGGTCGTCGTCGATCATCTCGGCGGCGAAACGTATTGGCCGTACGGCATCGAGCAGGTGGTCGCGCTCGCGCAGCGCAAACAGCAAACACTCGCGATGTTTTCCGGCGATCTGCAGGAAGACCCGAACCTGCTCGCGCGCAGCACCGCGAGCGCCGAGCTGTGTCAGCAGCTGTGGCGCTATCTGCGCGAGGGCGGTCCGCAGAACGCCGAGGCGTTTTTGCGCTGCGTCGCGTATCGCGCGCTCGACTGGGGGCGCGAACCCGATCCGCCGCGCGCGTTGCCGGCCGCGTCGCTGTATCACCCTGAGCGCGATACCCCCATCGTCGCCGACTGGCAGGCGCGTTGGCGGCAAGACGCGCCGGTCGTCGCGATTCTGTTCTACAAGGCGCATCTGCAGGCCGCCAATACCGCGGTGTTCGATGCGCTGATCGACGCGCTCGAAGCGCAAGGGCTCAATCCGCTGCCGCTCGCGATCACGTCGCTGAAGGATGCGCTGAGCCGCGATGTCGTGCAGTCGCTGTGCGCGCAACATGGTGTCGCGCTCGTGCTGAACACGACCGCGTTCGCCGCTTCCGCGATCGACGACCCGGAGCCGCTCGCGCTCGCCGGCGACGCGCCGGTGTTCCAGGTGATCCTGAGCGGCGGCAATCGCGAAGACTGGCTGAAGGACAACCACGGCCTCAATTCGCGCGACATCGCGATGCATATCGCGCTGCCCGAAGTGGACGGGCGCATCATCACGCGCGCGATCAGCTTCAAGGGACTCGCGTATCGCTGTGCGCATACGCAGGTGGACGTGGTCCGCTATCAGCCCGACCTCGAACGGGTGCGCTTTCTCGCCGAGCTGAGCCGGCGCTGGTGCCGTTTGCGTTCGCTCGATAACGCCGACAAGAAAGTCGCGTTGATTCTCGCCAACTATCCGATGAGCGAAGGGCGCATCGGCAATGGCGTCGGGCTCGATACGCCGGCGTCGGTGGTCGGCATTCTGTCGATGCTGCGCGATGAAGGTTATCGTGTCGGCGAACTACCCGAAAACGGCGACGCGTTGTTGAACAGGCTGACCGAAGGCGTGACCAACGATCCGGTCGTACGCGATCTGCGTCCGGCCCTGCAAAGCCTCGCACTCGACGACTATCTCGCGCATTTCAACGCGTTGCCGGCGAGCGTGCGCGACGCGTTGAACGCGCGCTGGGGCAAGCCCGAGCAGGACCCCACGCTGCGGCGCGGCCGCTTCATGATCGCCGGCTGGCGCTGCGGCCAGGTGTTCGTCGGCGTTCAGCCTGCGCGTTCGCGCGAGCACGGCGACTACGCGAGCTATCACGATGCGGAGCTCGTACCGCCGCACGCATACCTCGCGTTCTATTTCTGGCTGCGCCATCAGTTCGGCATCGACGCGGTCGTGCACGTCGGCAAGCACGGCAACCTGGAATGGCTGCCGGGCAAAAGCGTCGCCTTGAGCGACGCGTGCTGGCCCGATCTGATTCTCGGACCGATGCCGCATCTGTATCCGTTCATCGTCAACGATCCGGGCGAGGGCAGCCAGGCGAAGCGGCGCGCGCAGGCGGTGATCATCGATCATCTGATGCCACCGCTTACACGCGCCGAAAACTATGGGCCGCTGCAGGACCTCGAACGCCAGGTCGACGAATACTACGAGGCATTGATGGTCGATTCGCGTCGCGCGAAGCTCTTGCGTCGCACGATTCTGACGACGATCGTCGAGCATCGGCTGCACGAAGAGCTGAGTCTCGCGGCGCCGAACCGACAGGACGATGAAGACGCGCTGCTCACACGCGTCGATGCGTGGCTGTGCGAGCTGAAAGAAGCGCAGATTCGCGATGGCCTGCATACGTTCGGACAGTCGCCGCGCGGCGTGCAGCGGCGCGACACGCTGCTCGCTCTCGGGCGCTTTCCGGTCGGCGATGGGCAGGGCGGCAAGGCGGGGCTCGTCGACGCGCTGGCGCGCGATCTGCGCATCGATCATCGGTTCGACCCGTTGACGGTGGATTGGGCCGCCGCATGGGACGGTCCGCAACCCGAGGTATTGCAGCAGGTCAGCGATGCGCCGTGGCGACATTACGGCGATACGCGCGAGCGGTTGGAGTTGCTGGCGGGCGAGCTGTTGCGCGGCGTCTGCGGTGTCGATTGCGATGAGGCGGATCGTTCGCAGGCCGTCCCCGTAGCCGACGAAAGTCTGCCGCAAGCGGCACAGGTGATCGCACGCCTGCGCGACGACGTGCTGCCGCGTCTCGACGCCTGCGGCCCGCAGGAAATGACGCAGCTGAAACGCGGCCTCGAAGGACGTTTCGTGCCGCCAGGTCCGAGCGGTTCGCCGTCGCGCGGTCGGCCCGACGTGCTGCCCACCGGCCGCAACTTCTATTCGGTCGACACGCGCGCGGTGCCGACGCAAGCCGCGTGGGCACTCGGCCTGAAATCGGCGCAGCAACTGATCGAGCGGCATCTGCAGGAGCACGGCGATTATCCCCGCGCGATCGGCCTGTCGGTCTGGGGCACCGCGACGATGCGCACCGGCGGCGACGATATCGCGCAGGCGCTCGCGCTGCTCGGCGTGCGGCCGAAATGGGCGCCGGGCAGCCACCGTGTGACGGACTTCGAGATCATGCCGATCGACGCGTTCGATCGGCCGCGTATCGACGTCACGTTGCGCGTATCCGGTTTCTTTCGCGATGCGTTCGCGAACGTGATGCATCTGTTCGATGCGGCCGTGCAAGCGGTTGCCGAACTCGACGAGCCCGCGGAGCTGAATCCGATTCGCGCGCGCGTGCAGCGCGAACGCGATGCGTTGATCGCGCGCGGCATGGACCCGGTCGAAGCGCGCAAGCGCGCCGGCTGGCGCGTGTTCAGCGCGCGGCCGGGCACGTACGGCGCGGGTCTGCAGCAGATGATCGACTCGCGCCAATGGCAGACCGACGCCGATCTCGCGAACGCGTATCAGGCGTGGGGCGGATATGCGTACGCGCAGAAGAGCGCGGGCGAGGAAGCGCATCAAGCGTTTGGCACGCGCCTCGCAGTGATGGACCTCGTGCTGCAGAACCAGGACAACCGCGAGCACGACGTGCTCGATTCGAACGACTACTACCAGTTTCAGGGCGGCATGGTCGCGGCGGTGCGGCATCTGGCAGGTCGGCAGCCGCGCGTCTATCACGCGGATCACAGCAATCCGGCCGCGCCGCGCGTGCGGACGTTGCAGGAGGAGATCGCGCGCGTGATCCGCTCGCGCGTGGTCAATCCGAAATGGCTCGACGGCGTGAAGCGCCACGGCTACAAGGGCGCGGCCGAGATCGCCGCGACCGTCGATTATCTGTATGGCTACGACGCGACCGCGCGCGTGATCGCGGATCATCAATACGCGCTCGTCGCCGATGCTTATCTGAATGACGCCGATACGCGCGCGTTCATGCAACGGCACAATCCGCATGCGCTGCATTCGATTTGCGAGCGTTTGCTCGAGGCGATGCAGCGGGGGCTGTGGCAGCAGCCGGGTGACTATCGCGCGCAGGTGGAAACGCATCTGCTGGCGAGCGAACAGCAGATCGAAGGAAGACAAACATGAATGGAGCGATGCGAGGAGCGGGCGACGCAGGTAGCTCCGCCTGTGTATCGGGTACGGCGGCGCGGCCCGTTTTTCCGTTTGCGGCGCTGATCGGCCAGGCCTCGTTGCAGCAGGCGCTGGTGCTCGCGGCGATCGACCCGGGCTTGGGCGGCGTATTGATCAGCGGACCGCGTGGCACCGCGAAGTCGACTGCCGCGCGCGCGCTTGCGGAACTGCTGCCGGAGGGAGAGCTCGTGAATCTGCCGCTTGGCGCGAGCGAGGATCGTCTGATCGGCACGCTCGATATCGAAAGCGTGCTGCGCGACGGCTCGGTGCGCTTCTCGCCGGGGCTGCTCGCGAAGGCGCATCGCGGCGTGCTGTACGTCGACGAAGTCAATCTGCTGCCCGATGCGCTCGTCGATGCGTTGCTCGATGCGGCGGCGAGCGGCGTGAATACCGTCGAACGCGATGGCGTGTCGCATAGTCATGACGCGAGCTTCGTGCTGATCGGCACGATGAATCCCGAAGAGGGCGAGTTGCGGCCGCAATTGATCGACCGCTTTGGTCTGATGGTGGAGTTGCAGAACGCGTTCGAGCCGCAGGTGCGGCAGGCGATCGTCAAAGCGCGGTTCGCGTTCGATCTCGATCCCGCTGGGTTTCGTACCGTTCACGCGGAGCAGCAGGCTTCATACGTGCAGCGAATTCGCTCGGCGCGCGCGGCGCTGCCGCTGCTGTCGTTCGATGACGCCGTCCATGCGCGCGTGAGCGCGCTATGCATCGACGCGGCCGTCGACGGTTTGCGCGCCGACCTCGTGATGCTGCGCGCGGCGCGCGCGCTGGCCGCATTCGAACGGGCAGGTGCGGTGACGGTGCGGCATGTGGAGCGCGTTGCCGATCCGGTGCTGCTTCATCGGCGGCGTCAGCATGATTCGCAACATGCGAATCAGCGCCGGCCAGAAAGCGAGGCGCCGACACGGGACGTCGCTGAGGGTGCTTCTGGCGATACGGCTGCATCCACGACACCTTCCGCCGACTCTGACTGGGGCTACCTGCCGCCCGAGCCGGCCACGGCTTTGCCTGTCAAAGGCGTCATTGCACTCGACGCAAAAAAACACTGAGCCATCGGAAAGGCGCCGCCGCTGACTCGCGCAGCGGTTTTCGATGGCGACGAGGCGTGGGGGCGGATTCGCGCGACACGTCGCGCGGCGAACCGGGCAGGCGCATTGCATGGCCACCGACGCTCGCCGCGATGCGCGAGCACACGCTGCGTCGTGAGCATCTGCGCTTCGTACGGGAAGTGCCGCGTGGCGGTGTGCTGCATTGTTTCGTGCTCGATTGCTCCGGGTCGATGCTGGCGGGCCAACGCCTCGCGTTGGCGAAGGGTCTACTGACTGCCTTGTTCGACCGTGCGAGTGCGATGCGCGCCGAGGCTGCGCTGATCTGCTTCGGCGGTGCGGGAGCGGATGTGCGCTTCGGCCCGGCCGTGCCGCGCTGGTGGAACGAGCGATGGCTCGCGCCCGTGGGCGGAGGCGGCGGTTCGCCGCTCGCGTCGGGCGTGCGCAGCGCCGCGCAACTGCTCGAACGCTGCGCGCGGCGACGGCCGGCCCAGCAGCGCTGGTTATGGATTCTGACCGACGGCCGCACGAGCGACGAACCCGCGCGGCCGGCCGACGTCGATGAAGTCGTGTTCGTCGATTTCGAGCGCGGTGCGATACGGCTCGGTCGTTGCGAGGTGCTCGCCAATGCCTGGGGAGCGCGGCGGTTGACGCCGGAAGAGTTGCTCGGCTGATCGATGTGTGCGCAGCGAGGTCGACGCTGCTGTGTCTGCACGCGCGTTGCTTTTGTGGCCGTACCGCTTATTTCAATCCGTTGGACCAGTGCTGAACATCCTCCTGACGATCGAACACGAACACCTTCATCGCCATCTGTTGAACGGAATCGAGTTGATCCAGTTCGAGCCCATGCATGGACGGCTCGCCAGGCGCTTTGCCCTTCTGAACGTTGCGGATCACCGCCGTCGTCTCGATCTGTGAATCGTATTCGGCCGACTTCAGCCGGAACGCGATGCGCAGCCGCTCGCCGACTTCGCCCAGTGTCCATGACGCACTCAACGACATGCCGAGCGCGCTGATGCCCTTGGCGAGTCCAAGGCCTTCGTAAGTGTCACCGCTCCCACCGATGCCAAACCGCACGGGCAGGTGCGCATGGACGCGGATCGATTTGCGCTCACGGAGCCGGCGGACCATACCGGGCCTCGACAACACGGCATAGTCGAACGGCACGCGGCAGACCGCTTCGACCGTGCAGACGAAACGGAACACGGCCTGACTCGCGATCGCGACGACCTCGACGTTCTCGCCGGGCGTGAGCGGCAGCGGTTGGCCCTGCAGCATCGGCGGCGTGACGAACAGCGCATGATTCGGCGCGAAACCGATGATGCCGCAAGGTTGCATCGGCGCGCCGCTGCCGGGTTGCGAACGCATGCCGATCAATGTGCCGATCTCGAGGTGCATGTCCTTCAGCGTCAACTCACCGGCGTGGTCAGGCTGGGCGGTTGGCGCCGGCGGTTGTTGTGCGCCGAGGTCGAACAGGTCGCCGCGTTGCGGGCGGAAGTGTTGAAACAGAAAGGCGCGCTCGTCGGTGGTCGCGAGCGTCGTCGCGCTTGCGAAGAGCAGCGTGCCGTCGGCATCGACGATCGGCCATGGGAGCGGCGTGCCTACCGGCACCGTATCAGGCTCGAGCATCGGGGATGCCGCGGCGGGCTGGGTGTCCTCGACGTGTGCGTCGACGAGATTGTCCATAGTCGGCAGCTAATTTAAGTGGCGGGATGATCTGATTGACGGCGGGGAAGGGTAGAACTTTAATTTAAGGAGCGGTGGTGAGTTCGAGCCGTGCTCGGACTACTTTGTTTTGTCGGTATTGGGACTTCGGCGGGTTGAATCGGATGACTAACTATTTTCGCTGATTTTTTGGTCTGGCCAGAGTTGACTCTTTTGAGAACTGGCGGCAATGCGATGGAGATGGCAGTCTTTGCTCCCAAAAGAAATTCGCAGAAGGGTATTGACGTGTTGGTGACCGCTCTCCATAATCTCGTTTCTCTGCTGCAGACGCAGCGACGCAAACGAAGCGGTGCCGGGTAGTGGTGGTTCAGGCGCGGCGGGTTTGGCGGACCGATCTTTAAAAACTAACAGTCGATAAGTGTGGGCGCTTGATGCGGAATGCGGCGGCGGATTCTCCGGAGTCTGCTGTCAGGCAG
>NZ_VZQN01000004.1:0-221223 GCF_014397645.1 Paraburkholderia sp. 31.1
GTTTGCCCGGCGCGGCTCTCATCATGGGGCGGGAACCTGTTCCCACAACGACCCCGGATAGATTTGCGCAAGCCCAATTTACGTCAACACCACCTCGCTTGCAAAAGTCAGGCTGACCATAGATTTGTTTTTGAAAGCGCCTGGAAGGTATATGCGTTCCACTAGAACGCAATGTCGAATGAGTACGTTTTCGAGTACACGAAAGTTCGAGCTCCGGAAAACGTACTCACCGCACGCCTGGCATCTTTCCCTCCCCGATAACCGGGCACCACACATGAGGCAAAGTTTGTCCTTCACCACTTTGCCGCTCTATGCCGCATGGCCCACACCGTGCGTCACAAAAGATCGCTGACGAGTTACTGCGCCGGCCTGGCGATCCCGACAATATGCGCCTTAATCTCGTCGCGATCGTAAATTTGAGTTCAGCACAAATTCTTCTGCGTGGCCGCCCCCGTTCACCGACAGGGCTCCTTTGGCAGCAAGCGAGCGTAGGGAACCTGAGGGTTGTGGCTGCCTGGCAGGTTCTCGGTTGCGAGGCACACCAGGCCGACCATGTTCGAATCCGCAGCGGACCGCGCACGGCCCGCGGGCAGCCTGGTCACACCGGCCCTTGGCACGCGAGCGCATCGACCACACGATTTCGCCGCTGAAAACAAATCGATGCGTCGTCTGGCACGGGCGCTGCCCGCCTCGGACGGCGCCATGCTGCAGACGCTCTCCAGACATGGCGCTCGATCTGTGCGAGGCGGGCAGCGCCGGCATCGGCCTGCTGGAACGCAACAGTGACGGCCCCTCAGCCTTCAGATGGATCGCGGTTCCAGGCGCGTGCGTTGGCCTACAGAAACGCCTTGTTAGAGGCTCGCGCCGGCTTTGGGCACGACGTGCATCGCGAGGTCGAATGGGCCGCTCACGACCCACACCGCCCGCATTCAACGCTGAACTTCGTCAGGCTGCCTCACACCTGTTTAGCGGCGCGAGACCTGGGCGTCCGTTACGCACATGAGAGAAGGTTTCGCCGACGGCTTTCCGCTTCAACGTCCTTGAATAGAGAAAGACTCGGCTTGCGCTGCTGTTACTGTTTTGCCGCCCGCGGAGCATCAGGATATAGAGTTTTTCAGGTTTCGGATCCAGCGACGAACTTCTCAATTGCGTCCTTCACCTTCTCGATGCTTCGTGTCGACGTAACCTGCGCCCCTATCTTCCCGTCGAGCGACAAAAGATCAATAGCGGGGTGGTTTGGATTTTCTATGTTCAGTTTCGTGAACGGTCCCCAGCCGCACAGGTCCGATAGCAGATCACACATCAGAGTCTCAGTGAGCCGGGTGCTGTCGAACAGGAACCCTCCGTTCTTGATTTGAAAGACTGGATGAATCTTGTGGACGCCGTGCAGCTTGGCGGGTGGGTCATCTATCCGCTCAGTGTGCTCGCGATCGTGGCGATTGCAATTACATCTATTAGCAAGGAAATTCGTGAACAGGCTTGCTCACGTGCTGTACCCCGTCGCGCTTGCGCTTGCGATTGGCGTCTGCAGCCAAACGGTGGCGGCGGCACCGTCGGTACCCGTCCCGGCCGTGATTTTTACGGTGACGTGGTCAGGCAGCTCGGCGGCGACCACGTGCAGGTCACAAGCATCCTGAGCAATCCCGACCAGGATCCGCACCTGTTTGAAGCCAGTCCGAACACGGCGCGGGCGCTGCAGGGTGCGGCGCTCGTTGTGTACAACGGCGCTGATTACGACCCGTGGAGGGAAAAGCTATTGGCGGCCTCGAAAAGGTCGAACCGCACGACAATTGTCGCGGCACAACTCATGGGACGAAAGTCCGGTGATAACCCGCATCTCTGGTACGACCCGAAGACGATGCCCGCCGTCGCGAAGGCGGTGAATACGTATCTGGTAACCACCGATCCGGCGCATAAAGGTGACTACGATGCTCGCCTGGACCGCTTTCTCAACTCGCTCAAACCCGTCGACGACAAGGTCGCTGCCCTGAAAGCGCACTACGAGCACGTGCCGGTGACAGCGACGGAGCCGGTTTTTGGTTACATGGCGAGTGCAATCGGTCTGGACATGCGCAACGAGCGCTTCCAGCTTGCAACGATGAACGACACAGAGCCGAGTGCGGCGGATGTCGCGTCATTTGAGACGGATTTGACCGCTCGCCGCGTACACGTCCCACAACAGCCAGGCGAGCAGTGCAATGACCCGGCACATGCTGAAGCTCGCGAGCAACTCGCACGTACCAGCCATCAGCGTGACCGGGACTTTACCCGCTGGGAAGAATTTCCAGCAGTGGATGGGTTCGCAACCCGACGCACTATCGGCCGCGCTGAAGCGCTAGCCTGTTGAAGGCTACAGCTCCGCCCAACCGATGCCCGGACGCCCTCTTTCCCTGTCCCATCGTTGACGACGGTGTGGGTGATGCCATTAACGCACGCGCAAGTTCATGACGTTTGCCGTCCGGCAGTCGGGGCCGCGCACTTCTCCGCGCTGGGCGTCACGATGCGCGAAGGCGGTCTGATCGTTATACCCGCAGGACCGAGCAACCTTAACTGACAGGTAATCAATCATGACCGGACTCGCCGACCCGGCTCCCGTTGCCCAGACATTCTTCGTCGACGAGACAGTGCAGGAAAACTACCTGCTCGACGCGATCGTTACAGTCGTCGATGCCAGGCATGGGAATGCACAGCTCGCCGAACATCACGAAGCGCAGGAACAGGTTGGTTTCGCTGACCGTATCCTCGTATCAAAGGCAGACCTGGCCGGCGACGCGCAAACGCAGGCACTGATGCAGCGGCTGCGGCAGATGAACCCGCGCGCGCGCGCTCGACCAGCAGAAGCTCGAAGCCTTCTTCAGCACGATTGTCACGATTTACGGCACGTCGATGCTGCGCTACAAGGGTGTGCTGAACGTGGCGGGACTGGAGCGGCGCCTTGTGTTCCAGGGGGGCCACATCTTCGGCGCCGACCTGGGCACGCCGTGGCGGGAGAACGAGTTGCGGGAAACACAGATCGTCTTTATCGGCAAACAGCTCCCCGCAGACGTCTTCACAGCGGGGCTGGACGGTTGCCTGTAGGCTGGCCGGCTGCGACGTAGCCAGCGGTTCCACACTGGCGACATCGGCGAACGGGAGCTACGCCCGTTCGCCCCGTATCAGCCACACAAGGCACGCACCGCCAAAGAGCGAAGTAACAACGCCGATGGGCAGATCGTCGGGCGCGGCGAGCATGCGCGCGGCCACGTCCGACCAGACCAGCAGCACGGCGCCAAAGAGCGCCGACGCGGGCAACAGCCGAGCGTGGCCGGCACCGACCAGCCGTCGGCACACATGCGGCGCAACCAGCCCGACGAATCCAATTGCACCACTCACCGCGACCATCGCGGCCGTGACGAGCGAACTCACGACGAACACTTCGCGACGCACCCGCGCGACATCCACGCCGAGCGTTGCGGCGGCGACATCGCCACTCATCAGCGCGTCGAGCTCACGCCGGCGTGCGGCCAGCAGCACCATGCCGCCGACGGCGAACGCGGCTGGCGCGCCCAGCAGGTCCCACCGCGCCAGTCCAAGACCACCCAGCATCCAGAACAGCACCGACGACGCGGCGCGCTGGTCCCCAAGATAGAGCAGCAGGTTCGCCAGCGCCATCATCACGAACGACACCGATACCCCCGACAGCAGCAGGCGTTGCGAATCGAGCCGGCCGGCGCGCGCACCCAGCGCGACGGCGAGCGACATCGCCGCGAGCGCGCCGGCGAACGCCGTGGCTGGCAGCGTCAGCGGGCCGAACACGGCGCCGAGCCACAGCGTTGCGGTCACCGCGCCGAGCGTCGCGCCCGAACTCACGCCGAGCAGATGCGGATCGGCCAGCCGGTTAGCCGTGGCAGCCTGCAGCGCCACGCCGACCACCGCAAGCGCCGCGCCGACGACCACTCCGAGCAATACGCGCGGCAGTCGGATCATCCAGACGATCGCATCCTGCGCATCAGCCGGCACGGCTCCAGTTAGATCGCCCGACAGATGATGGAGCAGAATGCGGACGGTCATGCCCGGCGAAACCGGCACCGGTCCGAGCCCTGTTGCGACCATGATCGACCCGGCGAGCACCAGACCCAACAAGGTGAAGGGAATGAGCGCGCCACGACGTGTTCGCGACGCCGGCCTGCCGCCCGATAGCGTATCCATGCTCAGCGCGCCTCCCCGGTAGCGGCACCGGCCAGTGCGCCGAACACCTCCGGATGCAGCCCCCGCGCGAGGGTCTCGACGGCCCCGGCGTTACGCACGCCCGGCGTCGCGGCATCGTAAGGCACGACGATGAAACGGCGTGAGCGCACCGCGTCGACTTTTGCGAGCACCGGATTGCCGGTGAGAAAGCGGATTTTCTGTGTGGCGGTCACGGCGCCATAGTCAACGATGACGATGGCCTGCGGATTGCGTGCGACGACGCTCTCCCAACTGACCTGCGTCCAGCTCTGCTGAACGTCGTCCATCACATTGCGACCGCCTGCCGCGTCGATCAGGGCGGTCGGCATCGCCAGCGCCCCGGCCGTAAACGGCTTGTCCTCGCCGCTGTCGTAGACGAACACGCGCGGGCGCACCGGGTCCGGTCCCAGGGCACGCGACACCGTCGCGATACGCGCCTGCATCGACGCGACAACGCTCGCCGCACGCGCGTCCACATCGAAGATCGCGCCGAGGTTGCGCAGGTCGCGATAAACGTCGTCGAGCGACGCCGCCGGCATCGGCATAACGTGCGCGCAGGACTCCGTGAGCTCGTACGACGCGATGCCGAAGCGTGCAAGCGCCTCGGGCGTGACGGGACCGCCGACGCGCATGCCATAGTTCCAGCCGGCCAGATAGAAATCCGCACCGGCGCCGACGAGCGTCTCGATGGACGGATAGCGGCGCGCCAGTTCCGGGATCCCCGCAAGGCGTACGCGCAGAGACGGATCGTCCGTCTTCCAGCCGCCGATTCCCGTGAACCCCGCCATCCGTGTCCTGAGCCCCAGCGCGAGCATCATCTCCGTCAGGTTCGAATCGTTGCTGACCGCCCTGGCCGGCGCACGCGCGAACGTCACATCGCGGTTGCAGCTGCGCACGGTAACCGGATAACGGTCAGCCTGTGCGTACGATGCGGCTACGCAAAAAATGGTGGCCGCCGTCGCGCGCCAGAGGGAAGTCTTCCTTTTCGTCATGTCCCGGACTCCGGTCCTGTAATCAGCGTGATGCGCGGACGTCCCGTCACCGGGTGCCGGTCGACAAGCGCATCGACGCCATACACCGTCTTCAGCAAGGGCTCGGTTAGTACCGCCTGCGGCGTGCCGCACGCGACGATCTCACCCGAGGCAATCACGTACAGCCGGTCGCAGAACGCAGCGGCGAGATTCAGGTCATGAATCGTGGCCAACGTGGTGATCCGCTGCCGCCGCACGAGGCCGAGCAGTTCGATCTGATGCCGCGGATCGAGATGATTGGTCGGCTCGTCGAGCATCAGCACACGCGGCTGCTGCACCAGTGCACGGGCCAGCAGCGCGCGTTGCCGTTCGCCGCCCGACAGCGAAGCGAACGGCCGCTGCCGGTGCGCGTCGAGTTCGACATCGTGCAGCGCGGCGTCGACGAGCGCTGCGTCCACGGCGGTGTCGCCGTCGAGCAGCCCCTTGTGCGGCGTACGGCCCATCGCGACGACCTCTTCCACCGTCAGGCCGAAGTCGTCGGGCGGGTCCTGCTGTACCACCGCGATGCGTTGCGCCGCCCAGCGCCCGGACTTGACCCAGACGTCGTCGCCGTCCAGCCTGACGGCGCCGCTGTGCGGCCTTGCGTAACGGAACGCACACCGCAGCAGGCTCGTCTTGCCGCTGCCGTTGGGTCCGATCAGGCCGACGAATTCGCCCGGCCGCACTTCGAGCACGATCCGCCGCAACAGGCTCTCGCCGTCGTCCGGGCGTCTCGCGTCCCGCGACGGCGGCGACCAGCGTAGCCCTTCGATATGCAGTGAGGTCATGGCTTTGCCGATCAATGAGGCTAGAAAGTCATCGTCGCGGTGACCCACCCCGAGCGCGGCGCGCCGAGCAGCCATTCGGTGCCGTCGTTCTGCGTGGAGACCGCATAGGTCCGGTTGGTCAGGTTGCGCAGATAGAGCGCGAGCGTCAGGTTGCGCGTTGCGCGCCACGACGCGGACGCATCGACCAGTGTGTACGACGGAATCGACACGCTGTTCGCGTTGTCGCCGAAGCGCCGTCCGACATACTGCACCCCGGCTCCCGCGCGCCAGCCAGGCGCGAACGCCCAGTCGAGCCACACGTTCGCGGTCTGCTCGGGGATGTTGTAGGGCACGTTGCCCGCGCGCGACACGCTCTGACCATCGACCGCCTCGTCGAAATCGTCGTACCGCGCGCGCAGCAGCGCCGCGTTCGCCTCGACCGACCAGCCGCCGCCCAGCCGCAGCGCGCCCGACCATTCGACACCGCGCGACGACTGCCGGCCGACCTGCTCGCTCAGGTCCGGGTTCAGCGGATCGGTGCTCACGAGGTTACGCTTCACGATCTGGTACACCGCGAAGGTCCACGATCCGCGGCCGCCGAGCACTTCCTGCTTGATACCCGCCTCCCACTGCTGACCGGTCGACAGCGTGAACTGACTGTTCGATTGCGACAGCGTAATCAGCGAACTGACGCCGTCGGTGCCGGTCGTGTACTGACCGTACACGGACAGTGTCGGCGTGAGCGAGAACACAAGGCCCGTGCGCCATCCGGTATGGGCGAACGTCCTGTCGAACGACGACGCCGCAGTCGTGGCAGTCGCGAACGTGTCGCGATGCAAGTCGATATGGTCGTAACGCAGGCCACTCACCCACGCGAGCCGCTCGGTCAGCTCGAACCGGTCCTCTGCAAAAAGGGACGCCTGATGCGTGACGGTGCGAAACGCGGGCACGGTCGAATCGGGACTGTCGAACACGCCCGGATCGAAACCGAATGCCGGCACGATCGACGAGCCGCCGTATGGTGAATTGCTTGTATCGACAAACGAGATCACATTGAAGTCCGCGCCGACGACCAGCCGGTTCTGATGGCCCCATGCACGCCCGTCGATCGTCGTGTCGAGCTGGTCGCCGATCTGCCGCTGATGATGGAGGATCTCGATGTAATCGCTGCGCAACACATCGCCATCCGGCTGCAGGGCGTAGCTCTCGCTATCGTGCCAGTGGCGGTTGGTCAGCAAATAATAGAGCTGGTTGCGCACCGTGATGCCGGGCATGGCGTGCCACTTCGCGTTCAGCCGCGTCCACTGGTCGTAATAGGAGATTGCCGAATCGGCGACGTTGTAGTTCTGGTAGCGGAACGCCGGATTGAGCGCACCGTCGAGCACCGGAATCCCGAAATAGCGCGCCGGCTTCTGGCGGCCGTAGTCGTAGTCGAGTGTGAATGACAAGGTCGGATCGACGTCGAGGCGCAATGCGCCGCCGAGCGCCGTAGTGTGCGAATCGCCGCGCGGTACCCAGCCGTTCGAGCGGTCGTCGCTCACATAAAAGCGATATGACAGCATGGGCCCGAGCGCGCCCGTCGTATCGAGCGCCACGCGCTTCTCGCCATAGGCGCCCGCGCCGAGCTGGACCGTGGTCGCGTAGTCGCGCTGCGGCGCCTTCGGCACGACGTTGATCACGCCGCCGATGCCACCCTCGCCATAGAGCACCGACGCCGGACCGCGCAGCACCTCGATCCGGTCGACCGACCACGTATCGAACGGAAAGGTCACCGTGCCTGCGCCAGGATACATGCGCGTGCCGTCATAGAGCGTCGTGATCGACTCCGGCCCGCTGAAGCCGCGCACCGAGACCGACGTGCCGCCATTGCCGGGTGCCGCGTCGGTGGCAAAGCCGGCCGCACGCGTAATGGCCTCGTTGACCGTGGTGTCGCCGCGCACCTGAATCTGCTCACCGGTGAGCGTCTCGACGCTCGCCGGCGTATCGAGGCTCGACAGTCCAAGCCGGCTGCCGGTACGGATCGGCGTGCTCAGGTCCGGTGTATCCGTATGGCCCGATGCCTGGACCTTAACAGCCGGCAGCGTCTGTGCCGGCTCCTGCGCAGATTGCGTGCTGTCTGCCGCCGGGCCGCTGCCGTCATCGGCAAACGCGGACGACGCGCCGATCAGCCACGCGCAGCCGAGCATCCCTGCTGTGAGCTGACGGCTGCGGCGTCGCTGCGTTCGCGACGGCGAAAGGATCGAGATTTTCTTCATTGTCCTGCTCTCTTTTCTTTTTTCTCTGGCGCTACCGTATGCGGTGCGCCTGTTTTTTATGCGCTCGACACACGTGCCTATCCACCATGTCATCGACGCAGTGAAACACCGCACGATTGCCGGAAACACGAACCAGGCATGCCGTGCTGACCGGCGACACTTACCGGGTCAACACAGACGACGGGAGAAAAAGAGGAAGCAACGGGCAGCCGATGCCCGGTGGACACTGACGATGCAGGTCATGACGGTTCTCCTGGGGTTTCGCGCCCCATGACAGGTGAAGGAAGACAAGGCCCAGGTCTGACTCCCGGTTTCAGGAAACCGGTCACAGTGGCGCGACCGCGCTGGATTTGCACCAGCTTCCGGGCTTTGCGTGCGCAATTCTAATCGATCGCACACTCAATTCCGCCGCGCCCCAGCCTGGCTACCGCATGCCTGCCCTTGCAGGCTGCCCGCTTCATGTCCGGGTCATCGCGCCAGCGGTCGGATCGCCCGCGATTCCGGCAGAACGATATCTAACCCGCATCGTAAACGCAACATAGTTGCGATAATTAGAAAAAGGGAACGCTATACTTGAGTCTGCTTCACCGCATACATTCCTGCATTCATGCCCCGCCTGATCCAGATCCGACGCAGTCCCATCCATGGCAAGGGTGCTTTGCCGTTGCCGACATGCCGCGCGGCATGCGCATCATCGAATACAGGGGGGCGCGCATTACCCACGCGGCAGCACGACGCCAGCATCCCGTCAACGCCGAAGACCCGTTCCACACCTTTCTGTTTGCGCTGGGTGACGGCCGCTACTGCATTGATGCGGGCACCGGCGGGAACGCCGTCCGCTGGATCAATCATCGTTGCGCACCGAACTGCGAGGCGGTTGAAGACTACGACCGCCAGGGGATCCTGCGCGTGTACCTCCATGCCGCCGCAGTGAACGATGGAACGAGCTGTGCCATGGCTGTACCCGGCTTGATTTTGCGCTGCTCGATCCAGCCTTCGATGGTCGCCAGCCGGTCACGCCAGCGCGTCGCCGCGCCGACCCGGCAGGCTGGGCCCGTGACGTCGACCGCCTCGCTGCGCTGTTCGACGACTATCGGCCGCGCATCGTCTTCTGCCCGCACGAGCGTGATGGCTCTGCGACGCACATCGGTGTCCACTGGCTCGTATGTGACGCCCTGCAGCACCATACCCACGCCGTCTGGCTTGCGCAGACAGAATTCTGGGGCACGCTTGAGCAGCCCAACACCCTCGTCGAACTCGACAGCTCAAGCGTCGCGACCATGATCGAGGCGCTGACCTTTCACCGTGGTGAAATTGCCCGCAACCCCTATCACCTGCGCCTGATGTCATGGCTCGCGGACAGCGTGCGGCGCGGTGGCGAGGCTGTGTTCGGTGCCGGAATGCAACCGCCGTCCTTCGCCTTCGGCGCGTTGTACCGGCTCGAGCGCTGGGCAGGCGGCCGGCAGACGGCAGTCGGGCGTCCGATGGCCATCGCTGCGGAGGATGGCCTGCAACCGCTGTTCGACCAGGGCATGCCGCCTGGTCCATGACGACGACCATACGACACGCGTGGCCTTGCCCGCGCGGGACGATGTATCATTCCATCATTGGACAGTTGCATCCACGGTCATCCATGCCTACCCGCCACTCTCCGCGCAAACATCCACCACACGCTCCTACCGACTGGCCATCGCGCCTGCGCGAGGCGGGGCTGCGCTCCACCGCGCTTACCGTTGCCGTGCTCGAACGCCTGGAGGGCGCCGAACAGCCCCGTTCGCACGAAGAACTCGCCCGCGATCTGGGCGCCGCTACAGGCGCGGGAAAAGTGGATCGCGTGACCCTCTACCGGATCCTCGACCGGCTAACTGCCGTTGGCCTGCTCACCCGAATTCAGGGATCTGACCGGGCCTGGCGCCATGCAATCGCAGAGCACGAGACCTCCACTGGTTATTTCGAGTGCGATCATTGCCACAACATTTCTGCGCTTCCGGAAGATCCGGAACTGGCCGGTGTGCTCGCCCGGATAGAGCGCAAGCTTAGCCGCCGCGGCGTTCATAGCACGAACTCTGCCGTCACGATTCACGGTACCTGCCGCGACTGCTCGACCCACGGCGTGTGAGCACGCAGGATCATTGCACCTGATTCGGCGGGTCCGAAATCAGGTTATTAACGCCACTTTGTTGCATTAATAACCAACCCTGCTACCATGGGATTTTCCGCTGGCGCCCGCCGTACCCATGACCTCGCCGATTCCCCAGAGCTTCGATGACTGGCAGCACTGCATTGAGCACGAGTGCGGCATCACGCTGACACCGGCGTTCATCCAGGCACGGCTGGCCGTACTCGGCGACCCCGACAATGCCGAGACACAGCGGTTTGCGCGGCTCTACGGCGAAGTGCACCTGCAAAGGGTACTGGGCTGGTTTGCTGCCGCGCTGGAAAACACGTCACTTCGGGCATGATGCATCGGGTGTGAACCAAGTGCCTCGTCTGCTGACCGCCCCCCAGGAGAATCTTCCCATCATGACTGCCTCGCTTCAATTCGCTCCTCGCACATCCGTCGCCGAAGTCGAGGAAGGTCGCTCGCTCTCGCCCACATTTGGCCCTGATGGACTGATTCCCTGCGTCGTCAGTGATGCGGGCAGGGACGACGTCCTGATGGTCGGCTATATGAACCGGGAAGCCCTTGCGCGGACGATCGAGACCGGTATCGCCCACTACTGGAGCCGCAGCCGCCAGACGCTCTGGTCCAAGGGTGCGACGAGCGGACTGACCCAGCGCGTAGTCGAGATGCGCATCGACGACGACCAGGACGCGCTGTGGATTCGCGTCGAGGTGGCGGGCAGCGGCGCGAGTTGCCACGTCGGTTATCGCAGCTGTTTTTACCGCGCGGTTAACCTGCCCGAAGCAACCTTGCGGTTCACGGAAGGTGCGAAGAAGTTTGACCCCGTCGCCGTGTACGGCGACGCGCCCAATCCCACGCAGCTCTGACAGCTTCCGGGCGTCATACCGGCGTGATCGCCATTGCCCTGTCGAAGCGGACCGGCTGTCCCACTGGGTATCCCTGCACGGCGTCATCGCGCATCACCACACGGCCACGAATGATTGTGGCGACCGGCCACCCCGTCACCCGCATGCCATCGTAGGGCGTCCAGCCACAGACGCTTGCGATCCAGCGGTTCGTGATTTCGCGCTTTGCCTTGAGATCGACGAGCGTCAGGTCGGCGTCGTAGCCCACGTTGATGCGTCCCTTTTCCGCTATCCCGAACACCCGCGCCGGACCCGCGCTCGTCAGTTCCACCAGACGCTGCAGCGACAGCCGTCCCTCGCTGACGTGATCGAGCATGACCGGCAATAACGTCTGCACGCCCGGCATGCCGCTGGGTGACTGCGGGTACGGGCGGCCCTTCTCTTCCAGCGTATGCGGAGCGTGATCACTGCCCAGCGTGTCCACTCGTCCCTCCCGAAGCGCGCGCCATAGCGCCTCCCGGTGCCGGGCCTCGCGGACCGGCGGGTTCATCTGCGCAAGCGTGCCCAACCGCTCATAACATTCGGGCGCACACAGGGTCAGGTGGTGCGGCAATACCTCGACTGTCACCCGGCTGCGGTGCGACGCCAGCAACGCGATTTCTTCCGCCGTCGAAACGTGCAGGATATGCAGCGGCCGTCCTGTTTCGCGCGCCATGCCGACGATCCTGCGCGTGGCATCGAGCGCGCTGTCCACGTCACGCCAGCGCGGATGGTCGCGCACGTCGCCCGATGCTTCTGCGATTGACCGGCGCAAGCGCAGTCTCGCCTCGTCCTCCGCATGCACGGCCACCCGCCGCCGGCCGTGCTCGAGGATGCGCCGTAGTACAACGTCGTCATCCGCGAGCAGATCGCCGAACGAGCTGCCCATAAAAACCTTGATGCCGGCGCAGCCCGGCAACGCTTCCAGGGGGCCCAGCTCACCAGCGTTGACGGACGAGCCACCGATGTAGAACGCGATATCACACCACGCGCGTCCCGACGCTGCCGCGATCTTCCGTTCGAGGTCGTCGCGGCGCAGCGTCAACGGACTGGTGTTGGGCATCTCGAAAACGGCCGTCACGCCACCGAGCACCGCGCCTCGCGTGCCCGCTTCGAGATTCTCCTTGTGCTCGAGGCCCGGTTCGCGGAAATGGACCTGTGAGTCGATCACGCCAGGCAGCACGTGCAGGCCGTATGCATCCACGACCTGGTCAGCGCTCCAGCCGCGCGCGTCGATCGAAACGATCCGGCCGTCAACGCAGGCAATGTCCGCCTGCCCACTTCCTTCCAATCTGACCACGGTACCGCCGCGCACGAGCAGGTCGGCATGACGGCTGGCGGCGCCCATCGACGTCAGCATGCCGGTGCGCACGCCACAGCGCTGGTCAGTTCATCCAGGATACCGGTCGTCGCCTCCCGGCGCACGGCATCCGAGAATCCGATCAGGGCGGGACTGACCAGCCCCATGCGCGGATTGTAGGCATCGCGCCGGAAGCACTGTGCGTAGCCGGTCGCCGTCTCATGCACGATCACCGACTGGACCGTGACATCCGCCTCGCCGTTACGCATCGGCATCGCACGCATCACCACATCGACCAGCACGAAGAACACGCGCGAGAGCTGCTCCGCGCTGGGCGACACCGGCAAGGCAATCCAGCGCTGCGAATGGCTACGGCACATCTCCATGTACGCCGGGTCGTCGCAGTTCCAGAACACGAGCGTATGGTCGAACGCGTCCACGATCTCCCGGACCTCCCCCTTGAGGAGGCCGAAGTCATAGACCATCTGGCCGTGATCGAGCGCATCGGCCTCGAGAATGATCTCCACGCGATAGGAATGGCCGTGGATCGACCATGCACAACGATGCGATGACGCATGCCGCACGACATGCGCACCTTCAAACGAAAACAGCTTGCGGATCAACATCAGTCATCCCCTACGGTCACAATTCGTTCGCGATGCGGCGGTATCCCTGAACGAGCCTCACATTGGTCTGGGCGACGTCCTCGGAGAACTCTGACGCACTGGCAGTCACCTTCGGAATCGTCGACAGGTCGGTGCCCGGCCCGATGCGCTGGGTCGACGGCACGTAAAAGCCTGCGGGAAGGTTGCAGCCGTCAACTACGGCATTGTGGCGGACCACACAGCCTTCACCGACGGTGCAGTTGAACAGCACGCTGTTAAAGCCGATAAACACACGGTCGCCGACTTCGCAGGGACCATGCACAATCGCGCGGTGAGCGATCGATGTATGGCTGCCGACCGTTACCGCAGCGCCCGACTTCGAGTGGATCACAACGCCATCCTGGATGTTCGAGTGCGCGCCGATATGGATCGGTTCAATGCCGCCCTGCGCATCCGTCTCGTCGGCACGGATCACCGCGTACGGGCCGATGAATACATTCTCGCCGACGATGACCCGTCCGCACAGGATGGCGGTCGGATCAACAAACGCGCTTTCGTGGACCACAGGCAGGTCCCCACGTGGATTTTTGCGGATCATGCCAGGACCCCGTGACTTCGGTGCCAGACTGTCCCTTCCAGCGTGTCCTCGATCTGGATACCGGCGCGCAGCAACTCGTCGCGCAGCGCATCGGCCTCCCCAAACGCGTACTGCCGGCGTGCCTCGGCGCGGCGGGCCACGATTGATTCCACCCACGCGTCTTCCGTGACGGATGTCGCGTCGATACGGCCGCGCAGTGCCACCAGTGCCTGAGCCGGTTCCTGCTGCAGCAGGCCGAGCAGTTGTGCGGACGCCAGCAGGCGCGCCTTCGCCCATTGCTGCGCCGATCCCTGGGAAGCTTGCTCAAGATCCTCCAGCAGCCGATACAGACGGGCGAGCGCGCGCGGTACGTTCAGGTCATTCGAGAGGGCCGCCTCCACCTCGCTGTCGGGTCCGGTCCCAAGATGCGGAAGCCCCGAGACGGCATCGAGCGCCATATAGGCCCGCTGCAGCGTCCGGCATGCCGCCTGTAGCCGCTGCACGCTCCAGTCGAGCGGATGACGGTAGTGGGTCGAAAGCAGCGCCAGCCTGAGCGCCTCGCCGGGCGCGTGCGCGAGCAGATCGCGCACCAGCAGCACGTTGCCGAGCGACTTCGACATCTTCTGGCCGTCCACGGTGACGAAGCTGTTATGTACCCACATCCGGCAGTACGGCTCACCATCGTGCGCGCAGACGCCCTGCGCGATCTCGTTCTCGTGATGCGGAAAGATCAGGTCCTGGCCGCCACCGTGGATGTCGATGGTACGTCCCAGATGTCGTCCGATCATCGCTGAACATTCGATGTGCCATCCCGGGCGGCCGCGCCCCCATGGACTGTCCCAGCCCGAGATGTCGTCGCTCGAAGGTTTCCAGAGCACGAAGTCGAGCGGATCGCGCTTGTATGGCGCCACTTCCACCCGCGCCCCGGCAATCATGTCCTGGGTGCGGCGCCCCGACAGCCGGCCGTACTCCGTAAAGGACGGGACATGGAACAGTACGTGCCCTTCCGCCACATAGGCGTGTTTCCGTTCGATCAGGGTTTCAATGAGCCCGACGATGTCGGGGATATGCTCTGTCACGCGCGGCTCGATATCCGGTGGAAGGACGCCGAGCGCCTGCATGTCCTCGTGGTACGCGTCGATATACCGCGACGTGACGTTGCCGATCGGCACGCCGTCGCGGCGCGCCATCTCATTGATCCGGTCATCGACGTCCGTGAGGTTGCGCGCATAGAGCACGGAGCGGTAGCGCCTGCGCAGCAGCCGCACGAGCACGTCGAACACGACTGCCGGCCGTGCGTTGCCGATGTGCGCGTAGTTGTACACGGTGGGACCGCACACGTACAACGTGACCGCATCGGGCATGCCGGTCTGCAGCGGTTCCCTGCGGCGGGTCAGCGTGTTGTAGAGCGCAATGGGGAGCCTCGTCATCCGGAATGCGCCTCCTGCGCACGGATGGCGCCCACCTCGCTGAACAGCCGGAAAGTCGATTCGACCGTTTCACGTTCGACCGCGCGGGTAATGAACACGATCCGCGAACGCCGGTCCTCACCCGGCCAGGCGTCGAGCGGCACCGGCGGGTGAAAGACGTGCTGTACGCCATGGATGACGATCGGCCTGTCCTCGCCTTCGACATTCAGAATGCCCTTGATCCGCAGCATCGACGGCCCCATCAGCGACAGCAGCACGTCGAGCCAGTCGGTCAGTACCTGCTCCGGAATGGGCTCCTCGACCGTGAAGCAGAACGCGCGGATCTGGTCGTCGTGCCGGTTGACGTCATGTGCATGGTCATGATGCGGGTGTTCACCATGCTCGTGCGGCTCATCGGCATGAGCTTCCTGCGCTTCGTGATCGCCGTGTCCGGGCCCGTCACCTTGCGCATGCGCAAGGTGATCCACATGATCGTGGTCGTGATGGGCTCGGCCGTCGTGATGTCCATCGTCGCCTGAACCATACTGCTCTTCGGCGAGCCACCGTTCGACGTCCGCAATCTTGCCGTCTGCCGTGAAAAGACCCAGGTCCAGTATCCGGCTTGCCGCCAGCTCGCCGTGACTGACGCGGATAATGCCCGCGGCCGGATTGATCGCATGCAGCCGATCGGCAAGCCGTTCCAGCGTCTCCACGTCCACGAGATCCGTCTTGGTCAGCAGCAGCCTGTCTGCCATCGCGGCCTGTTTGACCGCCTCGGCGTGCGCGTCGAGCGTCGCCTCCGCGTTTCGCGCATCGATCGTCGTCACCAGCCCATCGAGCCGGTAGCGCTCGCGCAGGTCGCGATGCGTGGCCAGTGTATGCACAATCGGCGCCGGGTCCGCGAGCCCGGTCGTCTCGATCACCACCCGGCTGAACTGCCGCCGACCGTCGCGCGAGAACCGCCAGTGGATATCCTTGAGCGTGCGGACCAGGTCGCCCCGGATCGTGCAGCACAGGCAGCCGCTGCTCATCTCGACCACGATGTCCTCACGGCTGTGGGCGATGAGCATGTGATCGAGCCCGATCTCACCAAACTCGTTGATGAGCACCAGCGCATCGGCCATTTCCGGCTGCTGCACCAGCCGGTTCAGTACCGTCGTCTTGCCACTGCCAAGAAAACCCGTCAGCAGCGTTACCGGAATCAGGTCCATCGCGCACTCCCCGTGTGGTATGTCCAGCTTTCCAAGATCTAGCGGTTGTGCCTGGGTGCCCGTACGGGACCCGCGCCCCCGCCGCGTCGGGCGTTGCCCACCACGCTGCGAACGACGTGTCGTCGCGCCGGCTCGCGGGGTCATACCGCGCCTTCTTCCTCGGGCACGCGGCCGCCCCACGCAGGGAACGGGTCGTCATACTGCGTCCATGCCTGCGGACCTTCAGCCATTTCAGCGTCGGTCAGCAGGCACGCATCCAGGCGTTGGCGCAGTGCCGGCTCGTTCATGTCGACACCGATCAGTACCAGTTCCTGGCGCGCATCGCCGACGTCCGGCTCCCAGTTGCGGTTGATGAATTCGAGGGATTCGGGATCGGTCGGCCAGTGCGATTTCGGCACTGCCGCCCACCAGAGGCCCGCCATGCCGTGGCGGCACACCGCGC
Source organism: Paraburkholderia sp. 31.1 (assembly GCF_014397645.1). Lineage (NCBI taxonomy): Bacteria > Pseudomonadati > Pseudomonadota > Betaproteobacteria > Burkholderiales > Burkholderiaceae > Paraburkholderia > Paraburkholderia sp. 31.1. The sequence continues at coordinate 16,792 of NZ_VZQN01000004.1, forward strand.
CCGCCTGCGACCACGAGCCCGCGTGCGTGGGACGGCTCGCGAGCCAGAAGAACCCCTTCGAGCGCACGACGCCCGGCCATTCGCTGTTGACCAGCGCCCCGAAGCGCTCAGGATGCATCGGACGCCGTGCGCGCCACACGAAGCTGCGGATGCCATATTCTTCCGTCTCGGGCGTGTGCTCCCCGCGCAGTTCCTTGAGCCACCCCGGCGCCTTCGACGCTTCCTCGAAGTCGAACAGCTTCGTATCCAGTACGCGGGCGAGCGGCACGCGACCGAATTCCGAGATCTCGATGCGGGCCCGGGGATTCAGACTGTGCAGGATCGCCATCAGTCGCTCACGGTCAGCAACGCCGATCAGGTCGGCCTTGTTCAGCACAATGACATCACAGAACTCGATCTGCTCGATCAGCAGGTCAACGACCGTACGCTCATCTTCATCGCCGAGCGATTCTCCGCGCGACTGCAAACTGTCCTGTGAGCTGTAGTCGCGCAGGAAGTTGAACGCGTCGACTACGGTGACCATCGTATCGAGGCGTGCGACATCGGACAGGCTCTGACCGCTCTCGTCGGCAAACGTGAAGGTCTCGGCCACGGGCAGCGGCTCGGAGATCCCGGTCGATTCGATCACGAGCTGGTCAAATCGTCCCTCTTTCGCCAGGCGGTTGACTTCGAGCAGCAGGTCCTCGCGCAGCGTGCAGCAGATGCAGCCATTGCTCATCTCGACCAGCTTCTCGTCGGTGCGCGAGAGCTGCGCGTCACCGTCACGTACGAGCGCGGCATCGATGTTCACCTCGCTCATGTCGTTGACAATGACGGCGACGCGCCGCCCTTCCCGGTTGTTCAGAATGTGATTGAGCAGCGTCGTCTTGCCCGCGCCGAGAAAGCCTGAAAGGACCGTAACCGGCAGTCGTGCATCCATGAAATGACTCCTTGTATTTCTGTATCAGGGGATATCGATCGCAACCATGACGCGGGGGCTGGCGCCGGGCGACATCGCCGGCGAACGGTGAATCGCCCCGTGCGAGCGCGCATCGGGCCACCGCTCGCCCTTGAGGACGGCAACGGTGAAGGTGGGAATCTCGTGAACGCACGCACTGTCGGGAATCAGGCCCGAGCGCCCGTCCGGCAGGCCGCCGCTGTCCGGCCCGAGCCGGCTGCGATCGGCACACCGGCCCTCAAGATATTCGGTGCCGGGGCCCCGCCACGTGCATAGCAACCGCGCCGGCACGTTGTCCACGTGAAAGCGCGGGCACGTCGTCTGCCTTGTTACCTCAATGCGTAGCCTTGCACTGCGACTGTCGAGCAGTATGCAGAGCGTCGCCGCAAGCGTTGACAGCTCGCGCCCGAACACCGCGCCCCCCTGCAGCCGTGGCCACGGGCCATCGACCACCGGCTCACCCTTCTTCCACTGCGCCATCCAGCGTGCGGAATCAATACCTGAACGAACGACGGCATCCAGATAGCCGCTCACGCGCGCGTCGCGTAATCGCGCTGCCCACGCGATCTCACGCAGCGGATCGTGGATCGCCGACAGTTCGCCCGCCAGGTTTTCGTACGCCTGATCGCAGACGTCGGCTTCTTGCGCATGCATCACAGCTTCCTTAATCGGGTACTGCATAGGGAGCGGGCTTGCGATGCGCTCCGGCACATCGCCCGAATTATACACAAACGCAACTATGTTGCATTTGTGAAGGTTGATGGGATTGTGCGGATTGCGCGTATGCGCACGTATTGAGAGGTGACAGCAGGAACCGATCCGTCGCGTCGCGTAACAGAATGGCCACCGGCTGGATGACGGCATGTGGCACATCCCGTGCCGACGGGGCCGCGTCGACGTTGCCCTGAAAAGGGGGGAGACATGCGCCGCCCCCTACTGCCGATGCATGTCCGGCGGCCAGGCTAGAACTGTCAACGCAGCCGTCGCGTTGGCAAAGCCACCCAGGCGTCCGCCTGACTACTGGGGCCCGGCATGCGCCCGCGCGACCGGCTGCGTGCTACATGCACGCGAGGGATATGTTCAGGTCGATAATCGGTACGCCAACCATGGGATCCACAGGATTGTTCATCCGGAAGCCCGCTGATTCGACACAGTTCGGGCGCTCGCGAAAATCTGGGGGCAAGACGCCAGCTGCCGCCACGGTGGTCGCGCCCGGCGTACTGCCTTGAACTGGTGCATAACCGCCAAATCCCGCAGATCCACTGCGGCCATGCCATCCAGCCCGCATTGGCAACGGGACCTGTTGGGCCCCTACTTCCGGCGAAAGCACTTGACAGTCCCGCAGAAGCCTTTATCATTCTAACGAACTATAGATTGATAAATATGACGCCTGCCTGTACTCACAACTGTTCGGACCGGCCACCCGTTGCCGCTTCGCCCGCCCAGCTCGAAGCGGCCGGTGCGATGTTTCACGCGCTGCGCGATCCCGCACGCTTGCGGCTGCTTGTCCTGCTGTCGCAGGGCGAGCGTTGCGTCACCGAACTTGTAGGGTTTGAGCAGGCCAAGCTGGGCAGCATTTCAGCCCGACTGAAAGTGCTGCATGCCGCCCGGCTGGTGAAGCGCCGCCGGGAGGCTAAGCATGTTTTCTACGCCCTCGCGGACGAGCACGTCCTGACGCTTCTTCAGAGCGTTCTGACCCACGCCGCCGAGCACCCCGAACCTGCATCATCCTGACGGAGCAAACACCATGGCCACCTGCAACGAACCGCACCACGTTCACCACGACCACCAGCACGGTCCGCACTGCGGACATACGGCGATCCGGCATGGCGATCACGTCGACTATCTGCACGACGGTCATCTGCATCACCCGCATGGCGACCACGTTGACGAACACCGCCTCGAGGTGAACACCACCAACCCTGATCGTTGCACGCCCGATCATCAGTGCGGCGGACATGAGCCGGGCCACGTGCATGGCCCAAGCTGCGGCCACCCGGCCGTGCCGCACGGCGATCATGTCGACTATCTCGTCAACGGACATCTGCACCACCCGCACGGCAACCACTGCGACGATCACGGACCGGTCAGCATCGTTCAGTAACTTCGCATCGAGCTATCCGGCGGAATGTCCGACGTTCGTCTGACCGGCCGGCGTCCGATGCAGGGCCGCCGGTGCGACGGCCTGGCCAACAAGCCCATCCGGCTGCCCCTTGGACGGGCGCAGCAGCTTTTCCTCACAACGCGCAGGCCGCAGGTCGAGGCGCTGTCACGTTGATGAGATGGCCGAGTAAGAACGCGTGATAAAGAACGAAGAGGCGCTTTATGGTGGTCACCGCTTTCCGGTAACGGTTATCAGTTGCGTGGTGCGCTGGTAGAGCGGGATCCGCACGCAAGCGGTGACGCTTCGCGAGTGCCATCGTCACATCCGGTCTTGCCGACGGTTCGACATAAAGCGTTTGCGCGGCCGGCCGAAGCTGCCCTGTCAGTTTTGCGGCAGCAACCTCCCCGCCCCACCACGCCTGCCTGCCCTGCAGGGAGCTCGGCATGCTGCCACCACGATGGATCGCCTACTGCGAACCGTTGCACGTTGAGCTTCGGCAGCAGGCGAAGCGGATGGTTGATCGCCCACTCTTCCCTGAGCGCCGCAGGATCGAGCAATCGCCGGTCGTCCGTGCCCGCCAGCAAGCCGCGCTCACGCAGGTCGTCCAGCACACTGCCAACTGTGCCAAGCGCCACACCAGCCGCTGCCGCAATTTCCCGGTATGGACGGTTAAGCAACTCTGGAGCAGATAACAGCACAAAAATCATTCTGAGCGCAGAGGCGCTCGCGGAGATGGCGGGCTTCCCCGATTTCGATGTCAAACGCCTGATCTCGGAATTCGCGGGCCTGCCTGTTACAAGTCTGTACTGGCCAGGCGCGTGCACGTACAGATTACCGGCCAGATCGATGAACTGCAGGTCATGCTCGACGCATTCCTGCGCCAACGCGAGCGTCAAATAGGCAGTGGCCAGCAGGACTGGAAAAGCCGCGGTGCGGTTCTTCGCCACAAGGACGCTCACTTCCGCCCGCGATCTTATCCGGCCTCGGGCCGCGAGCGTGTATTGCTGGACCACGCCGTTCACATCGAGCGTCAGCTTCCCCTCCTTGGTCAAACCATCACTTCGCCCAGCCGGACGAAAGCCGATAACACTCAATGGAACGCGGCTGCGCCGGGTTGCGTCGCTGATAAGCTGGTTCACACTTTATGAACGCATAAAAAATCTGAACATCCCCTGACTTCCCTGCGGCACGTGTGGGCGCGGGGGAACCGTAACCTGAAACATCCATCACTGTATCGTCGACCCAGCGTTGCGTTTGCGCAAAAAGCGTCACAATTTCAAGCGAGCCGCAAATGAGTACATAAAGAAGTACGTTTTAAGGGCGATTTTGAAAAATAATCGTTAACAATCAATGCACTACAAGACAAATGCGAGTCCTCTCCTGGCACCACAAGTTCTTCCGGCGTAAGCCGGAGTAGTTCGAGAAACCCGGTAAGATCAACGTCTTACGGGGTTTTTTGTTCTCTACGGATCCCTTGCGTTCCACTGACATCGACGATTTTTGCGTATCCCAGATTCGGGGGCAAACCCATGCCCAGACGCGTCGAACCGAAGTCAGAGTTGGTGATCCGTGCCGCCAGAGCTCTCGACCGTTCCTACCTGCTCGCGGATGGAAACGGGCTCGCGCTGAGGGTCCAGCCGAACGGCACCAAAACCTGGCTGTTCCGCTATCGACGACCGAGCACGAGCAAGGAGAACTTCCTCAGCCTCGGGCCCTACCCCGATATCACGCTCGTTGATGCGCGACGGTCGGCCACTACCGCGCGCAATCTTGTACGCGAAGGCACCGATCCGGTCGAACATCGCCGCGCCGAGTCCACCGCACGCAAACGCGTAGCCGAAGGCTCCTTCCATCTCGTGGCCCAGCGCTGGCTCGACTTCAAACGCAAGGAATGGGCAGACGAAACCCTACCGGAAGGCGGAGTTTGTCGTACGCGAATACCTGACTCCTGCGCTCCGCAACAAGCCCATCTCAACGCTCGCCACGCCAGAGGTCAAACCCATACTCGAAGCGATCGCCTCCCACGCGCCCAACCTCGCAACCAAAGCACGGCAATATGTCGGCGGCATCGTGACGTACGCCGTCCAGAACGGACTGCGCGAAGATGGCGCCGCCTTGACACTCCGCGGCGTTGTGCCACGCCACAAGAAAGGCCACATACCAGCGATTACCAAGCCTGCGGACATTGCTCCCCTCGTCGTGGCTATCAATGCCTACAAGTCGCGCATCACCCGCGCCGCCCTCAGCTAACCATGTTGACCGGCCTTCGCCCAGGTGTGGTTGCCGCAGTGCCGTGGGATGAGGTGAATCTCAAGACAAGGGAATGTCATGTCGCGGCCGAGCGGATGAAAATGCGCCACGATCACATCGTGCCATTGCCAACGCGGGCAATCGCCGCTTTGAACGGGTTGCAGGCACTTACCGGAAAGGGTCATTACGTGTTTCCGTCACCAGCCCGTCAAAAAACGCCTCATTTACATCGGGACCCGTTGAGCAAAGCATTGCGGGAAATGGGATTTCAGGGAAAACATGCAGCGCACGGATTCCGCGGCATGCTTCGTACGGTCGGACGAGAACGGCTCGGCATTGATATAGATGTACTCGCGGCGCAACTGGCGCACGCCAAACGTGGCGACGTGCAAAAGGCCTACGACAGAACAACGTCTGACGACGATCGTCGCAGGGTCATGCAGGAATGGGCCGACTACATTGATCGACTATTGATTTTTCCGTAAATCATGACAAGTTTGAGCGTCTCAAGCGTTATATTTTCAGGACGGTCCTGGAGACAAGTTGGCATGGCGCAACGGCGAATGAGCGAAGCAGCAAAGAAGCGATTGAAGGCGGGTCGGCTGCTGCTGGCGGGCAAGGGCTGCGCCGAGGTGGCGTTGGCGGTGGGTGTGGCTCGGCAGACGGTGTACACATGGAAGCGGCTGCTCGATGAAGGCGGCATCGATGCGCTGCGAGAGGTGCGCGAGCGAGGGCGGCCGGCCCAACTCGATGAGCAACAGTTGGCGGCTGTTCGCGCCGCCCTGCTGCAAAGCCCCGTCGAGCATGGATTTGGCACTGAACTGTGGACTCTCAAGCGTGTGGGCGCGGTCATCGAACGCATGCACGGCGTTCGCTTTGGCCAGACGCAGGTTTGGCGCATCCTGGGCTCACTGGGCTTTAACCCGCAAAAGCCCGAGAAGCGGGCCATCGAACGCAACGAGGATGCCGTGCGCAACTGGAAGCGCCGCACCTGGCCGGCCCTTAAAAAAAAGCCCGACGAGAAGGGCGGCTGATTGTCTTCGTGGACGAGTCCGGCATCAGCGAGCGCCCGACCAGAGTCCGCACCTGGGCGCCCAAGGGACAGACGTCCATCATCCAGTTTCACTTCAACTGGAATCACGTCTCTGTCATCGCCGGGCTCACGCGCACCAACTGTTTGTTCCGGCTGCACGAGGGGAGCATCAAGAAGGAAGAGATCGTCCAATTCCTCGGCCTTCGATCATTGCCGCTTGCTGGATGCAGGCTACGCTGTGGTGACGTCATGAATTATGGAACTCTCAAATAAACGCGCGCCAGCGATTTTCGAACCCAGGTCCCACGTCTTGCAAGGGAGCAAGCGCCTGGCGCTCGGTAGCAAGGCGTTCGATCTGCGTACCAGGCTGACGATCAGTTGAGACGGAATAACTACGGGGCACTAGCTGTTGTCCGTTTGATGCCGCGCGCTCGTTGGACGCGCCCTGTCGTTGTAGTCTCAGCGCCCTTCCTTTTTCGCCAGCCAATCATGACGCCATTCGATCCAGATCACCTGCTCCGCCCCATCGATGACAGCACGCCGACAGGCGAGAACCTCGAATACGATCCAGAATTCATCGCGCTGGAGCGGCTCGCCACACCGACATCCGAGCGGGCGATGGGCGACAGCCTGAAGGCCGCCGTAGAACCGGACTGGGATAAGGTGGCAACCGCCGCCGAGGCTTTGTTCAACCGTACCAACGACCTGCGTGTGGCCATCCATCTGACCGCCGCCTCGACCCGCATTCATGGCATTGCAGGCTGGAGCGCCGGTCTGGGGCTGGTTCGCGGTCTGCTGGAACGTTACTGGGAAGCGGTGCACCCGCAATTGGACGCCGCCGACGACAACGACGCTACCGCGCGCACCAACGCGATCATGCCGCTCGGCGATCCCCGGAGCGTACTCGCCTATTTCCGCAGCGCGCCCTTCGTGAGCTCACCGCGACTCGGCCGCTTTTCGTTGCGCGATCTGCGTATCGCGACGGGCGCAATCACCCGGCCACCCTCTGCGGAGGGCATGCCTGCGCCCACGCTGATCGATCTCGAAGCGTGCTGCATGGATTGCCCCGAACACCAGTTGCCCGATGCGGCCGCAGCACTCGCGATAGCGCTAGAGCACGCGCGCGCCATTGATGCAATTGCGAGCGAAAAGCTGGGTACCGCTGGACCCGATCTGGGCCACCTGACCGACGATATCGAAGAGTTGAAGAAGTTCGTCGATGCACAGTTGGCGCGGCGCTTTCCAGAGCGCGGCGAAGCGCTCGCCGCCGGATTGGTGTCGACCGGCGAAGACGCGCCCACGAACCCCGCCCCTCGGCGCGATAGCGGACGAATCCAGGGACCCGATGACGTCGTCCGGTGCATCGACGAAATCTGCGACTACTACGAACGTCACGAACCGTCCAGTCCGCTGCCGATCCTGCTCAAGCGAGCCAGACGTCTGGTCGGCAAGCGCTTCGCGGAGGTCCTTCAAAACATCGCGCCCGGCGGCCTCGCAGAACTGCAGACGCTATCCGGGCCGGACGAAGAATAATCCCTGCAGATCGGCGCAACATTGAGCGGCTGTTGCGCTCGGACTGGCTGCTTCGAAAACGCGGCTCAATAGGCGAAGACAAACCAGCAAAACAGCATGACGCCCACCGCGGCCACGCCGAGCAGCACGGCGGCCCACGCGGCGAGCGGTCGCGCGTCGAGGTCCGTGCGCACTGCCCCCGCTTCAGCACTTGCCGCACTTCCGGCATCGTGACCTTCCGCCAATACGTCCGGCTGTTGCATGACGCCCGACAGCACGACCCGCCGCACGGTGTCGCCTGTACCCGCAGTGTCCCGCCCCAGCGATTCGAACAACATGCGTCGGCGGTACCGGTATTCGTTGCGCTGAATCCGCTGTAGTCGATGGGCTTCGTCGAGCGCGCGCAATGCGTCGTTGACCTGCTGCTCGTCCAAACTCATGCCTGCTGCCTCCTCGGTCGCAGCCGCTCGCACTGCACGACATCCTGCCCGTCCGGATCGCTGCGGACCGACAGCGCAGGCGGCACGATAGTCATGCCGTGGTTGCGGCGCACGGATGCCGATAACGCACCGGCCATCTGTGCGGACGATGAAGTGGTGGAACGCGCGCCAGTTCTCGCGGGTGCCGACCCGCTGCGAAGAACGTCGATCTGACGCTCACAATGTGTCCTGAAAGCGTCGGATAGCGCGGTCAGCTTCGGCGTGCGCCCGTGATAAGCGGAAGGAATGGGGTCCGGATGGTTCATGGCGGAAATTTCACGATGCTTCGAGCCGCACGATGACGGCGGAAATGTTGTCGCGCGCGCGACGCGCAAGGGCGAGCTCGAACAGGCGCTCGATCTGCCGGCGTGGACTGTGCTGCTCGCGACAGGCGGCGGTCAATTCGCCATCACTCAGCTCCTTGTTGACGCCATCCGAGCACAGCAGGAACTGCATGCCGGGCCGGCTGCCGGCCATGGCCCAGTCGACGTAGAGCGTCTCGTCGACGCCGACCGCCCGGGTCAGCACGCCAGTGCCCACGCCTGCCGGCGCGCGTCGTCCGAAATGCGTGATGTCGACCGGTTGACCATGCACGTGGTCGCGAGTGAGTTGCGTCAGTGCGCCGTTTTCCTGAACGTACACGCGGCTATCGCCGACCCAGCCGCACAGCACGAACTGCTGGTCATGCACCAGCAGCGCGACGGTCGAACCGATCACGTCGGTTTGTCGCGCGACGGCGGCCTCGCGCAGTTCGGTGTTCACCTGCTGCAGGCTGTCTTCGATCGCAGCAATGAAGTCGAAGACGCTGCCTTCGCGCGTCAGCGCACCAAGGCGTTCGATGATCAGCGTGCTCGCGTAGTCGCCGGCCGAATGGCCGCCCAGACCGTCGGCCACAGCCCACAGTCCGAGGTCCTCGCGAACCAGAATCGCATCTTCATTGCGGCGGCGCACCTTGCCTGTCTCGGTGTGGCCGGCGGAGCAACAATGCGTCGTCATGAGCCGGCTTCAATCACGGCCAGCGGCCATTGCGCGGGCTGCGTGCCGAGGCCCGCGCACATCGCGAGATGCAGGCGGGCGTCCTCGTTCGTGGTCAATGCCAGCGCCTCGAGCAGACACGCGTGCGGAAGCTGGATGAGCGCGCGGGTGACGAGCAACAGCAGGCGATCGTCATCCTCGAGCGTGATGCACGCTTCGTCGCAATCCGGCTCTTCGGAGGCGCCGATGCCGGGCATCGCGAGCCATGCATCGCCGAACAGCAGATCGTCAAATTCGCCGCCCGCGCCTGCCGCCCGCTCGACGAACAGTGGTTGCAACTGGCCGCGCCGCCAGTGCCAGGCTGCTGCGGCGCCGATCCGCAGCAGTCGCACCTGCGCTGCGTCAAAGCGCGCGACGAGGGCAGCGCCGTTTGCTGCCGCTGCGTAGCGCGCATCGTGCGCATCGTGCCGGGCCCCGCGCAGTTGCGCGTGCAGCGCCAGCAGGCCGGTCCGCAGACTGGGCAGATCCGCCGCACTGCGCTGCGCCGTCTCGCGGATGGCGCGCGCTGCACGTTGATGCGAGTGAGACGGGCCGTCATCGGCACTCAGCACCAGCGTGCGGCCGTCGTCGAGTAGCAGCAGCGCATCGCTGGCATCTGCAGCGTGACCGGCTGCCGATGAACCGACGGGCAACACTCGATCATCGTGACCATCCTCCGCGCGCAGACCGGATTGCCCGGCAGCGAACTCTTCATCGCCCGGCAACGCAACAGACTCCCACTGACGAGCGAATGCCGAGCCGAACTCGCGCAGCGCATCGCCCATGTCACCCACGTCGCCCACGTCGCCCGCCTTCGACACCACCGGCTCCAGTAGCGCTGCGTAGCTCAACGGCAAACCACGCGTCGCCAGCAGGCACGCAGCACGTTCGGTCCACCAGAGGCACCACGGCCCCGGCCGCTTGCCGAGTTGCGACCATGCCTCGGCCAGCACCATCCCAACGGCCGCGCCTTCGGGCATCGCCAGTCGCCATTGACCGCCGTCCCACGGCAGCGCGCGCCAGAACGCAGCCATGTCGGTCGCCGGTCGCACGTGCGTCAGCGGACCGGGCAACGCCGCCACGCGCACATCGAAGGTGTCGACGCTCACGACCTCGTGCTGCGCACTGCGATAGACGCGCTCGAGCGCGTCGAACCACGCGTGATTGCCGAGCACGGTCGCGACATCGCCGCCACAGGGCGCAGCCAGCACCATCGGAAAGGCGCGGCCGAGCCGATCGACGGCCGGTCCGATCAGACCGCACCACGCGACGTTGCCGCACACCGGTGCCGGCAGCACGAAGCGCCACGCCGCGCCCTGTCGCCATGCGGCGTCCCAGTGCGCTCCGAGTTCGCGGCGCCCGGTTTCGACCGCGCGCTGGAAGTCACGGTCCCAGCCTTCGACGAACACGGACGGCAGCCGTCGCTGAACAAAATCGCCCGCGCTGGGCAACTTCCCGAAGAAGCCGACTCCACCGTTCATCGCGGACACCTGAAACGACGGACTTCGTCGTTGAGGAACGGGTTCTTCAGACTCGCGGGCGCGATCGGCAGCTTCACTGCATGGCCGCCGAAGTCGAAGGTCGCGAGATAGCGCAGGTCGCTTTGCTTTTGCAGACGGGCCGCATCGAGCGCGTGGAAGAGTGCCCAGTCCCCATCGAATTTCAGCGGCGTGCCGACCGGCTGGCCGGACGTATCGAACGCACTGACGACCACGTGTCCGGGCTGCGGTCCAGGCCACGTCATCGATATGCTCGGGGGGCCGTTTGCCGCGTAGTCGTACTTCTGCCCGTCGATTTCGACGGTCAGCTTCGCGATTGCCGGATCGAGCTGCGGCGCGAGCAGCGTAAAGCCGACCTGCAGTTGCGCGCCGTTGCGGAAATAGATCTGGCGGATCGCGTCGGCACTCTGCGCTTCGCTCAGCACGGCGTCGGGGCCAGCCGGCGCGCCGGGCTTCCAGCGCCAGTTGCGGCCACTCGTGTCGACTGATTTCGCGAGCGTCGACTTGAAGAAACTGTCGAACCGTCCGCCATTGCCGAACAGCTCGGCGAAGTTCTGCACGGGGATGTCCGATGCACGGTTCGACGCAAACGGATAGCGGCCATCGACAAAGCTCGCGCAGTCGTTGCCCGCTGCCTCGCGAAACTGGCTGGCGAGCGCGGCGCTGCTTCCGCTTGCGACCAGATCCGCGCTCCTGCCGGTGAGGCCGGAAATCAGCGAAGCCACCTGCGGCGGCAACTGGTCGCTCTCCTGGCGCGCCGCGAGCACGGCCGGATTGTTCTGCGCGCCGGGTGCGCTCAGGTCAGTCATCGTCAACAGGTTCTTGCCGAGCTGGTCGAGCACGGTGGACATATGATCGAGCGGCGTCGAACCCGGCGTGCCGACGCTCATCTGGTTCAACTGCGCGAAATGCGCCTCGATGGCGGCGCCCGGCTGGCTGGCCGGCGCTTCGCCCGAACCCGGTTTGGTGCTTGCGGTGCCGTTGGTCGTGGTGCCGTCCGGCAACGTTGCGCCCGCATCGCGCAATTCGCCGGCAAGGCGCGTGTTCGCAGCGCGTCTCGCGACCAGGCTCTCGCCTACAGACGCCGCCTGCGCGCCCACCGCCGAAGCCGACAAAACCGATGAAGCCGAAGTTGCACCGTCAGCCGTGGCGCCGCGCAACATGTCGCTGGTGTTGTCACGCACGAGATGCAGCAGCGCTTTCAGCGGCGAACTCGGACCCGACAGTTTCGCGGCCAGCGCACTCGCGCCCTGAATGTCGGACACCGGCTGAAGTTGCAGGTCGGCGAGCAGCGCGTCCCACGCCTTGATGTAGTCCTGCTCATACAGCGCCAGCACCTGCTGTTCGTAGCGCGAGCGCGCGAGCGGATCGATGCGGCTGGCGTTGAAGACCCAGTAGTCCTTCACGAAGCCGTCCACCGACCGATCGATTCCGCCGTTCACCTCGGCGGCGAAAACCGGCCTCGTGAACAGCGCGGGGAACGGTTGCGAAAGCGGCGCGCCACTCTTGCAGCGAAACACGCTGCCAAGCAGTCCGAGCGACTGGTCGAGTCGCACCGGCGGCGCCCCCGAACGCCCGGCGTCGAGCTGGACGCTGCCATAGATCAGCGTCGCGAGATCGGCGGTCTTCAGCGTCGCGCGCGCCTGATCGATCAACGCGTTGTCGAGCGTCAGCGCGCGCGGCTTCGCCGGATCGTCGACCAGCGCGGAAAAGTGTTTGTCGAGCGCGTTCTGGATCGCCGGGTCCTGCGGGAACATGCGTTGCCATTCGATGCGCGCGAGCGCGGCCAGCTCGCCGGGATCGAGATGCTGCGGCTGGCCGAGCATCAGATAGCCCTTCAGGTAGTCGTAGAGTGCCTGCGGAGCGTTGGCACTGGCGTTGAGTCCTTCCCGAAAGCGCACGCCGACGCCGGGCAGCAAGGTGCCGTCGAGTTCGCGCAGATACGCGGCATGCACCTGCCCGAACAACGCGTGGCCCTGGAACAGGCCGAAGCGCATCAGCCAGGGCACGTGGCCCTGATACTGGCCCGCGACGCCCTGCGCGCCCGAGATGACTTCGAGGCGCGCGAGCGCACGCGCGAAATACGTCTTGAGATCCGGTGCGCCGACGAGGCTGCTGGCTGGCGGCAGGTCTTCCAGGGTGTCCTGCACCTGCGCGACGTAGAGACGGTTGCGCGTGTAACTGGTGGCGAAGCCGGTGATCAGCAGCGCCGTGACGAGCGCGATGCCGATATACATCCCGACCTGTATCAGGAGCTTCTGCCGTTCCAGCCGCGGATTGGTGCCGGCGAGGCCCGACTCGCGGAACAGCACTTCCTTCAGCAGCCGTTCGACGAAAAAGGTCCGGCGTTGCGTGCCGCCGCCCTGCACGCGCGCCGCGTCGACGCCGAAGGTGCGCGCGACGGCGCTCAGCATGCGGTCGATCGGCGCGCCCTGCTGGGTGCCGGAGGTCAGATAGGCGCCGCGCAACAGCGGCGCTGCGCCGTACTGATGACGCCTGAACGCGCCTTCGACGAACTGCCGCGCAATTTCGCGAAACGCGCCGAGCTGCTGCGGAAAGCTGAGCACAGCGGCGCGTCGGCTGCGATCGCGCTCCCCATGCAGACGCTCGATCACGCGCGTATTCAGACGCTCCAGCAACAGGTCGAACTCGCCCGCGAAGCGCGCGCAGGCGCTACCGTCGATACTCGCGTCGACGGGAAACGTCATGCCCCAGACCTGATTGCGCAGATCGGGCCCGAGATCGTCGAAGAACTCGGTGAAGCCCGCCACGAGATCGCACTTGGTGAACACGAGATACACGGGCACCGCCACCTTCAGGTGCTGCGCGAGTTCATCGAGGCGCCGGCGCACGGTGCGGATGTGCTGTTGACGCGTGTCTTCGTCGAACGTCAGCAGATCGGACACGCTCATGGTCACGATCACGCCGTTCAGCGGACGGCGCCGCCGATAGCGGCGCAGCAGCGACAGAAACGCCTGCCACGCGGACGCGTCGGCGGCCGCATCGGAGTCCTGCGTCGTGTAGCGGCCCGCGGTGTCGAGAAACACCGCTTCGTCGGTGAACCACCAGTCGCAGTTGCGCGTGCCGCCGATGCCGCGCAGCGCCTCCTTGCCGAAGCGCTCCGAGAGCGGAAACTCGAGCCCGGAATTCTGCACCAGGGTGCTCTTGCCCGAGCCCGGCGGACCGATCACCACATACCACGGCAGCGCGTAGAGATTGCTGCCATTGCTGCGGGTCTTGCGCAACATATCGATTGCTTCGCGAAAGCGACGCTGCAACTGCTCGCGTTCGACGCTGCCGGGATCGTCGAGCGGAAGCTGCGCGTCCTGTCCGGCCAGCTCGCCGGACAGTTGCGACGTCTTGCGCCGCGCGCGCCATTGCATGACCTGTTCGACCAGCAGCCAGCCGAGCACAATCGCGAAGATCAGCGCCAGCCGGGCCGCGGCGCTCGCGAGCGGTTGCCGTTCTCCGATCCCGAGATAGGGGGCGCCCAGCCAGATCAGCGCAGCGATCAATAGCAATCCGATCGCGACGGTGAACCACCGGGACGTCACCCAGGTTTTCAGCGTGTTCATGGGTTCAGTGCTCCGGGATATACAGGATTTCCACGCGACGGTTGCGCGTGCGGTTCGCCGGCAGATCGGCCGGCGTCGCGATCGGCTGCGACGAGCCAGCGCCGCTCGCTTCGAGACGATGCGGATCGTCGAGCCCCTGCGCGAGAATCTGCTGCGTGTTCTGCGCGCGCGCCGTCGACAGCGCGAAGTTGTCCTTGAAGGTCAGCGAACGCACGGGCTGGTCGTCGGTGTGGCCGACGACGATCACCCTGCCCTTCACCTGATTCAGCGCCGACGTGATCCGGTGCAGGAGCGACACCACGTCGGGCGCGATGTCGGCGCCGCCCGACGGGAACAGTTCGGCGGCGGCGAGACGCACCGTGTCGCGGCCATCGGGTTGTTCGTCGACGCTCAACTGACCGGCCTGTTCCTGTGGCGCGAGCAGTTGCTTGAGCGTCACGCGCGCGGCCGTGGGCGCGGGCGTCGCGACGGTTTGCGGCGGCGGCGTGTTCTCGAGACCGATCGCGGCAAGCTGTGCGCCGACTGGCGCAGCGAGCGCGTTGAGCTTCGTGAAAAACACCAGGAATGCACCCAGCAGCACGACGGCCGCAGCCGACGCGGCGACCCACATCGGCACATGCCGCATCACCGGATTCGGCACATGCCGCATCACCGGATTGCGGCGGTCTTCGACGCCGCGCCAATGCGGCGCCAGTTCCGCGGCGGGCGCTTCGCGCAGCCCGCGAATGCGCCGATAGAGATCGTCCTGAATGTCGGCCAGGCGCGCGAGGCCGCCTGGTTCCACGAGATAGCGTCCGCCGAAGCCCAGCGCGAGACAGATGTACATCAGCTCGATCAGATCGAGATGGCGCGAGAAGTCGACGCTCAGGCGATCGAGAATCTGAAAGAACTTCGCGCCACCGTAGGCCTCGCCGTGGAATGTCACGAGCAGCGTCTTTTGCGCCCAGCCGCTCAGGTCGCCCCACGGCGCGTTGTTCACCGACTCGTCGAGCATCGTGCATAGCACGTAGCGCGCTGCCACGATGGTTTGCGTGTCGATGCCCGCGCCCTGTGCGTAGCGCTCGAAGCTGCGCACCTGTGCGACCGCCTGTTCGCGCAGACGGCCGACGTCGGTGGGCGGCGCAACGCTGTGCCGCAATTGCACCGTCAGCAGCAGCAGCGGATTGGCCGCACGGACGAGCGGATTGGCGACACCGCTCAGGAAGTCGCCCAGCTCGGCGCGCAGCGGCGGCGGGCCAGGCGGCTGCGACGGCCGGTTTGCCGGCATCACGCGCGAAGTGGGCGATGCTGGCCGCACGATGCGCGTGAGCTCGCCGGCGTCGGTGTTGGGATCGGCGTTGGGATCGCCGTTGACGGCGCGCTGCGGGCGCACCATCGTCGCATCGCCGCGCCGGGTTGCGTCGGCGGAACGGTCGTTGGTGGTATTCATGCGCGTACCGCCCACAGTTGCAGGTCGAGACCGGCGAAGCCGCTACCGAAGTGCATCGCGATGCCGCCGGACGTCTTCAACATGCGCCACATCGGCGAGTTTCTGTCGCACTCGAAATAGAGGAAGCCCGACATGTAGGGCAACTGGCGCGGCGCGACCGCCATCGGCGATACGCCGATGCCCGGCAGTTGCAGGTTCACCAGATCGCGGATCTTTTCGACAGGACCGATCTTCGATTGAGTCGGCAGTTGCCGGCGCATGTCTTCGGACTTCAGGTCGGCCTTCGCGGCGAGCACGAAGCTTGCCGTATCGAGCAGCGTGAGATCGGCCACCATGCCGACCCACACGCCATACTTGCGCTGCTGCAGCGGAATCGCGACAGCACTCTGTTCGAGCACCGCGCTCAACGCGATGCGCAGCGCCGCGATCACCGGCTCGAAGCTTTCGCGCAGCAGTTCGTGCCGATACGGCGGAAAAGCCTGCGCGCGCTTGCCCGGCGTCGTGAATGTAGCCAGCTCGCCGGCCAGTTCGAGCAGCAGCCGGTAAAGCGCTTCGGGGTGCAGCAGCGGCGCCTCGGCAAGATGCGCGACGAGCGGCTGATAGCGGTTGATCACCTGCAGCAGCAGAAAGTCCGCGATTTCCGCGGCACCGCCGCGATCGGTCTCGCTCACACGTCCTGCGAGCGCCTCGCCGCGCTGATGCAGCAGGCCGAGCAGCTCGGACAGGAACGTGACGAGCCGCCCGGCCGCTTCGGTGCTCTGCGCGGTCGGCATGAAGCCATCGTCGAGGATCACCCGCCGATCGGCGCGGCATTCGACGACCCGTGCCAACGGAATCCGCATCAGGCCTTCCATCGGCTGCAATTCGGGTAAAAGACGTGTGCTCATGCCCGCGACTTCGAGCGCGGTGACGCCTTCCATGCTGCCCGACGCATCGCGCACTTCGGCTTCGCGCACGCGATAGCGGAACAGTTGATCGCTGCCGGCGCCGGGCCATGCGCTGTCCGGCTGCGTGGGCGAACGCAGCGGCAAGGTTAGATGAACGATCTGGTCGCGCCAGTTCGCATCGATATCGAGCGGCGGCGGCAGTGGATCATCGCCGGGCATTGCGAACGGCGTGCCGTCGGGAAACACGCCGCGTGCGCGCTTGATGCCGAGCTTGCCGATTGCGAGCAGATCGCTTTCCAGTTCGAGTTCGTGAAAGCCCCATGCGTGCGGACGCAGATTGCCCGCGCGCAGCTCCACGTAACGCTCGAAATAGCGTTCCTGCTGCTGCATGTGCTGCGGCCTGAGGAACAGGCCTTCGCTCCATACCACCTTGTTGCTCTGGGTCATGTCGGTGAACCGGATAGGGGTTGTCACACGTCGCGCGACAAGTGCGGGTCGCGACGGCATCGGGCCTCGCCGCACCGCGTTACGCCGGCGGGTCGCGTTGGCTGGTTACGTTGGCTCGTTGCGCCGCCTTTTCAGGCG
This sequence comes from Paraburkholderia sp. 31.1, assembly GCF_014397645.1. NCBI lineage: Bacteria > Pseudomonadati > Pseudomonadota > Betaproteobacteria > Burkholderiales > Burkholderiaceae > Paraburkholderia > Paraburkholderia sp. 31.1. Next base: position 34,096 of record NZ_VZQN01000004.1, read on the forward strand.
TCCGAGCTGTTCTTCGTAGGCGCGCGCGAATTCATCGCCGAAAAGCCGCCTGAAGCATTCATCGGGATTGCTCGTGACTTCTTCGAACTGTTCCTTGTAGCGCTCCCAGTGACGCGGCCGGCCACCGAGCGGCAAACGGCGCACGCTGCCTTCGGCTTCCCGTTCGATCCTCGCCGGATCGAAATGCGCGAGCAGCGACTGGAACGCGGAACGCACGCCAGCAAGCATCGCCATCTGGTGATTGCGGATGTCGTCGGCGGCATCGTTCAGCGCGGCGTTGCCGCGGAGGAAGCCGCCATCGGGCGGCGCGAGCAGCCTCGTGACGGCTTCCTGCGCGGTCGGCGCGAACTTCAACGGGTTGTTTTCAGAACGCTGGATCAACGTCGCGGGCAGCCGGAAGCTGTTCTTCAGTTCGGCGCGCGCGCGTAGCACGTCCATCATCGCGTCGACGGCAATGTGGAACATTTCCATCAATTCGGCAGCGTCTTCGCCGGCGGGCGACGGGGCGGCAGAGGCGAGCGGAGCCGTCGGAACCGCAGGCACTGCCGGCGATGCAACTGCCGCAGCGATCACGACGGGTGTTGTGTCCGGCGACGCGTGCGAATGCATCGGCGTTTCCGACTGCGTTTGATTTTGCGGCGGCACCTGCGTCGGCGACGGTGCGGGCACAAGCGCCGGGATCCCGCCAGTCGTCATGGACACATCTTCAGAAGGTTCGAACCGCCCCTGCCCGGAACGCGCGGCGACCAGGCTCGCGCTCGCGTCCCAGTCTTCCGGGAGCACGGGCCCGCCAAGCCGTGCTGCCTCGGCCTGCGGCGGCCGGAAGCGGTCGGCCGCCGCAGGCGTGTGGTTCCAACCGGGCGCGGACGATACGCGAGGCAGCGGTTCGTCGGCGTAGGACGATGGCACATCGAACAACGCGAGTGGATCGAGACTCGCACCCGGCGCCGATCCATCGGCGACGCCCGGAATCAGGCCTTCGGCCTCGCCCGCATGCTCCTGCGCCGGGGTGGCGCGCCGTGGCGCGAGCAGCAGGCTCAGGTCCAGCGGACCCCTGTTTTGCGCAGGCGCAGGCGCCGGTGCGCAGGCAGGGGCCGGCGCGGCAGCAACGAAAGACGCGGTGCGCCCCGGATCGACCGAGCCGGCCCGCGGGTCCGGTTCGGTCGATCCGTTGCCGCTCAAGCGCACGCTGACATCGAACGTGTCGATCTGCAAGCGGTCGCCTTGCTTCAGCGCGGCCGGATCGCCTTTTCGCAGTGGCGCGCCGTTCAGCGACATGCCGTTCGTGCTGCGGTCCTCGATGAAATACATGCCGTTCAGGTAGCGCACCAGCGCGTGCAGACGCGACACGCCTTCCGTGCCCAGCACCCAGTCGCACTCGTCGGAACGGCCGATGCTGCCATCGCGGCAGTCGAACACCTGCTCGCGGCTTGCGTCGAAGCCGCCAGTCCCCTCGCCTTCTATCGAGAGAATCAGCCTCTGCGCGGCGCTCATTGCATACCTCCATCGCTACCTTCAGGAACACTCAGCAGGCCCAGCGCATCGCGCACGAACGCGGCACGGCGTGCATCGAACCGCGCGGGAACCAGCGCGGCCATGTAGCTCACCGCGGCCGTCGCCGCGATCGCCGTCAGATGCTCCGGCGGCGGCGTCGGCCGCTCGTGCTCCGGATTCAGGTTGCCGCCCGACCAACCTGCGGCGGCAGCCGTCCATGCGCCGATCGTCCGGTAGCGATGCGTCTTCGCGAACGCGAGCGCCGCGGCGCGTTGCGCTTCCATGGGATCGCGCACCCACGCTTCCGCGAGTTCGAGACCTGCGCGGTCGTGGTCGTCGAGCGTCTGACGGCGGCAGCACTGGCACGCCCACGCCACCGCATAACGGCGCGGCAGCAGACGACCAAGCAGGCTCAACGCATCGGCTGAATGTCCGGCGTCGAGCAATGTCTGCACCGCCGAACGCGCCGCCATCGACGGCCGCAGGCACGCTTGCGCGCGCGTGGAAAGCCGCATCTGGCGCGCTGCTTCGACAATCGACGGCGTGCTCATAAGATCATCGGAGCCGCGCCGCCCAGCACCGCCGTCGCGGTCCCGATCAACTGCAGGTTGGTGGACTGCACGAGGCAATCGGCCTCGGACAGGATTTCCATCGCCGCGATCGAACTCATGTTCAGATTCGCTTTCGAGTTGATCTCCATCGCAAGACCCGATGCCATCGTCACGTTCATCTCTCCGTTAAGCGAGATGCTGGTGCCTTGAATCGCGATCTCGCCGGTGCTATTCATCGTGATGCTGGCAAGTCCGGTGACCAGCCTGATCCGGTTGCCCGCCGTCAGCGTGTAGTTGCGCGCGACCTGTACATCGTGGTCGTGCTCCGACTCTTCGCGCAGATCCTTTTGCGCGTGAATCAGCACCTGCTCGCGGCCCATCCGGTCTTCGAAGCGGATCTCGTTGTAGTCGTCACTACCGCCACCTTCGTGGCTGCGGCTTTTCACACCGCTTTGGGTCTTGTTGTCCGGCAGGTTGTACGGCGGCATGTTGTCGGCGTTGTAGACACTGCCGATGATCAGCGGCCGGTCCGGATTGCCGTCGAGAAAGCTGACCACCACTTCCTGTCCGACGCGCGGGATGAACTGCGCGCCCCAGCGCTTGCCGGCCCACATCTGCGCGACGCGCACCGGGCACGAGTTCCGCGCGTTCGGCTTGCCCTGACGATTCCAGAAGAACGTGACCTGCACGCGGCCGTATTTGTCGACGGCGATGTCTTCGGGCGTATCGCCGTACACCACCGCCGTCTGCAGGCCAGCGATCACCGGACGCGGCGTCGTCGGCATCGTGCGAAACAGCTGGCGGCTGCGGATCGCCTTGAAGCCGCACCTGAACGGCGCCTCGCCATCGTCTCCACCGCCGCCCGCCGAGTAGTCCGGCTCGACGAGGCGCGTCACCGCGTCGATCACGAGGTATTCGTGATTCGCGTCGGCAAGCGGAAAGTCCTTGAGCCTGAACAGCGCACCCGTGGCAAGACCACAGGCGTCGGTGTGGCCGGCGCTCATCGCGAGCGGCACATTCAACGCATCCGCGCGCACCTGCGCGTAGCGCTGGCCGTCGGACAGACGCTCGTCGTAGCCAACGTAGTCGTACGCATAGTCGTAGATGTCGAGGCCGCTCACGTTGTGCGCGGCCTCCATGTCGGTCAGCTCTTCGGTGGCAAGCAGCGATGCTTTCGGCTTCAGATAGTCGTAGTCGTCGAGCTGCACCTTCGTCGCGTTGACCGCGCGAGAGGTCTCCCAGTCGCTGATCGACGCCTTCATGCGCTTGCCCCGCCCGATCGGCGGCGCATAGGGAATCTGCTCGAAGCCAGCCACGCTCGAGTGCGCGCCGAGCGCATCGGCGAGCACCATCGTGTGCGTGCTCTGCGTATGCGTGAAGAAGTAGTAGATGCCTTCCTGCTCCATCAGCCGGCTGACGAAGTCGAAGTCGCTTTCGCGGTACTGCACGCAATAGTCGCGCGGCGGATAGCTACCGCTGAGGCTCACCTTCAGATCGCTATAGCCGATGTCGCCAAGTACCGACTGGACGATCTGCGGCACACTCATGCTTCGATAGATGCGGCAGTCGCGTCTGCGCGTCGCTAACCACGGTTTCGGCACGAGCGTGAACGTGTAGACCGCATAGCGCACGTTGTCGATGTTGACGAAGCCGCCTTGCTCGCCTTCGCGGACAATCGCGTTGAAGTAACGCGTATAGCCTTGCGGCGTGACAAGCTTCACCGTCATCGGCGTGCCCAGCAGCGAACGCAGATCGACTTCCGCGTTCTTGCTGATCGCTTCGAGCCGATATGAAAACAGCCGACCGAGCGACTCGGTCGCGGTCATGTTTGCGAACAGGAGACTGCTGCCGAGACTGGAAGTGAGTGTGATTGCGTGGGCCATGACGTGATCTGCGAACCTTCTTTACGTTGCGGGTAAGTCGTACTGGACGGAAAGCCGCAGCGCGGTGATCGAACCGGTATCGGCGCCGCTGTTGCGAACCGGACGCCTCCAGGTTGACGGTTTTTGCCTGCTGGCATCGCTCCATCTCCCGGCGCGATTAGTACGCCCTTTGGCAAACAGAACACCCGGCCCACGCGATCTATTCCTTCGCCATGGCGCAAATGAATTTGATATAGGTCGTCCTGCGTGTTATGGATCAACCCGATATTGACGTGATCCCGGATTCGCTCGAAGAACTCATACGCCAAGCCAATCGTGAAAGTAACTGTCCTTGACCTTGTGCATGGGGAAGTACCAGTTATCTCGCATGAATAGATTGTTCTGCAGTTTCTGATCCGAGGTCTGAGAGCGGACTTGCTCCTCGAACATTTTGTCCCGGACCTTTTTGAAGCCTGAACTCTCCGCTGCTGCCTTTGGTCCCGTCATTCTGATCGTGCTCGTCCGGACGTCATTCATATATTCTGTTCGCAGAGCATCGCTGTTCCTGATCGATCTGAAGTTGCTGTGTATGAGCGATTTGTAGGACTTCAAGCCACCGCTGCCAGCGTGACTCGCAATGATTGAGTTGCTGATCGATGGCGTCTGGTCGTCTCTGACGTGCTGTTCCCACCAGTTTGGATTCACCCAGTCGCTCTCGCTTATTCCGTGATACCAGGCGGAATGCACGGCGGAGAATCGCGGGTAAGACTGGTGGCAGATGATTTCCCCCAAGGGACCGACGCAGCTGACGTCGGTATCGACATAGAGACCGCCATGCTGAAGAAGAATCTCGATTCGCAGAATATCGCTGGCCGAACCGAAGTTGGCTCCGCGATTGACCAATTCGCGTCGGTAAATCGTCGAGTTCTTACCCATCTTCAAATCATGCTGCACCTCGCGCAGCTTGAGCCTGTTCTGCTCGCAGAAGTTTATGATCGAGTTGACCTGGCGGCCCCGCATTCCACGCAAATCCTCGCCGCGCATGTTCAGATACTGATTCAGATATCTCATCGTTGCCGAATCGCCCCCGTCCTCACCCAAACGTTGAGCCACCTCATCCCATTGGTTCGGCGTAGTGCTGGCATTGTGTTGTACGCTGATCTGGCGGCGACGTTCGCCTGTCAGTAACTGATTGGCGTCAATCCAGAGATTCACCTCCCAATCGGGGTTCAACCTTGGAAACGTTATGATGCAATCGCGGTTTCGTTGCGGGATATCGCCGCCAATCCAGATAATATGAATTATCTTTGGAATAGCTTTCACGTTTTGAACTCCTCGTAAAGGTCAATTTCTTTCGACCGCCTCAGCGTGCGGCGCCCCGGTCACACTAATCAGGAATGCCGGGAATCGCGGCGATGAGCGGCGCACACTCGTCGAAGCGATACGCAAAATCGCCGTCCTCGACGCTCACGCCAACCCGCTCGATCGCGACGCCGTCGATCATGCGTGCGAGAAACTCGCGGCTGATCGCAGGCAACATCGTGTTGGTCAGAATCGCATCGATCATCCGGCCACCCGATTCGCTCTCCGTGCAGCGACTCACGACCAGTTGCGCCACGGCGTCGTCATAGTCGAGCGGCACGCGATAGCGATCCTCGATACGCCGCTTGATGCGATCCAGTTGCAGTCTCACGATCTTCGCGAGCATCGCGCCACTGAGCGGGAAGTAAGGGATCGGCACGAGCCGGCCTAGCAGCGCGGGGGGAAACACCTCGAGCAACGGTTCGCGCAGCGCTTTGGCGAGGCCCTGCGCGTCCGGCATCAGCTCCGGGTCCTGGCACAGGCCGGCGATCAGATCCGTGCCGACGTTCGTGGTCAGCAGGATCAAGGTGTTCCTGAAATTGATCGAGCGGCCTTCACCGTCATCCATCACGCCCTTGTCGAACACCTGAAAGAAGATTTCGTGGACATCGGGATGCGCTTTCTCCACTTCGTCGAGCAGCACCACCGAATACGGCTTACGCCGCACGGCCTCGGTCAGCACTCCGCCTTCGCCATAACCGACATAGCCTGGCGGCGCGCCCTTCAGCGTCGAAACCGTGTGCGCTTCCTGAAACTCGCTCATGTTGATCGTGATCAGGTTGTGCTCGCCACCGTACAGCGCCTCGGCGAGCGCCAGCGCGGTCTCGGTCTTGCCGACGCCCGACGTGCCGGCGAGCATGAACACGCCGATCGGACGGTTGGGGTTGTCGAGACCGGCGCGCGATGTCTGGATGCGCCTGGCGATCATCTCCATCGCGTGGTCCTGACCGACGACGCGCTCGCACATCAGGTCGGCGAGATTCATCACGGTCCGCAGTTCGCTACGGACCATGCGCCCGACCGGAATGCCGGTCCAGTCAGCGACGACCGACGCGACCGCCTGGTAGTCGACATTCGCCAGGATCAGCGGGTTTTCGCCCTGCCGCTCGGCGAGCTGCGCCTGCAGTCGTTTCAACTCGGCAAGCACCTCTGCCCTCGTGTCATCGTCGAGCGCCGGCGGCGCGAACGAGTTGGTCGATGCGTCGGACTTCGCGTCGCCGTGCGCGGTCGGTTCCCGCGCACTGCCGGCGAGCTCGCCCGGCGCGGCCTCGCCTCCTAGACGCGCGCGCAACGCCAGAATCTGCTGGACCAGCGATTTCTCGTTGTCCCACGCGGCTTCGAACTGCTGCAAACGCAGCCGTTCCGCTTCGAGCGTCGCTGCAGCCAGCGACTCGCGAGCCTCCACCTCCATGCCGACGCTTTTCTCGCGCGCGATGATCGTCTGCTCGGTCTCCAGCGCCTCGATCCGCTTGAGTGTGTCGTCGATTTTCGCCGGCACCGCGTGCTGGCTGATCGCGACACGCGCGCACGCGGTATCGAGCAGGCTCACGGCCTTGTCCGGCAACTGACGCGCGGGAATATAGCGATGCGACAACTTGACGGCTGCTTCGAGCGCTTCGTCGAGAATCTGCACACGATGATGCTGCTCCATCACGCTCGCGGTACCGCGCATCATCAGGATGGTCTTCTCTTCGCTCGGTTCGTCCACCTGCACGGGCTGGAAACGTCGCGTCAGCGCCGGATCCTTCTCGATGTGCTTGCGGTATTCGGCCCAGGTGGTCGCACCGATCGTGCGCAGATTGCCGCGCGCGAGCGCGGGCTTGAGCAGGTTCGCCGCGTCGCCGGTGCCCGCCGTACCGCCCGCGCCCACCAGCGTATGCGCTTCGTCGATGAACAGGACGATCGGCTTGCGCGAAGACTGCACTTCGTCGATCACCTGACGCAGGCGGTTTTCGAACTCGCCCTTCATGCTCGCGCCGGCCTGCAACAGGCCGATATCGAGTGCACGTACCTGCACGTTGCGCAATTGCGGCGGCACGTCGGCACGCGCAATGCGCAGTGCGAACCCCTCCACCACAGCCGTCTTGCCGACACCCGCTTCGCCGACCAGCATGGGGTTGTTCTGGCGCCGGCGCATCAGTACGTCGACCAATTGGCGAATCTCGGCGTCGCGGCCCACCACCGGGTCGATCTTGCCGTCGCGCGCCTGCGCGGTCAGATCGACCGTGAACTGCTGCAACGCCTGTTGCCTGCCCATCTGCGCGGGCGCCATCGCACCGCTGCTCTCGCCCGGCGCAACCGCACCGGACGCAACCGCGCCGGCACGAAACCCGTCGGTGGCAAGCTGGCCGTCTTCCGGCGAGCCTTCGACGATGCCGGCGAAGTCGTCGGCCAACGTCTCGGCGCGTAGCTTGTCGAATTCCCCCGAGACATCGAGCAATGCGTGGCGCAAGTGTCGCGTACGCAACAGGCCGACGATCAGATAGCCGGTGCGCACCTGGGCTTCGCCGAACAGCAGCGTAGCGAATACCCAGCCGCGCTCGACCGCTTCTTCCACCTCGGCCGACAGATCGGAGATGCTCGTACTGCCGCGCGGCAAACGTTCGAGTGCGACCGTGACGTCGCGTGCAAGGTGCGACGGATCCAGGCCGAAATGCCTGACGATGCGATGCAGATCCGAATCCTGCAGTTGCAGGATCTGATGAATCCAGTGCGCCAGTTCGACGTACGGGTTGCCGCGTAGCCTGCAGAACACGGTAGCGCTTTCGATACCCCGATAGGCCAGCGCGTTGAGCTTGCCGAACAAGGCGCCACGACTTATTTCAGCCATGATTCCAATCCTGTATGACCAGAGGCGGCCGCGAAGCAGTCGCCAGTTCAGTTGAAAGATGCCCGGACATGCGTACGCCGGACTTCACTCGGCCGGGCTCAACACGACCTGGTCGGCATCGTTGTGCTGCGGATAGCGGCCCATCCACGTGTTGAAGCCCATGCGGGCCGCCTGACCCAGATGCGTCAGCGGCACTTCTTCTTTCTTCAGCACGAGCTGCACGTCCCAGCCCTTCTCTTCGCCCACATACAACTTGACCGCCGCCACCAGTTGCAGGAGCGTGTCGCCGCCCGGCAAAAAACGGTTGAACTCGTTGCGGGTCAGCGGCCCGACGCGCAGCCGGAAGCGCTGCTGCGCGCCGCGCACATGCGTGCCGAGCAATGCGTCGCGGCCCATCGAGGCCATGCTCTTGCCGATATGCAAACGCGCGTCCCGAGGCAATTGCATCCACCCAGGGACGAACTCAAGCACGCGCACCGGCACACCGAAGAAGTGCTCGAGAAAACGCCTGAGTCCTTCGGCATTGCGCGCTTGCGGCACCAGACGCCCGGCGAAAAAGCGCTTGTACTGATCGGGCAGCGCGTCGCGTGCGTCGAGGTGCGGCGTGGCGATGCCGATCAGCGCGCCGACATAGGTGCGAAACCGATCCTGTTCCGGACGGTCCAGCTGCACGGTGGGCTGCGCATCGGCCCACGCGCGATAGAAGAGGCTCAGCATCCGGTGATGAAACACGTCGGCAAACGCGACGAACGTCGGGTCTTTCGCGTTCCGCTCCCGATCGACGGCGTATTCGGTGAGGTGCAACGGCAGCGGCCCGTTCGGTCCGAACAAACCGAGAAACAGCCCAACCAGCCGTGCCGGCCGGCCGGCCTTTCCCGCCTCGAAACGCGCGATGCTGCGCGACGGAAATTCCAGTGCCGCGGCATGGGCGAGACGCACAGGATCTTCGGCCGGCCTGGTCGAATGACCGAACCGCGGCCGTTGCGGATACGCGCATTCGAGACGGCGCATTGCCTCGAAGAACTCGAAATCTTCCGGGCTCGCGCGCAACGCGGCTTCGAGCACTACAGGATCGGGCGCTTGCCGGGATTCGCGGGCCATCGGGCCACCTCGTTTCGTTCGAGCGTGCGCAACACCGTCTCGGCGAACGAATTCAGCGAGACATAGCGCGCAAAGAAATGCTGCAATACCGACGCGAGCAGAAATGCGCCGCTGCCTTCAAAAGCGGCATCGTCGCAGCTCAGCGTGATCTCGAGCCCGCGGCCATACGTGATCGGCCCGGGCACCGGCACGCGACGCGTGATGGGCTTCGCCGCGACATGCTTGATGCCTTCGATCTGCCGTCGCGTCGCGGCGTCGAACTCGTCGTGATACAGGCCGAGCATTTCGCGCAGCGCCGCCGCGCCCGTTTCGCCTTCCTCGTCGAGCAGTGACAGATAGTTCAACTGCAGGTGGCTGATGAGCCGCCACGCGGATTCGCCGGTCGCGGTCGGCGCGCGTGGCCGGGTCGGTCCGGCCACACAGCGGATCGACGCCACGGGCGCGTCGGTATCGAGCGTGAAATCGGTGTACGACTTGCCCACCGGCATATGCAGCGGCAAATCGCGATTCGTGCACAGCAGCCGCAGTCCTAACTGGCGCAGCGTGGTCGCATAGGGCGCGTCGTTGGCATCCACGAGCGCGATAAACGTTTCGCTGCCGACGTAGCTCGAGCGTGCGCCGCGTTGCTTCTGGCGGCTCGAGATCAGCCGCGGCTCGCGGCGCAGCGTGTAGAAGGCCGCCTGCCCGCCGTGCCATGTGCGAGCGGTGCTGTCATAGAACGGCAGGAAGCTTTGCTCCGGCTCCTGGCGATCGCCGTAGCCCTGCACTTCCAGCACGCTATGCACTTCGAAATCCATCGGCCGGGTGTGGTCGCCGAGCACGTGATACTCGGTGTCGCCCTGCTGCAGATGAATACGGTCCGCGCGGCGCTCGAACAGATTGATTGCCGGCGTGCAGAACAGGCGGAAGTTGCCTGCATCGATCGCGTTGTGCAGGCGCGTCACGCTGCGCTCGAGCCACACCACGATCTCGAACTCGTTGCCCCGCGAACGGGCGAGCAGCGGACGCAGCTCCGTGAACTCGGCAAACAGGAAACGCTCCGGACACGCGAAATACTCCTGCAACAGCCGGTAACCGCTGAACGAACGGCCACCGTAGGGCAGTATCGCGTCATCTTCGTCGAAGCCTTTGGCGCGCAGCGCCGACGCGTCATGCTGTGTCTCGATGGTTTGCCCATCCGGCGCGGTTGCGCGCACCGTATAGCCGATGCGGTTGGCCATCAGCTGCTCGTAGAGCCATCGCGGCAGATCGTCGGCGCCGGCGAGATAAACCGGCAGGCTGTCGAGCGCGAGCGTGTTCGCCGGCACGCCGCAAAGCGTTGCGAACTTCAGGCGCAAACCCGCGCGGACCTGCCCGGCTTTCGACGGCGGCGGCACGAGGTCAGCGGCGGCAAGCGCCGCGGGAGTGTCCAGGTATCTCGCCTCGGTGATCGCGAGCGGCCACAGCGTCACGTCGTGCGCGGTGCGGTATTCGCACGCCGTGCGCTCGCCGAAGCCGGTGAGACTGCGCAACACCGTGTGCCGCGCGACCGGGTGTCCGGTGGCAGGAAGGTCTTCGGCTTGATCCGGATACAACTGCACGACCGCCATCGACGGAATCGGCGTCAGGTAATGCGGGTAGATCATCTCCAGAAGATGCTGCGTGAACACCGGATACTGCGCATCAAGCTTCATTTGCACGCGCGCCGCCAGAAACGCGAAGCCTTCGAGCAACCGTTCGACGTACGGGTCGGCGCAATCGAGACCTTCCATCCCGAGACGGCCGGCAATCTTCGGATACTCGCTCGCAAACTCCGCTCCCATCTCGCGGACGTGTTGCAGCTCACGGTTGTAGTAGCGCAAGTGTCGTGGGTCCATGACGATCAGCCGAAGCGTTGCGACACGTGAAACTCGCCGGTCTCGAGATCGACGTCGGTGCGAAGATAGAGAGAAAGCGGCATCGGGTTCGCCCACATGTCGGCTTCGATCAGGAAACGCAGCGAACGGCTGCCCATGCGCGCTTCGTCGACCTCGACGCTCACCTGAACAGTGCTGGCGATCAGACGTGGTTCGAAGTCGAGCAGCGCCGAACGGATCCGGTTCTGCAACAGCTCGGCATCGATACCCGACAACGCCGCACCCGCAAGATCGGGGATACCGAAATTCAGTACGGAATTACCCACCTGCGCGAATCCGGTCAGCTCGTCGCTGCTCCAGTGCCGCGTGCAGTTGAGCAGCCACGCGATATCGCGTGTCACGTATTCGCGCAAACGCGCGGCCGCAATGACGCGCTGCTCCCGGCTCTCCTCGCGCTGCGCAGGATCGAAATCGGTGAGACGATCGAGCAGCGACGGCTGCAGACGCTCCTGGGGCATCAGTTCTGCCATGACGTGCGCCCCCTCAAGCTGTTTCGAACGTGATCGAGCGCACGTCGAGCAAAGGATATTCGTCGACGTCGGTGATCAGCATGCGCTGACCAACGCCGATGAAACAGCCGTCGCCGAGATCGGTCCACGCCGTACGCTTTGCCAGCGCGAGCGCGACGTCTTCACCTCGCTCGCTGCCGCAATAGCGGCAAGGCACGAAGCCGATCGCCTCATCACCGCTCTTCCAGGTGATTCGCACCGGCGCCCAGATCTTGTCGCGCAGATCAGTGGGCGCATCGAAAGACAGCGCAGCGACGCGCGAGAACGGCACCCACGCATAGCTGTCCTTCAGGATCACTTCGAGGCACGGCCCGAAACGCGGGTCTGCGTCGGCGATCCATTTGAACGGCACGCCGTCGATGCTGCCGCGCACCGTTTCCGCTTCGTCGAAGGCTCGCGCGCGCAATGCGAGCGCTTCGGCGATCCGTCCGCCGCACAGTTGTTGCAGCGACTGCAACAGCAAGCGCTCCCATTCCGACCGCTCGCCGACCGTCGCCGGGTTACGCAGGGCGGCCAGCACGGCTTCGCGTTCGCGTTCGCCGACCAGTGCCGCGCGGTAGGCGGCGACCATCAACGCGTTTTGTCGTTCCAGGTCGCCTGCCACGGTCAACTGGGTTCCGGCACGCTCCCAGTCACCCCGCAACGCAAGCAACTGAAACAGAAACACGCGCAGCGTCGCGTCCGCCGGCGAGTTTTTCACTTTCGCGGCCAACGCTTGCAACGCGTCGTTCAAGTGACCGTCCGCGAGCAGCTTTTCAGGTTTGACATCGACTGAAGAAAGTGTCACTGGATGTGCTCCATTCAATGAAAGAAAGCGGGCGAACAGACCGGTATCGCCGCCTGCTTACTGCTTGGTGACCTGCTGGATATCGAATGTGAAATCCTTGGTGCCGCCGTTTGCCTTGCCTTCATCGTCCTGCGGCTGGAACGAGTACTTGAACTTCCCGAAATGCAACGTGATGTTCTCGGTGAGTCGTTCGTCGCCACCGCTGCCGCCCGTGGATACCGACGTGACCAGCACCCCTTCGCTCAGCTCGATGGTCAGGAAGTCGGTCTGCTGACCCGTTGCGTTGGTGACGTACAGATAGGCGTTGTCGACGCGCGCGCCCGTGCAGCAAGCGTTTAGCAACGCGTTCGAGCAACTGTCGATGTACTTCGTGACGGTGATGTCCTGAATGTTGGCCTTGCCGCCCGATGCATAGCCCGCACCCGTGTGCAGATTGCCGGTATTGCTGGCGCCCCACGACCACGCGATGATCGGAACCTGGTTCTTGTGCTTCGAGTGATTGGAAGCGCCCTGGATCGTGACCGCTCCGGAGCCGAATTTCAGGTGCATGTCGAATGCCATAGTGACCTCTATTTGTGAGCCAAAGAGTGCGCTCGCCGTAGCGACGAACGATCAGGACCGGAACGCTGCCGCTCCGGACGATTACCTGCAAGGTGAGATGCAGCGGAAGCTTCAGGCCGCCTGCGCGGAAGGCAGTCGCGATACGAGCCGCAGCGATACGGTGAGTCCTTCGAGCTGGTAGTGCGGCTTCAGGAAGAACTTCGACGTGTAGTAGCCGGGATTGCCTTCGACGTCCTCGACGACGACTTGCGCGGCAGCGAGCGGCTTGCGGGCTTTGGTTTCCTCGCTGGAATTCACCGGATCGCCATCGACATAATTCATGACCCAGTTCGACAGCCAGCTCTCCATCTGCTCGCGCGTGCTGAATGAGCCGATCTTGTCGCGCACGATGCATTTGAGGTAGTGCGCGAAACGGCAGCACGCGAACATGTATGGCAAACGTGCCGACAGATTCGAATTCGCCGTGGCGGCCGGATCGTCGTACTCTTCCGGCTTCGCGACCGATTGCGCGCCGATGAATGCCGCGATGTCCGAATTCTTGCGATGCACGAGCGGCATCAACCCCATCTTGTCGAGTTCGGCCGAGCGCCGATCGGTGATCGCGATCTCGGTCGGGCACTTCATGTCGACGCCACCGTCGTCGCTCGGGAAGGTATGCACCGGCAGACTGTCGACCGCTCCTCCCGACTCGACGCCGCGAATCCGCGTGCACCATCCGTAGTACTTGAACGAACGGTTGATGTTCACCGCCATCGCATACGCAGCGTTCTGCCATGTGTACTTCGATGAATCCGCGCCTTCGGTGTCTTCTTCGAAGTCGAACCCGTCGACTGGGTCGGTCTTCGCGCCGTACGGCAGGCGTGCAAGCGTGCGCGGCATCGTCAGCGCGAGATAGCGGGCGTCGTCCATTTCGCGAAGCGAACGCCAGCCCGCGTAGTCCGGCGTCGTGAAGATCATCGACAGATCGCGCGGATTGGCCAGCTCGTTCCAGCCTTCCATGCCGAGCAACGTCGAATCCGCCGCCGAGATGAACGGCGCATGCGCGGCGGCGGCGACCTGCGAAATGCCGCGTAGCAGTTCGACGTCCTGGGGACCGTGATCGAAGTAGTAATCGCCGATGAGGCAGCCATACGGTTCGCCGCCCAGCTGACCATATTCTTCTTCATAGATGCGCTTGAACACAGGGCTCTGGTCCCATGCAACGCCCTTGAAGCGCTTGAGATTTTTTGCGAGCTCCTTCTTCGATATGTTCAGCACCCGGATCTTCAGCATCGGATCCGTTTCGGTGTTGGTAACGAGATGGTGCAGCCCTCGCCACGCGCCTTCCAGCTTCTGAAAGTCCGCGTGGTGCATGATCTGGTTCAACTGCTCGCTGAGCTTGCGGTCGATCTCGGCGACATACGCGTTGATGGTTTGCGTCACGTCATCCGAAACGATGTGCGAATCCTGCAGCACCTGTGCAGCGAGCGTGCGCACGGCCGATTCGACTTCCTGCTTCGCGCGCTCGTTCTTCGGCTTGAACTCCCTGTTGAGCAGCGCGGCGAAATCATCGGCGCCGCTCAATGAGTCCTCGACGCCTTGCTCGATCTGATTCTGGCTTTCCATGATCGCGCTCACTCCTGTGCGGGTTCGGTGTCGGCGGCTTTCGGCGCCGCGCCCAGCGATTGCAGCAAGGCGGGATCCTTGATCGCCTGCGCGATCAGCTTCTCCGCGCCCGACTTGCCATCGAGATAAGTGCCGAGGTTGGCGAGCTGCGTGCGCGCCTCGAGCAGCTTCGCGAGCGAGTCGACCTTGCGCGCCACTTCGGCGGGCGAAAAATCGTCCATGCCTTCGAAGGTGATATCGACCGCCAGATTGCCTTCGCCCGTCAGCGTGTTGGGCACGCTGAAGTTCACCCGCGGCCTCATCGACTGCATGCGGCTGTCGAAGTTATCGACGTCCACTTCCACCGCCTTGCGCGCTTCGAGCGGCGGAAGATCGCCGGCATTGGCGCCTGACAGATCCGACATCACACCCATCACGAACGGGATCTGCACTTTTTTCTGCGCGCCGTACAGCTCCACGTCGTACTCGATCTGTACGCGTGGCGCGCGATTGCGCGCGATGAATTTCTGACTGCTCTGTCTCGTTGCCATGCGCTGGTTTCCTCTGGTATCCGTAGGGTTTCGTGAATCCGGCGATGCGTCTCACGAGCCTGCACTCGACTTGCAGCGTTGCAGACGCGTCGTCCATGCACCCAGAACAGCGCAGCATCGCGATCTATTCCACGTCTGTCGAAGCTGTTGCGTTCATGTTCCAGCTCGCACTCGCCGCCGTCTGCGCAAATTAGAACAGCCCAGCCGGGCAGATATTCCGTTCGGTCGTGGGCTGCATCTTTTTGTGCGTGCGTCACGCAGAGACAGGCTCACCATATGGGACGCGCGAAGGCGAGTTTGTGATCATCGAAACCCTGGAATAAACCCGCGAGCCGGCTGTTCTGTTGATACTCGCGCGATATAACGCGCCGTCTTCACCGCGCTTCGCCAATTGAAACGCTCAACCAGGCTCATCCGGATGATCTTCGGACTTTTCAAGCGGTCTGTACCGTTCGCCTTGCTACTGCTCGCACCCTATGCCAATGCGGCGTGGACGCTCGTGCAGGCCGATGCGCCCGTCACCGTCATTCATGAGACGGGGCGTTATCAGGCAGATGTCGGGCAGCGCTTTGCGCTTGACGATATGGTCGAAACGCCGACGAGCGCAGGCGTGCAGATCCAGGACGACGCGGGCAATAGCGTCGCGCTGGGTCATGGCACTCGCGTGATGCTGATGCGCGACGGGCATATCGCGGTGCTCGGCGGCTGGCTGAAGGTGCTGCACGCGTGCGACGCAAACACGGCGAATTGCGCCGCGCCTGTGATCGAAACCGCGCGCACGCGATTCACGCCCGCGGACAATGCCGTGCTGGTCATCGCGGCAACGGCAACGAATTATCGGAGTGACAATGAGCGGAACGCCAACGTCCAGGACACCGACGCAGTGTTCTGTGAGAGCGGCGCGGCCAGCATTCTCGGCATCGGCGCTTCGCACGGCAATGTTGCGCCGCTCAAGCTCGATGCGCCTCGCTTCGCCATGCATCCCGCGGCGAGCGACACGATTGCCGCGACAGCAGGCCCTGATCCTGCTTTCGTCGCCGCGATGCCCGTTACATTCCGCGACGCGTTGCGTGTGCTGCCGATGCCGGCCCATCCACGCAACGAGCCGCCGGGCAGCATCCGACCGGTCGCTTACGACGACGTATCGGACTGGCTCGACAGCGAACTCGCGGCGCGCAGGGGTCCATCGACGCGCTTCACTTCGCGCTTTCGGGCGCGCCTGACCGATCCCGCGTTTCGCCGCGCAGTCGTGCAGCGCATTCGCGATTTGCCGGACTGGCGTGCGCTGGTCTTTCCGCCGCCAGCGCGTGCCGTGATACGGAGCCCCGCAATCCCGACCGGTTCCGTCTACGGTTCCGCTTACCGTTCCGCTTACCCATCCGCTCCGGTTCGCCCATGAAGCTGTCACTCGCCATCAAGTTCAATCTCGTGTTCATCGCGATCTTCGCGATCGGACTGACCGCCATCGGATTCGTCGCGGATCGTGTGTTGCAACAGCAGGCGCTCGACGAAACCCGTCACGATGCGGACGTCCTTCTGAACGCCGCCAGCGCGATGCAGAACTACACGGCGCAACACATCACGCCGCTGCTCGCGACGCAGATCAAATATTCGTTCGTGCCCGAGTCGGTGCCGGCGTACTCGGCGATCGAAATGCTGAACTCGTTGCAGAGCGCGTTTCCGAACTTCTCGTACAAGTCGGCGATGCTCAATCCGACCAACCCGCGCGACCGGCCAAGCGACTGGGAAAGCGAAGTGATCACCCATCTGCACGACCATCCGGAATTGAAACAGGCCACCGGACAGCGTCATACGCCGGGCGGCGAGCAGTTGCTGTTTCTCGCCCATCCGAGCCGCATTACCGACGCCGCGTGCATGCAATGTCACAGCACGCCGTCCGCGGCGCCGCGCACGATGATCGACAAGTACGGGCCGGCCAATGGTTTCGGCTGGACCATGAACGACGTGATCGGCGCAGAGTTCGTGTCGGTGCCGATGTCGGAGTCTATCGCGCGCGGCCGTGCGGTATGGCGCAGCCTGATGGTCTCACTGACCGCTGTATTCGCGGTGGTGCTCGTCGTGCTGAACGCGATGGTGCACTTCCTCGTCACGCGGCGTTTGCAGATGTTGTCGCGCGCCGCGGACGAAGTGAGTCTCGGCAAACTCGGCGACGTCGAACTGCCGGCCGGCGGCAGCGATGAAATAGCGTCGCTCGCGGTGTCGTTCGGACGGATGCGCACGAGCCTCGTCGCAGCGTTCGAGATGATCGAAGAGCGCCACGAGTAAGCGTGCCGCACACATCGTGGACGACTCCATGACTTCCCAAACCGGCGCGACTCCGCGACAGATCGGCCGCTATCGGATCGAACGGGTGCTCGGTCGCGGCGCGATGGGCACGGTCTATCTCGCGACCGATCCGCATATCCAGCGCGAGGTGGCGCTAAAAACGATTCGCACCCCGTCACTGAACGACGGAAAAGGCACGGCGGAGCCATCCGGTGCGGAGCTGACCGCACGCTTTCTCAACGAAGCGCGCGCTGCCGGCCGTCTCGTGCATCCGCACATCGTCGGCGTGTTCGACTATGGCGAGGCGCAAGGCGTCGCGTTCATCGCGCTCGAATACGTACGCGGCGAGAACCTCGCGCAACGGCTCGCGCAGCACGCCCGCGATGGCAGCATGATGCCTTTGCTCGATGCGCTCACGTGGTTCGCGCAACTGCTCGACGCACTCGCTTATGCGCACGAACTCGGCGTGATCCATCGCGACATCAAACCCGCGAACCTGCTGATCGCGCCGCGCGGCGAATGCAAGGTGACCGACTTCGGCATCGCACAGCTCGATACAGGACGCCTGACGCAGGCCGGCATGATGATCGGCACGCCAAGCTACATGTCGCCGGAGCAGTATGCAGGCGCGGAGATCGACGCACGCAGCGACCTGTTTTCCGCCGGCGTCGTTCTGTACGAGATGCTGAGCGGGCAATGCCCGTTTAGCGGCGCGCCAGCCGCCGTGATGCATCAGGTGATGAACGAGATGCCGCCGCCCCCATCGACGCATGTCACAAGCCTGCCCGCCGAACTCGATGCCATGGTGCTGAAGGCGCTCGCCAAACGGCCAGACGACCGCTATGCGTCCGCGCAAAGCTGGCGCAACGCCTTGTCGACGCTGCACGACTCATTCATGGCGCGGCTCGATCCCGACCATACCGTCGTGCGCGCGCAGCCGTTCCGCCAGACGCTTGCGCCACCGGCGGGGGCTGCCAGACCAGACTGGCCACCCGAGTTTCTGGCCCAGCTGGAGCAACGGCTCGCCAGCCACGTCGGCCCCATTGCCTCGCTGCTCGTGCGGCGCGCCGCGTCGCACGCGACCGACTCGCAAACACTGGCGGCTCAGCTTGCGCGCCATTTGTCCAACGACTCGGCTCGTCGTGAGTTCGATACGCTGCTCAAGCAGCACGTGATCGCTTCGGGCGATGACTCGAAGCGCAGCACGCTGCCCATCGAATCGACATCCGCGGCGTGCATGCCGCTCGATGCCGAGCACGTCGAGGCCGCTGCGCGGCGGCTCGCATCGCACGTCGGACCGTTCGCACACGTGATCGCCGAGCGGGCCGCGCGTGGCGCGGACGCAGCGACCTTCCGTGCGCGACTGGCCGACGCGCTGCCGGCGTCGGTGGATCGCGAGGCTTTTTTGCGTGCCTTCGACGACCCGCCACCCTGAGTCTCCCGGCTCGCGCCGCCGATCGATCGTCAGGCGGCCGCGATCAGGCGATCGATCCGTAACCGCAGCGCTACGGGCAATGCGGGCAAGCTTTGCCGGCCAACGATCTCAGTGTATGAAAACTTCGATGCCATCAGCCATATCACGCGCTTCGCAATATCGACGGACTCGTGCATCGCTCGCTCTATGTCGGCCACGCGCGCGTGAGGCAACGTACGATCGACATAAGCAAGCAGGTCGGCGTCGTCGATCGTCATCGCCCGACTTCGACCCGAGGCGGAGCCGAACGTGCGGCCGGTCCCGCGCCGCTGTCGAAGCGCGCGCCAATGCTTTGCCGCGCGCGCGACAGGCGGCTCATGATCGTGCCGATCGGAACATCGAGCACCTGCGCGGCTTCGGCGTAACTCAATCCTTCGAACGCGACGAGCAGCATCACCACGCGCTGAGCCTCGGGCAAGCGCCCGACGGCGGCGATGATCTCACGGCTCAGCAGCACATCTTCGGGGGAACGCGCGGCAGGATCGGAGACGGCTAGCAATGCGTCATCCCACTCGACACTCGCCCGGCCTCGTACGCTGCGTGCCCGCAATTCGTTGAGCCACGTGGAATGGATGATCGAGAACATCCAGCTGAGCGGTGCCGTGCCGGGCTGCAGTTGATGCGCCCGTTCGAGTCCGCGTACGCACGAACGTTGCAGCAGGTCTTCGGCGTCGTGCTGATTGCCGGACAGGCGCAACGAGAAAGCCCACAATCTGGGCAGCATTCCGGGTAAAAGGTCCGGCAAACTCTCAACGACAGTGGTGGACATGGTTGAGTGGCCAATTTCGAGTAGAGCCCTTGAACGACGGCTCGACGTGCCGCTTGAGGGTCACGTCGAACCAGGCCCTAACATCGATCACATCAGGAACAAGGCCAGACAGAATTTCTCTGGACCGGTTGATTGGTCTCTTCGCCGAGCAGAGGTTTGGCGGATCTGACGCCACCTCTTTATCTCGGACCGTTGCATGGAGTTCGTCAACGGCTTAAACGCGGATGCTTGCAGAATTGCCAAAGGCAGCGCCGCTCCATTTCGATTTTGACCGAACGCGTGCGCAGGGCATCTTTATCCAAAAACCACTGTTGCGACCAATCGTTTGTGGCTATGACCTCGATTACGAATCGCGGCTCACGGGTCGCCGTTTACTGAATAGAGCGAAACAACGACCAGCGAGGTCATCGTTTCGTTTCACTACGACTCTCCTGTCATACCCCGTCACGCAAAAAACCGGCAGAACTTGACTCCGGACGCCGTCACGCGGAATGGCCCGCACTGCGATCAGATCGCGCCGCGCTCATGTACGCGCATCCCTCGGCTTCGCATCGGGCGCATCGTTAAGCGCGAACAACGCGTCCACGCTGCTGTTCGAGATCCGCTGTGCGATCGACTGCAGATCGGTTGAGTCCGGTTTGCCGATCAGCGCATAGGCAAGATCGTTCTGCCGCCACGATACGACGGTCATGCCGTTCAACTGCTGTTGCGCGATCGCCTGGTCCGGTCGCGCGTCCTTCATCACACACAGCGCAACCGGCGCGCCGTGGTCGGGCAGATAGACGATCTGGACCAGCGGCTTGTCGTTGAAGCGCAGGCGCGCGACTGCCTTGAACGACAGCCCCGCCTCCCGCAAATCCGGCACCCGCAATGCAATGCCGTCGACGTACCGGATCGCCGTGACGGTCTTCGCCGACGCGCCGAGGTC
This sequence comes from Paraburkholderia sp. 31.1, assembly GCF_014397645.1. Classification (NCBI taxonomy): domain Bacteria; kingdom Pseudomonadati; phylum Pseudomonadota; class Betaproteobacteria; order Burkholderiales; family Burkholderiaceae; genus Paraburkholderia; species Paraburkholderia sp. 31.1. Next base: position 54,640 of record NZ_VZQN01000004.1, read on the forward strand.
GGGCGTGATGTCGGCAACGGTATCGCGTGTATAGAGCCGTTGATAGCCCACCGCTGCATGGATCCACGACGTCGCGTCGTTCGACGCGACAATTGCGCCGCCACTGCCGGGCACGCCCAGCCATGCAGGTCCGAGCCGCATCGCGAGGCCCGCGCAAAACGCGCCGGCGACAAATGCCGCGGCAAGCCACAGCCGCGCCTGCGGCTTTCTTGCGGGTATCGGCTGATGGGATGCGTGATTCGATTCGTCGCGCCGTGCGGCGCTCGCCATTGCTTCGATACGGCGCTGCAATTCGCCCGGTAAAGGCGGTAGCTTCTGCGTTGCAAACGCCTCGCGATAAGGGAGCTGCGACGCGCGCAGCAAATCGACGCTCTCCTGCAACTCAGGCGAAACGGCGAGTTCCTTTTCGATCGATGCCGCCTCGGACGGGTCAAGTTCGCCATCGACATACGCGATCAATTTACTGTCGTCGGGTCTCATAGGACGATAGGCTTAAAGGAGGTTGAGCGCGATCAGCATTCGCCTGCAAGGCGCAGGGCGGGCACCGCCCGTTCGTCATCAAATTCTATGATAACCGTAGTTGCGCGTTGTTCGCAGGTCGTACGCAGCGCGCGGATGAAGCGTGGATCACTGGCCAGGACTTGCTATTGCCAACCGTTTTCTCAGGCGTCGCTCCCGACACCTCGCGGTAGAGACGACATTCAATGACCGTTCGATCCGGCAACGGCCTCCTCCCGAGTTCGGCGATTGAACGATACGCTATACGTCGACGACCGCGCGGCCAGCAACGGATCGGCGGATGGCGCGATGCCATCGGGCAGGATGGTCGGATTGAACGTGATGTCGCGACAGGGACCATCGATCTGCGTCTGCGCGCGATCGATGACGATCGTGCCCACGTCGACCCGCTCGCGTTGCGGTGAGTCGATCCATTGCCGCGTCGAGTCGTCGATCGGATCGCCGGGCATCGCGACGTTCAGCACCAGATGCCAGCGCAATGGCCCCTTCGCGAGTTGCGTCATCAGAGCGTGCGACAGAAAATCTGGATCGCTTTGCGCGCGTGCTTCGACAGGTCGCCAGGGACTGTCCGGCACCACCTCCCAACGCACGAAACGCTGCACGCCCTGCGCATCCGTAGTCTGGAACGAACTGATACCGAAATAGGCCGCGTTATCGAAGCGGGACGATGGCGGGTGCAAGCGGACCCATTCGAGAAACGCGCGGGCCTCAGGATGGCCGTCGAGAAACGCCTGCATTTTTGCGGGGTTCGCCTGACCGGTGTGCGGATCCAGCGCTTCCGCCTGAAGCTGTTCGAATAGCGCCTGCGGCGTGCGCACCGCGAAAATCGGCGTCGAATTCATCGCGAGACGCCATTGCTCGCCGTGCGGCAGCGCGATCAGCAACGCGAAGCTGCGCACCAGGGCTTCGCCGTCGTCTTGTTGCGGATTGCCGCCGGGCCTCGACAGTCGCCCGACGACGGCGTAGCTGCCGCGTTCGAACACGCTTGCGCGCGATACCGACGCGCCGTTGCCGTTGCTGTCGAAGTGTCCGGTGATGCAGATGCCCTTCGCGTGGTTGCGCCGGAAGCCCGGGTGCGGCGTCGTCGTCGCTTCGAATGCATCGACGATCCGCTGCGAAGTCAGGCGCGGCGGGAACCATCCGGCGCACCAGACGAACAGCGCCAGCAGTAACATAGGCGCCGCGAAAACCGCGAGCCAGCGCAGCAGCAAGCCATGGCCTCGCTGGTGATCAGCCCGACCGGGCATCGTCATGCGCGTCCGTGCGGCCGATGGTGGTCGACACCTCGCCGCCGTAAAGGCGTTTGCCGAGTGCTTCGAGATCGACGCCGCCGTGCTCGCCGATCAGCGCATAACCGAGTTGGCCGCGCCGCCACGCCACTACGTCCATGCCGCCGACGCGATCGCGCGCGGGCGCCGCGTCGGCCTTCGCTTCTTTCAGCACGCATAACGCGACGGGGCCGCCATGCTCCGGCAGGTAGACGATCTGCACGAGCGGTTTGCCACGAAATCTCAGGCGCTGCACGCGCTTGAACGAGAGCCCTTGACTGCGCAGGTCGGGAATCTGCAACGCCAGATTGTCGTATTGACGAATATTGGCGGCGGTGACGGCGGTCGCGCGCATGTCGGGTTGCAACGAGGCGACGGTGTCGCGTGTGTAAAGCTGCTGATAGCCGGCCGCCGCAGCGATCCACGGCGACACGCCCGGATCATTCGATGCCGTCGTGATGGCGCCGCCACCGGTCAATTGCGGCAACAGACGGAACGCGATGCCGCAGGAGAACACGCCCGCGACGAACGCCACCGCCAGCCACGGCAATGATGCGCGCGGCTTCAGCCGATGCACATTGCCACCGGACGGGATCGATGACTCACCGCTGGTCGCGGTATCGATTGCGTCGGCGGCATTGACCGCGCTTTGTGCGGACGAACCTGCGAGGTGCAGTCGAATCAATTCGTCGACGTTGCGGCGCAATGTCTCTGGCACCGGCGGCAACGCCTGCTGGCTGAATGCTTCCGCGTACGGCAATTGCGAGGCCCGCAGTATCGACAGGCGCGACGCCACGTCGTCCGACTTGCCGATCGCGCTCTCGACATGTGCGCATTCGTCCGGCGGTAATTCTCCGTCGACGTACGCTAACAGGGTGGTGTCGTCGATCGTCATCACACTTCTCGCTCGCTGCTGGATGAGCGCGCCGCCGTGGTTTCACGATTGCCGAATTGCGCCCCAATGGTCTGCCGCGCGCGGGACAGGCGACTCATGATCGTGCCGATCGGCACGCCGAGCGCCTCGGCGGCCTCGGCGTAACTCAGGCCCTCGACGGCCACGAGCAGCATGACGATCCGTTGTGCCTCGGGCAGACGGTTGACGGCCGCGATGATCTCGCCATTCAGCAGGTTCTCTTCCGGCGTGCGCGCATCGGGATCAGCAACGGTCTGCAGAAAATCGTCGTCCCATTCCATGCTCGAGCGGTTGCGCACGTTGCGCGCTCTCAGCTCGTTGATCCAGGTGGAATGAACGATCGAAAACATCCAGCTCAGAGGAGAAGTGCCTGGCTGCAATTGATGGGCGCGTTCGAGTCCGCGGACACAGGCCCGCTGGACGAGATCCTCGGCGTCGTGCTGGTTGCCGCACAGGCGCAGCGAGAACGCCCATAATCGCGGCAGCATTCCCGGCAGTTGACTGGGCAGACTCTCAACCTCTGCTGTTGGCATGATTGACTGGCTAATGGCGGATTGATGGCGGCCGGGCGTGGCGGCCAACGACTGGCCAATTCCGGCTGGTTTCCCCAAGCCGTATTGTGCAACGTTCGCAAAATGTTTGCCGACGCGCGGCAATCGGCTCGCAAACATCATCCGCGGGCAATGAGCGTCAGATCGGCGAAGCACGCGCGCCGTCTTTGACGGTTGCGTCGGCATTCGACGCGCCTTCCTCCGCTTACTTCATGATCCATGGTCGCCGGTGTCCTCACCGGCGCCAATGTGTTGTGGAAATTGCCATACGTCAGCCTGGCTTGCCCTTGGGCACATCGTGCGTTGATCGGGCGGGCGCTCAGGGGCTTGAACGAGATGGTCAGTATGTCGGTGGTCCACTGGCTGATGCTCGAGCACGGATGGACCTTCGCTGAGGGGCCCGGTACCGTGCCCGAAGCGCGTACGAGGAAGCAGTCGAGCCGCTATTCGAGACGCTGGCGTGGCACGAGGAGCCGCCACACACGCACTGAAGGACCGGGATGGTCGTGGGCCATCTCAGGATAGCCAGCCGCGCAGCCGCGCGTGATCGAGAAAGCGATAGACGTCGGGTGCAAGTTCGGACGTGCCGAAAAGCCGTTCGAGTTCGCCGATGATGTCGTCGAGCTCGTGTTCTCCGTCGCAACGCGCGAGGATCGCGCCGGCGCTAGTGTTGAGCTTCACCATCCCTTCGGGATAGAGCAGCACGTAGGCGTCCTGCGCCGCTTCCCACTGCAGGCGGAAGATGCTCCGCAGGCGGGGGCGCAGCGGCACGCCGCTATCCGCGTCACGCGTGTTCATAGGGGCCAGGCCTTTTCGACCGCATCGAGGATCGACCAGAGAATTATCGAGTTTGAACCGCAGGATATCGAGCGCGCGCTGCTGCGCCTCGGGCGTGCCCGGCGTGGCGAGCGCCGCCCGCGGCGCCACTACGGCACTGCGGGCGGCACGCCGCAGCCCGCTCAGCGATTGGCGATATACATCGTGACTTCAAAGCCGAAACGCACCTCGGCGTACGACGGAGTGATCCATTGCATGGCATGTCTCCTTGTTTGCGATGGGACGGAAGAACCGCACTCGATGCGCGGCCGTTCCCTTCAAAGCAAAGGACATGCCGATGTCGCCACGCGAGGCTCGTTTGGCTCGCGCACAAGCCTTCGCCTGGGTATGGGCATCGACATCGTCAATTCGCTGACGTAAGCGGGACGAACGCGTCGCCATACGACGCGTTCGGGAGATGGCAGTGTTGATTTTTGGAGCACCACTGCTGCGGGACGCAACAACGGTGTGACATTACGTGGGCGAAACAGAAGTGCTGATGAAAGCGGCGCGGTGGGTTCAGAAGTCGTCCACCTCACGATCCGGCTCGACCGCGGGCATCTTGCGATAGATCGTGTTGCGCGACACGCCGAGCTCGCGCGCGGCCGCCGAAACGTTGCCGCCATGCCGCGCGAGGGCGGCGGCAATCACCGACACGGTCACGTCCTGCAGGCGCGCGCACTCCGGCGCGAACGCATTGCCCGAGCCCGGCGTATCCGCCGCGCCGCTCGACGAAACGCCGCAGCGCAGATCATCGAAGAAGTCATCGGGCAAATGCTCGCGCCGGATCTCGCCGTCCGCATCGACCATGGCCGCCGCGGTGCGCAGCAGGTTGCCAAGCTGCCTGAAGTTGCCCGGCCATGGACAGCGCTCGAACATCGCCATGACATCGGGTGCGACGTGAAGCGGCCGTCCGCTCGCGCTGGCGATCGATTCGCGCAGCAACATCTTCTGGATCACGACCGCGAGGTCGGTACGGTCGCGCAGCCGCGGCAGACGCACCACGAGGCCATTGAGCCGGTAGTAGAGATCCTCGCGGAAGCGGTTTTGCGCGATCATCTCGCGCAAGTCCCGGTGCGTCGCGCAGATGATCGCGACGTCCACCGCAATGCTCCTCGTCGAGCCGAGCGGGTTGACGACGCGTTCCTGCAGCACGCGCAGCAGCCGCACTTGCAGCGAGTACGGCATGTCGCCGATCTCGTCGAGAAACAGCGTGCCGCCGTTTGCCTGCAGCAGCTTGCCGATCGCGCCTTTGCGCCGCGCCCCGGTGAATGCGCCCTCCTCGTAGCCGAACAGCTCGGATTCGATCAGCGTCTCGGGAATCGAAGCACAGTTGAGCGCCACGAACGGCCCGGCGCAGCGCGGCGAATCGTTGTGGATCGCCTGCGCGAGCAGTTCCTTGCCCGTGCCGGTCTCCCCATTGATCAGGATCGGAATGTCCTTGCCGATCACCCTCCTGACCTTCGCAATGACCGCGGCGACCTGCGGGTCACCCGTGTCGAGATAGCTCAGACGCGAGAGTCCGGCGGCCGCCTGCGGCGGCTCCTCGCGCCCCACCGCGCGGGCGCCGTCGTGCACGGCGACCGGGCGGCTGCCCTCGGCCAGCGACGCCCGCCTGAACTGCACGCGCGCGCAGACGACCGCGCCGCTGCTCAGGTTGAGCATCAGGTGCGGGTCGAGGCTCACGCGCGCGCGATCGATCAGTTGCGCGCTCGTGGTCTGGAACAGCGACGACAGCGTATATGCGCGCAGCCCGGCGAGCGACATGCCGAGCTGGAACTGGGCGCTCCGGTTGGCCGACAGAAAGCGTCCGTCGCTCGTGAACGCCACGATGCCTTCCATCAGCGTGCCCAGAAACTCCGGACGACTATGGAAGGACACTTGCAGCGTTTCGTGAAAGGTGGTCGTAAAGAGATGATTCTCGATCATCTGCACCGACATTTTGGCGAGCGCCATCGTGTGCTGATGGTAGCTGCGGTAGTCGCCCGTCACGTCGAGCACCCCGATCGCGTCGCCATACGGATCGAGAATCGGCACGCTCGAGCAGGTCAGGAAGCGGTTTGCCGCCAGGTAGTGCTGGTCGCCGTGCACGACCATCGCGCAGCGCTCGGCCAGCGCCGTACCGATCGCATTGGTGCCCTGGCGGTCCTCGGCCCAGTTCGCGCCGGGCCGCAGCGCGACTTTCTCCGCGCGCGCGAGGAAGTCGTCGTCGCCGATCGAATGCAGGATCAGCCCTTCGGCATTGGTCAGCACGATCATGCTTTGCGTGTCGGCGATCTGCTCGTGCAGCGACTCCATCACCGGCGTCGCATGCGCGCACAACACCCGGTTCTGCTCGCGTTTGAGCACGAGACCCGGGTTCGAAAGAACCTCGTATTCCGGCCGCGCCGACGCGCACAGACCAAATGTTTCGGAGCGTTCGTGCGCTTTCTGAATTGCCGGCACGGGAAAGTCGTTGGACCGTACGGCAGTCTGAGCCACGGCCCGGTGAACGTCATCGCGCATTGTCTCCCTCCTGGAAAGCCTGGTACCTTGCCGGACTTTTCTCCGTCCTCTTAAGCAAGCTCCGGGCCATCCATTTCAGCGACAGCTTCGCCCGCGATCCTGGCGTCGCGCTCGACCCGAGCGATGCGCGCCGGCGCTGCAACTGTCCTGTTTCTCAACACTCCATCGCCCGGCGTTGTACCGGGATGCAACACATGGAGCGCTCTACGCGCGATATGTGCCGCCGCACGTTTCAGGCGTGCCGCCCTTTCGGACTCGCCCACAAAAATGGCATGTGACTTGCAGTAACGGCACCGCAACCGGATCGACACGGAACAAAGGGGCGACGCCTCTCCCGGCACTGCATCGACAAACACTCAGGAGACGACCATGAAGAACCGTTCGCCCGCCGCAGGCCGGCTGGCTGTCCTTGGAGCGAGCATCGCGATCGCGATGGCACTGAACGTGGCTCCGGTGCACGCCGCCCCGGACTATCCCGCCGTGACCTACGAGCGCCTCGCTCAAGCACAGAGCGACCCGGGCTGGCTCACCTACTACCGCAGCTATAGCGGCCAGTCACATTCGCCACTGAAGCAGATCGATGCATCGAATGTCGCCGGGCTCAAGGAGGCCTGGAGCTATCAGTTCCCCGCGGAACTCAAGCAAGGCTTCGAAGCAACCCCGATCGTCAACGGCGGCTACCTTTTCGTCAGCACGCCGAAAGACAACGTCTATGCATTCGATGTCAAGAGCGGCACGAAGCTCTGGAAATACGAGCCGAAGCTCGGCGCGGAATCGTTCAGGACCGCATGCTGCGACGTAGTGAATCGCGGCGTCGCGCTGTATGGCAAGAACGTCTACGTGGCCATGCTGAGCGGCGAGGTAGCCGCGATCGACGCGCAGAGCGGCAATGTCGTATGGAAGAAGCAGATGTTCGAACCGGGTCTCGGCTACGCGTTCTCGCTCGCGCCGCTCGCGCTCGACGGCGCGATCGTGGTCGGTACATCAGGCGGCGAGTATGGGATTCGCGGCTATATCGCCGCACTCGATCCCGACGACGGCTCGATCATCTGGAAGCGCTATACGATCCCGAATGCCGGCGACAAGGGCGGCGATACGTGGCCCGACGGCATGCAGGAACATGGCGGCGGCGCGGCGTGGCTGACCGGCACCTACGACGCCGCCACGCAGACGCTGTACTGGGGCGTCGGCAATCCGGGACCGTGGCTCGCCGCGCTGCGTCCCGGCGACAATCTGTACTCCGATTCCCTGCTCGCGCTCGATCCGAAGAACGGCGACCTGAAGTGGCACTATCAGTACACGAGTAACGACACGTGGGACTACGACGGCGTCAACACGCCGGTTCTTGCCAACATCAACTACAAGGGCAAGCAGTATGACGCCATCATCCATGCCGACCGCAACGGCTTCTTCCACGCGATCGACCGCAAGACCGGCAAGCTGATCTACGCCGAGCCGTTCGTCAAGGCGCTGTCGGTGACGGGCTATACCGCCGACGGCAAACCAGTTCAGGACGCCAGCCGGTTTCCCAAGGCCGGCACGACGATCAACACCTGTCCGAGCTTTCTCGGCGGCAAGAACTGGTGGTCGACTTCCTACGATCCCGAGCGGCACATCGCGGTGGTGCCCTCGCTGCATGCGTGCATGAGCCTGTCCGGCAAGTCGGTCAGCTACATGGAGGGTCTGCCCTACCTCGGCGAAGGCTTCGAGATCCAGCCTGAACCGGGCAGCCAGGGTTATGGCGAGCTTCAGGCCATCGATGTCAATACGGGCAAGAAGCTGTGGGGTCACTGGACCAGGATGCCCTGGAACGGTGGCGTTGCCACGACGGCCAGCGGCCTCGCCTTCAGCGGCTCGCTCGACGGCCATCTGTACGCGTTCGACGTGACGACGGGCAAGGTGCTGTGGGAGAGCCCGCAACTCGCGAGCGGCATCGTCGCGCAACCTTCCGTGTTCGAAGTCGACGGCAAGGAATACGTGGCCGTGCTCGCGGGCTACGGCGGTGCGAATCCGATCTGGGGCGGCCCGATGGCCGACGTCGCGAAGGACGTTCCGCGCGGCGGCACGCTGTACGTGTTCGCGCTCGATCGCAGCTAGGCGCAGCCACCGCACCCGCATCGTTCTGCCCATCCGGCCTTCGCAGCCGCATCTTTCCGCGCCCGCGCGCAGCCCATGCGGGCGCGGTGTTCCCGCCATCACAGGAACGCACCATCATGAACATTCGATTCACTCACCTTGCTCTCGCCAGCGCGCTCGTCGCCGGCGCCGCACATGTTGCCGCCCAGGCGGCCGCGCGGATGTCTTCCAGCGTCCGCGTGTGCACGATGCCCGGCAGCCCTTCGGCCGAACTGGACAAGTCCGTTGCACGCGCGGTGTTGAGCGCGGCGGGCATTACCGCGACATTCGCGCCGCGCGGCATCGACGACGACGGCGGCGACGACGGCATCTCCGCTCGCGAGCTCTCGACATCGCTGCAGCGCAACTGCGACGTGATCGCGGGCTTTCCGCGTTCGAGCGTGGCCGACGGCTCCGACTCGCACCTGCTCTTTTCCGGGAGCTATCTGCACTCCGGTTACGTCAGCGTCACGCTGCGCGGCGGCCATGCGGCCAACACCCCCGTCGCGGCGCCGGACGGCAAGATCACCATTGCCGCCACCTGGTCGAGCCCGTCGCAACTGATCGCGGTCCAGCAGAAGAACGCGCGCTTCGATCTGGAAACCACCTCCGAGCTGACCGTCGACGCCCTCGCGAAAGGGCGCGCCCAGCGCGCGATCGTCTGGTACCCGGCCGTGGTGGCGTATCGGCATGCGCACCCGCAGCAGCACTTCGACGTTGCCGTCGCCGAGTCGCCCTATGCCGACTGGAATCTGGTGTTCGCGTCGGGGCCCGACACGCAGCCGCTGCAAAAGCGCATCGATGACGCGCTCACGCGTCTGCGCAGCGATGGCCGGCTCGCAGCGCTCACGCGCAACTGGGCGCTGCCAACCACCCTCGCGAGCGGTTTGGCGACCGCGGCCAGCACTCACGCGAATCTCGCGCGCTATCTCGACGGCCCGAACCAGGCGTCGCCGCGTGCGGACCTATGGCGCGTGGGCGGCATGCCCGCCGCCGGCGGCTTCATCAAGGTTGCGGCGACGACCGAGACACCGTCGTTCGATCACGATCAGGTCACCCACGGTGAACATCTGTATGCCGATTCGTGTGCGAAATGCCACGGCGAGAAGCTCGAAGGCAACACCGCGCCGTCGTTGATCGGACCGGCGTTCGCGCCAGCGGCGAACTCGCATCTGACGATCGGCGGCATTTACCAGTACATGTCGACCAACATGCCCGCGGATCATCCCGGCAAGATGAGCGACGAGGAGTACGCCGATCTGATGGCCTTCCTGCTCTATACGAATGGCTACGACACCGGCAGCGCGAAGCTGACCGCGCAAGCCGCGCAATCCTCGACCACACCGCTGAACGCCGGACCGCGCCACTAACACTTTGCTTCGCACCGCATTACGACGCCACGCCGCTTCAATCGAATGCGGCATGGACGACCCATTTCTTTTCTCAGGGCATCATCATGGTCTCTCACAACCGCAGACACTTCATTCTCCAGGCCGCGGGCCTGTGTGCCGCGCTCGCCAGCGCCGAGCTCGCGTTAGCCGCGCCGCCCGCCGTCGATGAAAACGACGCCGCGGCCAGCTCGCTCGGCTATCGTGCGAAAGCGGGCAGCGTCGACGCCGCGAAGTTCCCCAAGTACCACGCGGGCCGGGACTGCGCGAACTGCCGTTTCTATACCGGCGCAGCGGGCGAGGCTTCAGGACCGTGCCCGATGTTCCCCGGCAAATCGGTTGCCGCTGACGGCTGGTGCAACGTCTATGCGCAACGAGTTTGAGCGCTGGTCCGTGGGTGCGCCGCAAAGCGGTGCACGCGCGATGGCCGCGGCCGATGCCGTGATCGGTCCGTCGGACGGGGGACGCGTCGGCCCCCCTTCAGGCGCTGATCGAACTCGGCCTCACGCGCGGCTTTCTCACCCGCGGCGACATCGTCGACGCCCCTCCGCAGCACGCAGCCGACGGCGCGCAAATCACCGCGGCAACGGTGACGCTGCGCGAGTTGGGCATCGCCGTGCGCGAAGCCGCCGCTACGCAGGCGGCACGGACGCCCGAACGGCATTTCGCGAACGCCAACGCCGTGCCGGGCGCGCCCGTCGATCCGCTCGTGGGCCACACGAGCGATCCGGTGAAACCGTACCTGCGCGAAATGGGAACGAGACCGCTGCTCGAGCGCCTCGGACGCGCGGCACATTAAGCGCGAACGTCGGGATCCATCACACGTTCTGACGCCGTCTCCGGTCGGATGATGCTGCGTCGCAGCCGCGGGGGTGTCGTTCATCGGTCTCGCCGCTTCGCTTGCCCTCGCGCCAGAGACGCGCTCGCTGAGCCTGCAAGAGGCGGCATCGCTGAATCACTAACCCGCTCACCGGCGTGCCGTTGCCGGTCAGGCAACGGCACGCCCATCGTCTCGACTCCCGTTTCCCTCTATCCGGAACAACATCATGAAATTCGAAGGCATCTACACCCCTGCTATCACGCCGTTGACGCAAGGGCAAATCGACAGGACGCCCTTTGCCGACGTGCTCGAATCGCTGATATCGCGGCCGGCCGGATGAGCGTGTCGATGGGCCGCGAGTACTTCGAGACGGTCTGCCATGCATCGAAGACCAGGACGATGCTCTGCCAAGCTACGGTCCGTTATACGTATGCTTAGGCTCCCGAGCTAACACTGGATCACTTGAACCGGAGAAGATCCATGTCGACTCCCTGGATGGGACGCTGCCTGTGCGGCGCGGTGCAATACGAAGCTCGCGGTGAGTCACTTGCGCAACTCATCTGCCATTGCAGGGATTGTCAGCGTGCTTCCGGTTCCGCGGGTTTGCCGGTCGTCGTAGTAAGAGCCGCCGGCTTTTCGTTCAAAGGCGAAATCAGGCCTCATATGAAGATCGAATGCGATCATCTATCGCGGCCCTGTGATTACCCACGAGGTAGCGCGAACGGCGATGTGACGTACATGCGCGACGGCGCCGCGTTGCTCGTCGACGAGGGATCGTCATTGCGCATGTGGGAGACGGATACCGGCCGGCGTGCGGAGCGCTTGCGCGCCAAGTACTTTCCCCTTCATTCAGCGAACACTTCCTGCAACGTTCTCAGGGTGTCCATCAAAGTATTCTCGGCAACAAAACCCTCTTTCTTGACCAGCCGCACCTTATCAACGGTGCGAATTTGGTCTAGCAAAATCAATCCTTGCTTTCGCTTGAAAGTCACCGGCACGCGGAAGGGCGCGGGGCGGCCCTTCGAGGTCATCGGGGCGACAATGACCGTGCGAAGGTGATCGTGCAGTTCAGGCGGAGAGACTACGACGCAAGGACGTGTCTTTTGGATTTCGCTACCTAACGTCGGATCGAGAGCGACTAGCCAAACCTCGCCGCGCACTACCACGTTATCTCCGCATCACCTGCGTTGCCGAACTCACCCATCACCAGTGCGTCGTCGCCGGTTTCCGCAACCCGTTTGCTTGCAACGGCCCAGCCTTCGCGCACAGCTTTCTGCGGACGACGAATTACTAGCGCGTCGTTCTCGACTTCCATGTCTACCTCATCCTCTAAACCAAGCTGGGCAAGTATCGGCTTGGGGATCAACACCCCTTGCGAGTTGCCCATTTTGCGAATCGTCGTTTTCATGGCTATACCGTATATACAATGTTATACCCAGCCCAATGCGATGGAAACACAATGTTATTACATTTTTCGAGGTTTTGAAATGAATCTAGCGCGCGGTCAGTCGTACAACGCGTCAAAGCCCGCTATCGCCTCGCGGCGATCTTTCAAGCCCGAGTTCGCCCAGTTCACGTCCGAACGCCATCAACTGGACGCCCACCGCCTCACCATCCGCGCAGAGCGCCCTGACCGGCGCAATCAAAGCTGCCGCGTTTCCGAAGGCGGATTGCCCCAGTCGTTGTGCAGGCCATTCCGATAGGTCACCGGCGCATTCAACGCCGCATCGAGATCGAGTTCATCGAGGCACATGATGTTCACGTTGATATACGGATACCCCGTGCCGTTTGGCATATCTATGCGATCGAATACGTGAACCCCGCAGCGTTTGCAGAACGGGTGATGCGCGACCGCATTGTGCCCCTGATATTCGCTGAGCGCGGCTTCATCCGAAAGAAGACGAAAATCTTCCCGGCGAACCTGCACGTGCCAGAATCGCAGCCTGCTGCAGTAGCTGCAATTGCACTTCGACGTGCCCTCGTCGAAATCGATGCGAGCCTCGAACTTCACGAATTGGCAATGGCAACTTCCGAGGTACGTGCGCAACATGGGGTTCTCCGGGGTTGAGGGCCGCTGCCATTATGGACGGCACGACTTCGCGCTGCCAATGCACGAGCCGTCGCAACCCTCGCAGTAATGCCGGTCGCGCACCGCGCGATCCACGCGCCAGACGTTCGCCGCAACCGGCGCCGCCGTCCCCGCCGAGCGCCCGTTTTCCCGCGCATGAAAGGTCGGCTCGCCCGCCTTGCCGCGGCGAATCGCTTCATCGATGTCCGGCTCGCCGAACACCGCTTTCAGTTCGGCCACGAACGCCGCGATCTCCGGCATCGGATGCCCGGCTGGCTTGCGCACTCGCATGTCCATGAACCCGCCCCCCAAAAAAGTGCCTGTTCGCTATCTCATAAAACCATGTAGGATACTGTATATCCATACAGGTATTTTCGCAAATGACAGCTGCCCTGCCAGCACCGGAAGCCATTCACCCGTCCTTGTGGCGGGCGTCCCAGCTTGGCGCTGGCCGCGGCCGCAGCGTCGATACCGGTTATCCGGCCCTGTCGGCGGAGTTGCCCGGCGGTGGCTGGCCGCTCGGCGCGCTGGTCGATCTGCTCGTGCAGCAGGCCGGCGTCGGCGAACTGCGGCTGTTGCAGCCGGCGCTCAGCGCCGTCGGCGAGCGTCCGCTCGTCTTCGTGCAACCGCCGCATACGCCGGACGGCCTCGGGCTCAACTACATCGGCCTGTCGCTGCAGCAGGTGCTGCGGATCAATGCGCCGAAAACCGCCGACGCGCTGTGGTCCGCCGAGCAGATCCTGCGCGCCGGCAGTTGCGGCGCGCTGATCTTCTGGGCGCAGTACGCGCAGGCGTCGTCGCTGCGCCGTCTGCATCTGGCCGCGCAGTCGTCGGAGACGCTTTTCATCATGGTGCGGCCGCTCGCCACCGCGCAGGAGGCATCCCCCGCGCTGCTGCGGCTCGCGCTCAGGCCATCGGCCGAAGGTCTCACCATCGACATCGTGAAACGACGAGGGCCCGCTCGCGCAGAGCCCCTGTCGATTCCCCTTCAACCCACTCCCGTTCTGCTTTCCCGACATGCGCGTCTTTCTCGCCGTTCATCTGCCAAAGTTGCCGCTCGAGGTCTTCAGACCGAAGTGGTCGCCTGAGCCCGCGCATGGCTGCGCGGTGCTGGAGAAAGACAAGGTGGTCATGGCCGACCCCGCCGCGCGCTCGGCAGGCGTGCGTCCGGGCATGAAGCGCGGCGGCGTGCTGACGCTGTCGCCGCAGACCGAGATGTATGAGCGCGATAGCGGTCGTGAAACGGCAGCCCATCGCGAGGTGGGTATCGCGCTGATGCGCTTCTCGCCCGAAGTCGCGCTGCTCGATGAGGCGACGGTCGTCGTCGAGATCGGCGCGAGTTTGCGGCTCTTCGGCGGCCTGCTCGCGCTGTGCCGCGATACGAAAGCCATCCTCGACGCGCTCGGCTTCACCGCGCGCATCAGTGCCGCGCCGACCGGCCAGGGCGCGTGGCTGCTCGCGAAGTTCGGCAACCGGCGCGTGCTGAAGCTCGCGTCGCTCGACCAGCGCCTGTCCGCCCTGCCGATGCTCGCCGTGCCCGAAGTCCGCCCGTTCGCCGACTGGTTCACGGGCCTCGGTTGCGAGCGCATCGCCGATCTGCGCCGCCTGCCCCGCGCCGGCTTGCAGCGCCGCTGCGGCGAACATCTGCTCGACTCGCTCGACCGCGCGTTCGGGACCGCGCCCGAACTGTTCGACTGGCTCGAACTGCCACCCACGTTCTCGGCGCGCATCGAGATGCCGGACCGGCTCGAACACGCGGATGGCGCGGTGTTCGGCGCGCAGCGCCTGATCGTGCAACTGTGCGGATGGCTGTGCGCAAAACAGCTCGCGCTCACCGGCATTCGCCTGTCGCTCGAACACGAGCGCGGACGCGCTGCGATCGAGCCGACCACGATCGACGTCGCACTCGGCGAGCCGACCTGGCGCGAAGAACATCTGATGCGGCTGCTGAAGGAGCGGCTGCATCGTATCGAGCTCGCCGCGCCCGTGATCGCGTTGCGGCTCGACGCGTCGAACGTCGAGTCGGCCGCGCCCGCGTCGGACACGCTGTTTCCCGAACCGGGCGGCTCGCAGGAGGATCACGCGCGGCTGCTCGAACTGCTGGTCGCGCGGCTCGGCGAAGAGAACGTGCTGAAACCCGCGCCGAGCGCCGATCATCGTCCGGAGATCGCGAACCGCTGGCTGCCGGTGTCGCAGCCGGTCAAGCCCGGCCCGCTGCCGCAGAATCTGCCCCGCCCGACGTGGATGCTCGACACGCCCGTGCGTCTGCTGATGCGCCAGCACCGCCCGTTTTATGGCTCGCCGTTGCGCATGGTGTCGCCGGGCGAGCGCATCGAGAGCGGCTGGTTCGACGGCGAGCTCGTCACGCGCGACTACTTCGTCGCGCAGGCGGACGACCAGAGCTGCTACTGGATCTACCGCGAGCGCGTGAGCAGCCGCGACGCGGAAGAAGAGCAACGCTGGTTCCTGCATGGCCTGTTCGGCTGATAGGCGCGGATGAGCGGCCATGGACACCACCTTCACGATGCTGCCGGCGTATGCCGAGCTGTTCTGCTTTTCCAACTTCACGTTTCTGCGGGGCGCGTCGCACGCTGAGGAACTGGCCGGGCGTGCCGCGCAACTCGGCTACTCCGCGCTCGCGATCACCGACGAATGCTCGCTCGCGGGAGTCGTGCGCGCGCATGTCGCGGCGAAAGAAGCGAAGCTGCCGTTCATCGTCGGTTCGTATTTCCGGCTCGTCAACGCCGATGGTTCGCCGGCGTTCGGCCTGATCCTGCTCGCCCGCAACCGCAACGGCTACGGCAATCTGTCCGAGTTGATCACGCTGGCGCGCATGCGCGCGCCCAAGGGCGAATACCGGCTCACGCCGCAGGATCTGTCGCGGCCGGAGAAGGAGTATCGCCACCTGCTCGGCATGCCCGACTGCCTCGCGATTCTCGTGCCGGATTTCCCGGCCAGCGAAGACGCGCTCGATGCGCAGGTCGAATGGCTCGACGAAACGTTCACCGGCCGCGCATGGGTCGGCCTCGTGCTCCATCAACGCGCGATGGACGACCTGCATCGCGGCGCGGTCGAGTTCGTCGCGCGCAGCCGCGACGTGCCCGTCGTCGCGCTCGGCGAAGTCGTGATGCACGTGCGCTCGCGCAAGCCGCTGCAGGACACGATGACCGCGATCCGGGTCGGCAAACCGGTCCATCAGTGCGGCTATGATCTGGCGCCGAACGCCGAGCAGCATCTGCGCTCGAGGTTGCGGCTCGCCAACCTGTACCCGCAAGACGCGCTGGCCGCGACGGTCGACATCATGAGCCGCTGCACGTTTTCGCTCGACGAGCTGCGCTACGAGTATCCCGACGAGCTGGTGCCGGCCGGCCATACGCCGGCCTCGTATCTTCGTCAGGAAACCTATGTCGGCGCGCAGCGGCGTTTTCCCGCGGGGATTGCGCATCACGTGCAGCAGCAGATCGAGCACGAACTCGAACTGATCGCGGACCTGCAGTACGAGCCGTATTTCCTGACCGTCTACGACATCGTCCGCTTCGCGCGCAGCCAGCACATTCTGTGTCAGGGGCGCGGGTCGGCCGCGAACTCGGCGGTCTGCTATTGCCTCGGCGTGACGGAGGTGGACCCCGCGCGCGGCAACATGCTGTTCGAGCGCTTCATCAGCAAGGAGCGCGGCGAGCCGCCCGATATCGACGTCGACTTCGAGCACCAGCGGCGCGAAGAAGTGATCCAGTACATCTATCGCAAGTACGGCCGCGACCGGGCGGCGATCGCGGCGGCGGTGTCGACCTATCGTCCGCGTGGTGCGCTGCGGGAAACGGGCAAGGCGCTCGGCGTCGATCCGCAGATCGTCGACGCGGTCGCGAAGTCGCACCACTGGTTCGATACCAGTCGGGATCTGCTCGCGCGTTTCGCGGAATCCGGCCTCGATCCGAACCAGCCCCTGATTCAGGCCTGGGCGAAGCTCGCCTCGCAACTGCTGAATTTTCCGCGCCACCTGTCGCAGCATTCGGGCGGCTTCGTGATCAGCCGCGGCAAGCTCACCCGGCTCGTGCCGGTGGAAAACGCGGCGATGGCCGACCGCTCGGTGATCGAGTGGGACAAGGACGACCTCGAATCATTGGGCTTGCTGAAGGTCGACGTGCTCGCGCTCGGCATGCTGTCGGCGATCCGGCGCACGCTCGACCTCGTTTCGGAACAGCGCGGAGAACGCTTCGAAATGCAGGACATCCCCGCCGAGGATGAGGCGACCTACGCGATGATTTCGGCCGCCGATACGGTCGGCGTGTTCCAGATCGAATCGCGCGCGCAGATGAGCATGCTGCCGCGCATGCGGCCAGAGAAGTTCTACGACCTCGTCATCGAAGTCGCGATCGTGCGGCCCGGTCCGATTCAGGGCGGCGCCGTGCATCCCTATCTGCAGCGCCGTCAGGGCTTCGAGCCCGTGACCTATCCGAGCGACGCGTTGAAGACCGCGCTGGGCCGCACACTCGGCGTGCCGATCTTCCAGGAGCAGGTGATGCAGGTGGCGATTCTCGCGGCCGGCTTCACCGCCGGCGAAGCCGACCAGTTGCGACGCGCGATGGCCGCGTGGAAACGCAAGGGCGGACTCGAAAAATACTATGACCGCATCGTGCTCGGCATGCAGGAGCGCGGCTACGACCAGGCCTTCGCCGAGGCGATCTTCGAGCAGATCAAGGGCTTCGGCGAATATGGCTTCCCCGAAAGTCACGCGGCCAGTTTCGCGCTGCTGGTCTATGCGAGCAGCTGGCTCAAGCGTCACGAACCCGAAGCCTTTCTCGCCGCGATGCTGAACAGCCAGCCGATGGGCTTCTATTCGCCGTCGCAACTGGTTCAGGATGCGCAGCGGCACGGCGTCACGGTGTTGCCGGTCGATGTGACGATCAGCGGTTGGGACTCCTCGCTCGAACCCCGTGCGGGGGCGACGCGCCCCGCCGTGCGTCTCGGTCTTTCGCTGCTGCGCGGCATGAAGGACGGCGCCGCCGAACGGATCGAGAACGCGCGCGCGGTTCGCCCGTTCGCGAGCGTCAACGATCTCGCGCGCCGCGCGCAGCTCGACCGCAAAGACCTGCATGCGCTCGCGGATGCGAATGCGTTGGCAGCGCTCGCGGGAAACCGCCGCGAAGCGCTGTGGCAGTCGGTCGTCGCGGTGCCGGACAAGGATATGCTCGCGGCCGCGGCGACTCAGGACGAAACGCCCGAACTGGGCGCACCGAGCGAAGCGAACGACATCGTCGCCGACTACCGTTCGCTCGGCCTGACGCTCAACCGCCATCCGCTGGAACTGCTCCGGCCGCAGTTGCTCGCGAACCGGCTGATGCCGGCCTCGACGCTGCGGACCTATCGCAACGGCCGCCTCGCGCGCGGCTGCGGACTGGTGACGGTCCGTCAGCGTCCCGGCACGGCCAAGGGAGTCGTGTTCGTCACGCTCGAAGACGAGACGGGCAACGTCAATGTGATCATCTGGCCAAGCCTGCTTGAAAAACAGCGCAAAGAAGCGTTGGGCGCCGCGCTGCTCGCCGTGTACGGCACGTGGCAGTGTCAGGGAGAAGTACGGCACCTCGTCGCGCAGCGGCTCGTCGACATGTCTCATCTGCTGGGCGAGTTGCAGACGACGAGCAGAGACTTCTGCTGATGCGAGCGCGCAAATACGTATCATCGGAACAGCAAACGGAGGCATCCATGTGCTATTCGGCTCAGATTCTGGCGGACTACCGGCGCTACGTCCGCATGTTCGGCGCGCACATGAGCATTCGAACGCGCGACATCATCATGGCAACGCGTCCGGGCAGCACGATCCTCTGCATGTCTGAGCCGGACGCGTTGCGCATCCGGCAGGTTTGTTCTGGCTTTTCGATCAGCCCAGGTTGACGGGCATGTCGTCGTAGCGCTTGAGCTTGTAGAACAACACGGACACCAGCCAGCTGACGACGAACAGGCCGATCACCACGTAGCCGAGCAGGCCAAAGTTGTCCGATGCCGTGCCGATCAGATCCCAGAAGCCGCCCTTGAGGTCGAGCTTGTCCGCGATCAGCGCCAGCACCTCAATGCCGCCGATCAGCACCGCCACAATCACCGACACGAACGTAATCGTGATGTTGTAGTACAGCTTGCGGACCGGCTTCATGAAAGCCCAGCCATATGCGCCGAGCATCAGCACGCCGTCGGCGGTATCGACCAGGCACATGCCCGCAGTAAACAGTGCGGGGAAGATCAGGATAGTCGCGAGAGACATGCCATCAGCGGCCTGAGCGGCAGAAATACCGAACAGCGCCACTTCCGTCGCCGTATCGAAGCCCAGGCCGAACACGAAGCCGATCGGGTACATGTGCCAGCTACGTGAGACAAGGCGGAACAGCGGACGGAAAATGCGCGACAGGAAACCGCGCTTGTTGAGCAGCATGTCGAGGTCTTCCTCGACGAGGCGCTCGCCACGCTGCACGCGCCGGAAAGTCTTCACCACCGACACCAGAATCATCACGTTGACGATTGCCAGCACCAGCAGAAAACCCGCCGACACTGAGGTGCTGATGATTCCACCGATTGCCTTCATGTCTTCGAAGCGTGCTTTCAGCGTGACGGCCGCGAACGCGACGGCAACCGAAAGCGCGATCACGATCGTCGAATGCCCCAGCGAAAAGAAAAAGCCCACTGCAACCGGGCGTTTGCCGCCTTGCATCAGTTTCCGTGTGGTGTTGTCGATAGCGGCGATGTGATCTGCGTCGACCGCATGGCGCAAGCCGAACGTATAAGCGAGCAATGCAGTGCCGATCAACGCGGGGCGGCCATGAAGGGCAGTGAGCGCCCAGATCCAGACGCCGACGTTGGCCGCTATGAGCAGTGAAAAAATGCCGATGACCTTGCCGCGTAGCGCCTGCGGGCCGTCGTCGAACAGGTGAGAAAGATAAGGCTGTCGCATGAATGTCCTCGCATGCTGGTGAAGCGCCCGGTATGGGCGGGTTTACCGGGCGCGATTACGTCCCGGGCGCGGCAGGTCTCCTGGCTTACGTGTCTGCGCCCGACGCCGCCTTCCCGGTTGCCCAGTGGCCTGATGACATCGGACTTCGCGTTTACAGTTGCGGGCACAGCTATGGTCTTGGCGTTTGCCTCACCATATTCCCTATTAATGCCTTGCGGCAGCCGTCGCGATGGCGATTATCGCGTACAAACCGTGCAGATAGCTTTCGATCGGAAAGCCGACTGACAGTCGTCTCTCTTTGCGTTGTTGCGTGCGCCACCAGTCCTGGCGACACGGCGGTCGGCAAATGCGCGATGGGCCTACACGCTCGCCGCGCGCTACAGTTCGCGCTCGCACGGCTTTGAACGCCGCCGGCTGTTGCAACCCATCGCCACAATGTTATAAAGCTGTGTCGGAAAAGGCAGACTTGGTTTGGTAAGCCCAAGTCCTTTCGGTAACGAAAGCTCTGGTCTTTGGCCTCGCGCACGAGATCCCCACGACGAACATTCGACGCTGTACAGGCGTCCAAACGTTCGTCCGTGTGGTTCTCAACTGAGGAACGCTCCGGTCGGACATCGACACAGGAGTAGTTCATGCGCAGACATCATCCAGATATCTATGACGTTGTGATTGCCGGGGCCGGCCCCGTCGGCCTGTTTCTCGCCTGCGAGCTGCGCCTGTTTGACCTCTCGGTCCTGGTGCTGGAGCAAGCCGAGGACCCACACTCCCCATTGAAGCGCCTTCCATTCGGAATGCGCGGCCTTTCGGCGCCGACCCTTGAAGCGCTGTATCGTCGTGGGTTGCTGGATGAGGTAGTCGCGGCGCAGCGTGAGAGTGATGCCGCAGGCAAGAATGCGACGACCGCACACTGGACGGGACAGCCGCGTCGGCCAGCCGGCCACTTCGCGGGCATCCAGTTCTATCACGACGACGTTGACACCTCGAAGTGGCCATATCGTCTGCCAAGCCCGGCCGACACCAGCATGGCAGTCGAATTGGAGACACTCGAAACTGTCCTGGCTCGCCGAGCCAGTGCGATGGGGGCCGAGATCCGGCGTGGTTTTAGTGCCAACGCGATAAGGGCGTCAGACGACGAGGTAAATGTTCACGCGGGTGGCGAGACTTTCGCCGGACGCTGGCTTGTCGGTTGCGATGGTGGTCGTAGTGCGATGCGCAAGGCAGGCGCCTTTGATTTCGTTGGCACCGAACCGGAGTTCACCGGCTATTCCGTTGAAATCGAGATGGCAGACCAGCAAGCGCTCCGCCCCGGCCGGCACTATACGTCGAAGGGCATGTACACCTATGCACGGCCTGGCACGATCGCGATGGTGGAATTCGATGGCGGCGCCTTTCACCGGATCCAACCGATCACGCTGGAGCATGTGCAGGCAGTGTTGCGCCGCGTGTCGGGCACAGATATCACCCTGACAAAACTTCAGATCGCTACCACCTGGACGGATCGAGCTTTCCAGGCGACAACGTATCGCAAAGGACGCGTGCTGCTTGCGGGTGACGCCGCACACATCCACTCCCCCTTGGGCGGTCAAGGGCTTAATCTCGGTCTGGGAGACGCGATGAACCTGGGTTGGAAGCTGGCATCCACGATCCGTGGCGACGCGCCGACCAATCTACTCGACAGCTATCAGCGGGAACGGCATCCGGTGGGAGTGAACGTTCTCGACTGGTCGCGCGCGCAGGTTGCGCTCATGCGCCCCACCCAAAGCACGCGCGCGCTTGCAGCCGTCATCCGTGATCTCATCGAGACCCGCGATGGCGCGACGTACTTTGCTGAGCGCGTGTGGGGCGTTTCGCTCCGCTACGACCTTGGCGGCGGTCATCCGCTGGTAGGCCGCAGCGCTCCTGATTTCGAGCTCGTCGACGGAACAAAGGTCGGCGGTCTTCTGCGCGAAGGAAAAGGCCTATTCCTGGAGTTCGACCCGGGCGCATCGCTTCAGGCGCTCGCGAGCCGTTGGCGAGAGCAGGTCACCTATGTCGCAAGCGACGTCAAGGAACGGCTGGGATTGCGCGCTGTACTGCTGCGTCCTGACGGGTTCGTCGCGTGGGCAAGTGAAGCCGCCATTCGCGATGAGGAGATTGCCGAAGTCTTGGCGCGATGGTTCGGCAAACCTGGGAATGCGCGTGGATCCGTTTAGCTGAGAGCATCATCGGAATGGCGGGTTTCCTGGGGCCTACAGACGTCCCCTCACATCGATCGACTATCTTGCGGCTCGACTAGCCGGCGGCGGTCTTCGAGACCAAGTCTTCCAGAAGCAGCCTGCCAACTGCAGCATAATTTCGTTGCTGGGCCACGACGTGTTGCGCCCCGGCGTGAAGGTCACGCAATCGCCGCTGCAGCGGCGAGGCGTCATAGAGAGCGCTCCCGCCACCCAGCGCGAAGCACGCGTCGGCAATACGCACACAGGTCGAAGCGATCCACACGGCGTTCTGCGTGCTTTGCATGCGCAGCGCGTCGTCGTTGATTGTTCCCGCCAGCGCATGGCCCCAGTGGCTTGCGGCCTGTACCTCCATGAACGCCTGCGCCGCCCTCAGGTCGGCTTCGACTCGGCCGAGTTCTGCCTGGAACAGCTCCGAATCACGCATCGCAGTCACCGCGCGATGCTGCCTCCGGCCGGTATTCGCAAGCGCGACGAGTTCCCCCAACGCTCCTTCGGCCACACCGACGGAGAAGGCGCTGTGCATCACCGGAATGAGTTCCCGCCCGCTCTGATAGAGCGGGCCCGGAAGACAAGGCACGCCGTTCTCGATATCAAAGAAGTTCCTTTCCGGCACGATCTTGTCGGCGATCGCGATGTGATGACTGCCGGAACCCTTGAGCCCTGCCACGTGCCACGTATCCTCGATCCGCCATTCGGACGCTGGGAGAATGAAGCCGCGCACCAGCGGCGGCCCGTCTTCGCCGGCGCAACCGGGAAGCGGCCTCCCGTCTTTCGTCATCGTGCAGAAACCCATCATCCATTCGGCTTGCTGACAACCGCTGGCGAACGGCCAGCGCCCGCTCACGCGCCAGCCGCCCGTCACCGCCTGCGCGGTACCCGCAGGCTGGGACGAACCGGCAAGGATGACGTCCGGACCCGTCTCGTAGACCTGATCATATGTCCGAATGTGCAGCAAGGATGCAAACAGCGCACCTACGCTGGCAATCATCGCGAGCCAGCCCAACGACCCATCGATCTTTGCGAGTTCGACGATCACCCTGAGCCCCTTCGGAAGATCAAGCTCCATTCCGCCGTGACTCCTGGGTACGAACATGCGATAGATGCCGATCGCCTTAAGCGTCTCCACCAGGTCTGGAGGCATTCGGCGTGCCGCTTCGATTTCGGCTGCGCGCGATGGAATGCTTGGCGCCAGTTTGCGGATTTCATCAAGCATACGGTCGACTTCATTGGTCATGGCGTGGGTCCTTTGACGTGAGTATCGCGGAGCGACTCTTTCAAAACACCCTTGATCCACGAGGTATTCCATCCGATGCAACGCGTCACGTCGCATTAAACCGAATGATCGCCGAGCTTGCGCTGTTATTCTGGGCGAGGGGCTCTGCGCCGCATCGAGACGGTCAGCAATCCTTCCGACGTTCACGCCATCTGTGTTTGCCATCCCGCGGGGGACCGCAAGTGTCGCTTGCGGCGTACGCGCTGCGTCGTCTCCGTCGATGATCGGGGTTGCCCTTTCCAGGACACGTCGATGAAATGCTGTAACTGGTTCGCGTAAATGTTCCCGTCCGCGTTTTCGATCGGGACATGACAAATCAGCCCGTGCTGTCTCTTTTCACCGTCATAAGTCCAAATCCTCATATCAGAAAAAGCGCACCATCTGTTCCCGCAAAGAAGTGCGTAGGGACCGGGCGGTAGTCGAACAATTTCCGGTCCTCGCCGGCTGCCGTGTCCCAGCTCCACGGCGTGGCGGTTGTATCCGACAGACATTATCGCTGGCTCAGGCCCCCGCCAAACCACTTATTCGACTGTCCGAACTTGCGCGGCCACCTCTATCCGCCTGGCTATTCGGCTCAGGACTGGGACGCAGCTTCGATTCCGGCAACCGGTTTCCAGTTCGGCAGGGGCGTCACGTAGTGCAAATCGAATCTGCGCTCCGTGAATGCCCAGTGGCCGTCACGGCGCTCGAACCGGTCGTGATAAAGGCCGCTGATCTGGACCGGCCCCATCTCCGCATGGGTAACCAGCGCGTTGAGCGCCACCTTGCCCGTGGCGAGGTCGCCGTTAATGTCGATCAGTGGATTGGCCGTCCAGTGATGCATGTACGGGATCTGCGCCCAGTTCTTGTGAGCTGACTCGATGATGGCATCGATACCGGTACAGTTGCCGAACGCGTCGCCCAGTAACAGACTCGCATCGCTATGCCAAATGCTGCGCAGCAGTGCCTCATCGCGATTGTCGAACGCCTGACTGTATGCGGCGATGAGCCGTTCCAGCGCGAATTGGCTTTCGAGTGCATCGATCCGTGCAGCGATATCCTGGGTGGTCGCCATGTGTTCTCCTTGAACGTTTCATTGGCTGGTTACACGTCGGATCAGTGTTTGCCGAAGGCGAATGACATGTATCGGCACCCTTGATCGGAGCCGCGAATCCTTGATGTGTCTGATTGCCCTCTACAAGGCGAACTTATCGGCGTGTGTTGTGTTGGCCAGCAGGGACGGCGGCAGAGCGCATCCGGCGCTAAAATCTCATAGCGCCACCTCGCCTATACAAGTTCCACGTCGTACCTTTCCAGCCAGTCCGACATCGCGAGCGCGTGATCGATGTCCCCTCGCTCCCAACCGATGCTAACTTCGTTCAGCGGTTGATCGATCAGCTTACGAACCGCGTCCACGTCGAAAGTCTGTGCCGTGCGCGGCGACGCCTTCGAGATCACACTGCCCATGCAGTCACGCAAAGCGCGTTCATACGCTGGGTCTTGCGTGGCCGGATAGGGGCTTTTCACGCGTTTGAGAATCGCCTTGGGCACGACGTCGCCTGCCGCTGCGCGCAGCAGGCTCTTCTCGCGACCATCGAACGTCTTCATGCTCCACGGCGTGTTGAATACGTACTGCATCAGTTCGTGATCGCAAAAGGGCACACGTACTTCGAGGCCCACCGCCATGCTCATCCTGTCCTTCCGGTCTAGCAGGATGGGGAGCCAGTTGATCAGATGGAGGTGGCATATCTCGCGCATACGCTTTTCGGCGCCCGTCTTGCCGACATGCGGTACTGCGCGGAGTGCCTGGGCGTAACAGTCGGCCTCATACTCCTTCAGGCGCAGCTCCTTTGACAGGTCCGGCAACAACAGCGTGTCGAGCTTCGACGGCGCAACACGCATCCAGGGGAACGTGTCGAGGTTGACGGTTTCCGGCGTGTGAAACCATCTATAGCCGCCAAACACTTCGTCGGCGGCCTCGCCGGACAATGCGACCGTCGAATTCTCGCGCACTGCTTTGAAGAGTAGATAGAGCGATGGGAACAGGTCGCCACCGACGAACCATGCCGAGTCGAGCGCGTCGACAACGGCACGCCGCACTTGCATGTTCGCGAGTTCGCGGTCGTTCAACACGACCTCGGTGTGCCGCGTATTCACCTGCTTGACGAACTCACGCACGAACGGCGTATCGGCGGTATCACGGTACGGGTCCTTGGCGAACGCCTGCCCATGGTCCGCAAAATCGACCGAATAGGAGTGCACTGCACTGCCGCTTCGTTGGCGCAATATCCGATCGGCCATCGCCGTGACCAACGACGAATCGAGCCCGCCCGATAGCAGGCTGCAAAGCGGCACGTCGGCAACGGTCTGCTGGCGCATGATCCGGTCGAGGTGTCCACGAATCGTTTCGATCGTGACACCCAGCGAATCGGTATGTTCGTAACCCTCGAGCTTCCAGTAGGACCGTTGCGCGATGCCACTGCGCGACACGCGAACCAGGTGTCCAGGCATCACTTCGCGCATGCCTTCGTATACCGCGTCGCCGGGCATGCGGAACATGCTGATTATGTGCCGCAACCCTTCCAGCCCCACTCGCGGGACAATATCCGGATGAGCCAGAATCGCTTTTGGCTCGGAACCGAACAGCACGCCGCTGCCGAAGGGTTGATAGAACAGCGGCTTCACGCCTACACGGTCGCGCACCAGCAGCAACTCCTCTTTGCGCGTATCCCAGATCGCGAACGCATAGATACCAACCAGACGATCGACAAATGACTCGCCCCACTCGAGGTAGCTGCGCAACACGACTTCGGTATCGCTGCGGCTCGTAAAGCGATGGCCGCGCTTCATCAACTCGTCGCGTAGTTTAACGAAGTTGTACACTTCGCCGCTGTAGGTCAGGCATGCAACCGCTTTACCTTCTTCCGCAGCTTGCATTGGTTGCGCTCCGCCTTCGAGATCGATGACGGAAAGCCTGCGGTGTCCCAGTGCTGCATGGCGGTCGATCCAGATGCCCTGCGCGTCCGGCCCGCGCAGTGCCATCGTGCGTGTCATTGCCTCAATGATCGGCTTTTGCTCGCCCAGATCGCGTTCGTAGTCCACCCAGCCCACAATCCCACACATCACGTATCTCCTCTGACATTTGAAGGACGTGCAACGGACTGGCCTTCATCTACCTCTCTAAAAAGCTCAAATGAAGCCATTGCTTCCTCAGATAACACGTCACGAGAAGGAAAATTCCGAGATATTCAGTGGATGAGTGCACACCCTGCCGCAAGCTTCAGGATAGGTATCTGACGGTTTGTAATCACCTCTGGCTTCGACGATCATCGACCCGATAGGGTGAGCGGCTGTATTCTGGGAAGTTGTCGGGAGAAGTGAAATGACGAGAGTCAAAATAGCTGAAATAGCGGACATAAATTTTGTGCGATCGGGGCCCAAGAGCGCGCCGTCGCTGGTCTTTCTCCATGCAATTGGAATGGATCTCACGTGGTGGGAACATCAGATTGCAGAGTTCGCACGCCACTACGATGTTATCGCTCTGGACTTGCCTGGCCACGGCCTATCCGCAAAGCTGGATTTCCCTACATTCGATGCTATGGCGCAGATCGTAGCTGGGTTGCTTGAGCATGTTGGTGTGAAAGCTGCTCATGTCGTAGGGGTCTCTATCAGCGGCATGATTGCTCAAACGCTGGCCATCAAACGCCCAGATTTAGTTCGTTCGTTGAGTTTGATTTCAACTCGCAGCACGTTTCCTGCGGCCGGACGCCGGGCTATGTCAGAATTCGCCGGGATGGCACGGCGGGACGGCATGCCAAAGATGGCGCAGCTATTGAATGAGCGCATGTTTCCCGAACCTTTCAGAGCGCTTCGCCCCGATGTGCTTGATCGGATAACGAAGGCGCTCCTGCTTCAGGACAAAAATTTTCACGCATCCATGTGGGAAATGATCTCTACTTTTGACGTGGAATCGCAATTGCACAACATCAAATGCCCAACCATGGTTGTTATCGGGGCGGCAGATCTTCAAATCAACCAAGAAGCGGGCAGAAACCTCGCGAGAAAAATTTCTGGTGCGGTCTTGCGTGAAGTGCCTGATGCTGGCCATTTGCCGCCAGTTCAAACACCAGAGCAGTTCAACACGTTGCTCCGAACTTTTCTGCCCATCGAGTAGGTCGTGGGATGCTCATGTAGCTTCCCCGATAGTAGACGTCGAGGCTACTGCTCAGAAAAATACTAGCTACCAAGTCGATATGGCCGGCATCGTGTTCGCCAGGGTGGGCCGCACAGGGTTCCATTGAACTGGTCAACTATCCGTTCGAGTCGTGGCGTTGGTCCTATGGAGACCGCTATTGGGCTGCCGTCACGGACCATCCGCACGCTTTGTATGCTGCTGTAGCCGACTGTTAGCAATCCCGGCTCGCGCGCTGATCCGACGAGAACCGTTAAAGGTTGTCCTTCGTTAAGCGTTGTCCAACGCCTGCCCGCACGCGTCCTGGCGTATTCGCGCGCCAGCAGACATGGGCAGGCGTCGAACAACGCTTAACGATTTATTGGCCTTCGCGGCGATCACCGACGCGCCGCCACGCGAGGTCGCCGCCGCGGGGCATGAACGCTGCATCATTCCTATCAAGCCTGAGCATATCGACGCGCGGTTGAATCCGGATCCGCGCGAATGAGCATCGATCGCGGCGTGAATGCGCCGTGCGGTTCTGCAAGCCGCGCGACACGGTGTCGGATCATCCTTGCAATCCTCGCGCAGTAACATATTCTGCGTTATGAATGTTCAGGGTCTCGCGAAGAATACCCGGTTGTAGAGGTCCGCCAACAGGCGCGATTCGGACCCCATCAATCATCGAAGCGCCTGCGCAGCGCACCCGACGCGATCCACACCCTCGGGTTGCGGCTGCAAGCACAGGAGACGTCGGTATGGGCAAACATCCCGCGGCGGACGCTTCGCAGCAGACCGCGCTCGGCAGCGACGAACTTCAACTGATCGATGCGTGGTGGCGAGCATGCAATTATCTTTCGGTCGGCATGATCTATCTGCTGGACAACCCGCTGCTGCGGGAGCCGCTGAAAGTCGACCACGTCAAATATCGCCTGCTCGGACACTGGGGCGCGAGCCCGGCGTTATCGTTCGTCTGGGCGCATCTGAACCGCGTGATCAAACGCGACGATCTCGACGTCGTCTTCATGGCCGGTCCCGGACACGGCGCACCGGGCGTGCTCGGCCCCACCTATCTGGAAGGCACCTACTCGGAGATCTATCCGGACAAGAGTGCGGATGCCGAGGGCATGCAGAAGTTCTTCAAGCAGTTCTCGTTTCCCGGCCATATCGGTTCGCATGTGACGCCGGAGACGCCCGGGTCCATCCATGAAGGCGGCGAGCTTGGCTACAGCCTGTCGCATGCGTATGGCGCCGTGCTCGACAACCCGGACCTCATCGTGGCCTGCGTGGTCGGCGATGGAGAAGCGGAGACCGGGCCGCTCGCCACCGCGTGGCATTCGAATAAATTCATCAACCCGGCCCGCGACGGCACCGTGCTGCCGATCCTGAATCTGAACGGCTACAAGATCGCCAATCCGACCATCCTGTCGCGCATCAGCAGCAGAGAACTGGAAGCGCTCTTTGTCGGCTACGGCTACACCCCGCATTTCGTCGAAGGATCGGATCACGCGGAAATGCATCGGAAGATGGCGCACACGCTCGATACCGTGCTCGGCGAAATTCGCGCAATCCATGAGCAGGCACGCGCGAACGGCAATCTCGAGCGGCCGCTCTGGCCGATGATCGTGCTGCGCACGCCCAAGGGCTGGAGCGGACCGAAGCAGATCAACGGGCACAAGGTCGAAGGCTCGTGGCGCTCGCATCAGGTGCCTTTTTCCGATGTGCGCAACAACTCCGCGAATCTCGAAGTGCTCGAAGAATGGATGCGCAGCTACCGGCCCGCCGAACTTTTCGATGCCGAGGGCCGGCTGATCCCCGAACTCAAGGCGCTGTCGCCCCAAGGCCCGCGGCGCATGAGCGCCAATCCGCACGCGAACGGCGGCGTGCTGCGCCGCGAACTGAAGCTGCCCGACATCCGCGCGTACGCGGTGGATGTGCAGCACGCCGGCAAGGTGCTGCAGGAGAACACGCGGCCACTCGGCGAATTTCTGCGCGACACGATGCGCGCGAACATGAACACCTTCCGCGTGTTCGGCCCGGACGAAACGGCCTCGAACCGTCTGCAGTCGATCTACGAGGTCAGCAAGAAGGTGTGGATGGCCGAGATGCTCCCCGAGGACGAGGACGGCGGCGAACTGGCGCGCGACGGCCGCGTGATGGAGATGCTGTCCGAACATACGCTGATGGGATGGCTCGAAGGCTATCTGCTGACGGGCCGCCACGGCTTCTTCCATACCTATGAAGCGTTTGCGCACGTGGTGGATTCGATGTTCAACCAGCACGCGAAGTGGCTCGACATCAGCCGCAATCACGTGCCATGGCGCGCGTGGGTGTCGGCGGAAAACATTCTGCTGTCGTCGACCGTGTGGCGGCAGGATCACAACGGCTTTTCGCATCAGGACCCCGGCTTCATCGATCTCGTCACCAACAAGAGCCCCTCGGTCACGCGCGTCTATCTTCCGCCCGACGCGAACACGCTGCTGGTGGTCGTCGACCACTGTCTGCGCACCACCGACTGCATCAACGTGATCGTCGCCGACAAGCAGAAACACCTGCAATTCACCACCATCGACGAAGCCGTCGTGCACTGCGCCAAAGGCATCGGCGTGTGGCGGCGCGCGAGCAACGACGAGGACGCCGAACCGGACGTGGTGATGGCCTCGTGCGGCGACGTCGCCACCCAGGAAGCGCTGGCGGCGACGGCGATCCTGCGCGAACGTCTGCCCGAACTGAAGCTGCGTTTCGTCAACGTGGTCGACCTGTTCAGGATGCAGCCGGCGAGCGAGCACCCGCACGGCTCGACCGAACGCGAATTCGACAGCCTGTTTACGACCAATAAGCCGGTGATCTTCAATTTCCACGGTTACCCGTGGCTGATCCACAAGCTCGCCTATCGCTTTCGCAATCACGAGAATCTGCACGTGCGGGGCTACAAGGAGAAAGGCAACATCAACACGCCGCTCGAACTGGCGATTCTCAATCAGGTGGACCGCTTCAATCTGGTGATCGACGTGCTCGACCGCGTGCCG
Source organism: Paraburkholderia sp. 31.1 (assembly GCF_014397645.1). Taxonomy (NCBI): domain Bacteria; kingdom Pseudomonadati; phylum Pseudomonadota; class Betaproteobacteria; order Burkholderiales; family Burkholderiaceae; genus Paraburkholderia; species Paraburkholderia sp. 31.1. The sequence goes on from NZ_VZQN01000004.1 coordinate 85,211, forward strand.
CGCTTGCAGGGCAGATCCGCGCATCTCAGGGAAGACATGAGGAACGCGATCGTCAGCAACCTGAACTATGCGCATACGCATGGCACGGACCGCGCCGAGATCGTCGACTGGGTCTGGCCCTTCTGAACGTCACGCGCAGCATGCACCGAGGAAAGCATCATGGCCGACGCTCCCACCACGACCTCGCAGCAAAGCGCGGATGCAGCGCGCACCGGCCTGAGCGCCGCCGCGCTCCAACGCGGCGTGCTCGACAATCTGCTGTGCCTGCGGGGCCGCTATCCGGCGATCGCTTCCCCGCATGACTGGTACATGGCGCTCGCGTATAGCGTGCGCGACCGGCTGCTGGCCCGCTGGGCAACCTCCGTACAGACCTACGCCGGAAGCGATGTGCGGGTCGCCTGCTACCTGTCCGCCGAGTTTCTGATCGGCCCGCAACTCGGCAACAACCTCGTCAATCTCGGCATCGAGGCCAACGCACGCGAAGCGCTGCGCGCGCTCGGCGTCGACCTCGACATGCTGCTCGAACTCGAGGAAGAGCCGGGGCTCGGCAATGGCGGACTTGGCCGCCTCGCGGCCTGCTATCTGGATTCGCTCGCAAGTCTGGAAATACCGGCCATCGGCTATGGCATCCGCTACGAGTTCGGCATCTTCGACCAGCAGATTCGCGACGGCTGGCAGGTCGAAACCACCGACAAATGGCTGCAAAAGGGCAATCCATGGGAGATCGTGCGCCCGGAGGTTGCGTACTACGTGGGGTTTGGCGGCAGCACCCACAACGAAACCGATGCACGCGGGCACCTGTGCGTGCGCTGGACACCCACACGGCAGGTCAAAGGCGTGGCTTGCGACACGCCGATGCCCGGCTATCACGTCAACACGTGCAACACCTTGCGGCTGTGGAAGAGCGAGGCGGTCGAGTCGTTCGACCTGCAGGACTTCAACGCCGGCGACTATTACGAGGCCGTCAACGAAAAGGTCATCTCCGAGACGCTGTCGAAGGTGCTGTATCCGAACGACGAGCCCGAGATCGGCAAGCGCCTGCGTCTCGCGCAGCAATACTTCTTCGTGTCGTGCTCGCTGCAGGACATGCTGCGCCTGCTCCAAATCAAGGGCGAACCGGTCGGACACTTCGCTCAGTTGTTCAACGTGCAGTTGAACGACACGCACCCGTCGATCGCCGTCGCCGAGCTGATGCGTCTGCTGGTGGACGACAGGCAGGTGCCGTGGGACGAGGCCTGGGACATCACGCGGCGCGCGCTCGCGTACACCAATCACACCCTGCTGCCCGAAGCGCTCGAAACCTGGGGGCTGCCGCTGATGCGCAACCTGCTGCCGCGCCTGCTCGAAATCATCTACGAGATCAACCGCCGCTTCCTCGACGAGGTCCGGCAGCGCTATCCGGGCGACGACGCGCGCATCGCACGCATGTCGCTGATCGACGAGCGCGGTGACAAGCTCGTGCGCATGGCGCATCTGGCGACGGTCGGCAGCCACGCGATCAACGGCGTCGCCGAACTGCATTCCGGGCTGCTCAAGCAGACCGTGCTGCGGGACTTCGCCGAATTGTGGCCCGAGCGCTTTCACAACGTCACGAACGGCGTCACGCCGCGCCGTTTCATGCTGCTTTGCAATCCGGCGCTCGCGCGGCTGCTCGACGAGACCATCGGCGCTGGCTGGGTCACTGATCTCGCGCGACTGCGCAAGCTCGAAGCCTATGCCGACGACGCCGCGTTTCAGCAGCATTGGCGTAGCGTGAAGCAGGCGAACAAGACCGTGCTCGCCGAGCATATCCGGGGCGTCACGGGCATCGGCGTCGACACCGCCGCGCTGTTCGACGTGCAGGTCAAGCGCATCCACGAATACAAGCGGCAACATCTGAACGCGCTGCTGATCGTCACGCTGTACCGGCGCCTGCTGCGTGATCCGCAGCTCGCGCTGACACCGCGCTGTTTCGTATTCGGCGGCAAGGCGGCGCCCGGCTACGCGACGGCCAAGCTGATCATCCGTTTGATCAACGGCATCGCCGAAGTCGTGAATAACGACCCGATGGTGAACGGGCGGCTGAAAGTCGTGTTCTATCCGGACTTCAATGTGAAGAACGCGCACTTCATCTACCCTGCCGCCGACCTGTCCGAGCAGATTTCGACGGCCGGCAAGGAAGCATCGGGCACCGGCAACATGAAGTTCATGATGAACGGCGCGTTGACGATCGGCACGCTCGACGGCGCCAACGTCGAAATCCGCGAAGAGGTCGGCGACGAAAACTTCTTCCTGTTCGGCCTGAGCGCCGACGAAGTGGAACGTGTGAAGCGCGCGGGTTATCGCCCCGCGGACTATGTGAAGGACGACGCGGAACTGAGCGAAGTGCTGCAACTGATCGCCGACGGTCATTTCTCGCGAGGAGACCGCGAGATGTTCCGCCCGCTGATCGACAATCTGACGCACGCGGACCCGTTTCTCGTGCTCGCCGACTATGCCGCCTACGTGGCGCGTCAGGACGACGTGAGCGCCGCCTGGCAGGACACGCGGCGCTGGACCCGGATGTCGATCCTGAACACCGCGCGCTCGGGCAAGTTCTCTTCCGACCGCGCCATCGGCGAATACTGCGACAAGATCTGGAAGATCCGCCCGATGAGGATCACCCTTGATCAATGACCCTGAAACGGGATCGGTGCGTGCTCATGCGGTTCGCTCCGGGTCGCGGTTTCCCGTGGGCGCGTCGGCGGTGCCCGGCGGCATCAATTTCTGCATCTTCTGCCGTCACGCGACGCGCGTCGAGCTGTTGCTGTACGACGCGGCTGACAGCCCCGAGCCGTTCCAGATCATCACGCTCGCCGCCGGTTGCAACCGCACCTTCTACTACTGGCATGTGATGGTCGAAGCGCTGCCGTTCGGCACCTGCTACACGTGGCGGGTGGACGGTCCGCGCGATACGCGCTCTAGCGGCTACGCGTTCGACCCCGACCGCGAACTCCTCGACCCGTATGCCCGCGCGGTCAGCGACGTGCTGTGGACGCGGCCTGCGCTCGGCCAGCCGAATCCCGACGGGCACAAAACCCACCGCGCGATCGTGACGGAACCCCTGCCCTCGTCGCCTGGGCGTATCTCGCGCGGACTCGACGACGCGATCATCTACGAGCTGCATGTCGGCGGCTTTACACGTGATCCGTCGAGCGGCGTGCAGCATCCCGGTACCTTCGCCGGCCTGATCGAAAAGATTCCGTACCTGACGCAGCTTGGCGTGACCCACGTCGAGCTGCTGCCGGTGATGGCCTTCGACGAACAGGACGTTCCGCCCGCCACGGCGGCCCTCGGCCTGAGCAACTACTGGGGTTACAGCACGCATAGCTATTACAGCCCGCATCCTCGCTACTGCCGCGATCCCGCGCGCGCGCCCCAGGAGTTTCGCGCGCTGACCGACGCCATGCACGCCGCGGGCATCGCCGTGCTGCTCGACGTCGTGTTCAACCATACGGCCGAAGCGGGCGAGACGGGCCCCGTCATCAACTTCAAGGGCCTCGTCAACGATATCTTCTACCACCTCGACGCGGCCGACCGGCGCCGCTACCGGGACTACACCGGCTGCGGCAACACGATCAATTGCAACCATCCACTGGTGACGACGTTCATCGTGCGCTGCCTCGAATACTGGGTGGAAGAACTCGGCGTCGATGGCTTCCGGTTCGATCTGGCGAGTATCTTCGCGCGCGACCAGCGCGGCGAGCTGATGGTCGATCCACCGCTGCCCTGGGCGATCGAGTCTTCGCGTGTGCTGTCGCGCGTGCCATTGATCGCGGAGGCGTGGGACGCCGCCGGCATGTATCAGGTCGGCGCCTTTCCCGGCATGGCATGGGCCGAGTGGAACGGCCAATATCGGGACGTGATTCGGCGTTTCGTGCGCGGCGACCCGGGGCTCATCGGGGCAGTCGCGACCTGCATCGCGGGCAGCTCGGACCTCTATGCGGACGACGGCAGGCTGCCCAACAACAGCGTCAACTTCGTGACGTGCCACGACGGCTTCACGCTGATCGATCTCGTCAGCTACGAATCGAAGCACAACGAAGCCAACGGCGACGAGAATCGCGACGGCAGCTCCGACAACCTGTCGTGGAACTGTGGGGCCGAGGGCGAGACCGGCGACGCCGGGATTCTCGGTCTGCGACACCGCCAGGCGCGCAACGCGATGGCCATCCTGTTCCTCAGTCTGGGTGTGCCGATGACGCTCGCCAGCGACGAGGTGCTGCGCAGCCAGCGCGGCAACAACAACGCCTATTGTCAGGACAACGCCCTCAGCTGGTTCGACTGGACACCCACTGAAGCCGGCTCGGCCATGTCGCGCTTCGTGCGCGAGCTGATCACGCTGCGCAAGCGCCACGCAAGTTTGCGGCGGCGGTATTTCCTGACCGGCCGGCCCTCGCCGGGGCAGACTCGGCAGGATGCGGCATGGCACGGCGAGCGCCTGAACGAGCCGGGCTGGCACGATCCAGGCGCGCGGCTTCTCGCCGTCACGCTGGGCGGCGAAGAGCCGGGCGAGCCGGCACTGCACGCGGTGTTCAACATGGACGATTGCGCCCGCACGGTCCAGTTGCCCGCGCCCGACGGGCGGCGCTGGCGGCGTATCGTCGATACCGCGCGCGACAGTCCGCATGACATCGTGCAAGCGGCGCAACAGGCCGCTGTCGAAAGCGATCAGTCGCGCGTGGAGGCACGCAGTGTCGTGGTTCTGGAAGAAGCGAGCTGAACCGACGCAAATAACCCGGATTCTTGTCCTCTAATGTCGATACTGTGGCGGATATGCCGTGCGCAGTTTCGATTTACTGGCGGAACAATCCACCGGCAACGATCGCGGAGGGCATCATGAGAATCAGCGTAGACGGGCCGTCCGTCGTCTTTGCGATGGTTGCGGTCGTGGCCCATGGCAGCGCATTCGCGAGGTCCGAAGCCTGCCATCCCACCTCCGAAAAGCAGATTTCCGCACTGTTCGATCGCTGGAACGACTCGCTGAAAACCGGCGACCCGCAGAAGGTCGTGGCGAACTACGCGCCGAACTCGATCCTGCTGCCGACCGTCTCGAACAAGCCGCGTTTGACCGTCGACGAAAAGCTCGACTATTTCAAACACTTCCTCGAAAACAAACCGGTCGGCACGATCGACTTCCGCGACATCATGATCGAATGCAACACGGCGATCGACTCGGGGCTCTACACCTTCAAGTTCGCGGACGGCTCGGTCGTCAAGGCGCGCTATACGTTCACCTACGCGTGGAATGGGCACAAGTGGCTGATTACCAGCCATCATTCGTCGAAAATGCCGGAAGGCAATTAGCCGATGTGGTTTAGAAAAAGTCAGGCTGGGACTTGAACCTCATTCACGAATGACCTGAATACGTCCAGCCTTGACTGCCGCCTTCAAAACCGTCCAGTCCGTCTCGTTCTGTTCCGCGCCTCGCTATCCCGTCCTTTCCGCCCGATGCGCGGCCTCCTGCACACCTCGTACAGCCGCGGCCACGATCAAGCCAGTGAATACCACGCCGATCAGCCCGAGGCATGCGGCGTCGATCCGGCCGAACGCCGAAGTGGGCACGACATCGCCGTACCCGATGGTGAGCGCCGTGATCGCGCAGAAGTACACGGTTTCACCCAGCGGCGACGGTGTCCGGTTCGCTGTCTCGACGGGCGCGCCCCAGTGGTCCATGCCAAACGTCAGCAGGACGAACAGTAGAAGCAGACCGATCAGAATCGCTCTCAGATACCACAGGGTTATCGCCATTTCCTTCAGGATCTCGCCGGCCCGAGGACGGACCGCGCCATCGCCTGTCGCATTTCCCATTGCACGCTCCTGTTGCGATCACCGGATCGGCTTTGCAGCATGCCGCACCGCCTCACTCCGCACAGCGGTGCTGCTCGAAAAGCAGAAGCATCAAATACGCATAGGCCGTTACGGCCAGAAAGAGCCCCATTCGCACGGCAAACGCGGTGTAGACATCCTTGCCCGCCACGCTGTCCTGCACCGATTGCCCGAGCAGAATGATCATCGTCACGAGACTGTTCAGCCAGAAGCCCGGCGAACAACGCGTGGGTTGCAGGCCGTACAGCTTGCGTCCCACCAGCAGGCCGAACAACAGCATCCACAGAAAGAACATCCACAGATGCACGAACAGCCTCAGTGCAAACCAGAACGCGATGGCGAGCAGACCGCCGAGCAGCGTCGAGCCGATCAGATCGCGTGCGGCGCCGCGGGCCGAGGTCGTGCAGGTTTGTCTGCCGAGGCTGACGGACTTCATGATGATCGGCATGTAGTTCGCCGGGTCGGTCATCGCGAGCAGATAGGCCGGCATGACGACGAGCGCGGCACGCAGCGCGATATAGGCCGCCTCGTCTTCCGCCATCGCTGCCGCGGCGGGCTGTTCTCGCGCGCCCATGCTTTCAGGAAACAATCTGTGCGCCAGCGTCGACGCCAGCACGGCAAGCAGAAGTCCCTTCGCCAGCGCGCCGACGACCGTCAGGGCCAGTTCGAAGTCGGCCGTGCCCGCGGCGGAAATCATCGTCAGTCCCGCGACCAGAAAAGTCGCGACGAGATTGTTGCCGCCACGCAGCCCGTAACGAAACGCGAAGAACAGCATGAGGCCGACGATCATGATGCCGGCCAACGCATAGTGACGAAGCAACGGAACGAGGAGCAGGCCGCTGCCGGTGGTCGACGCCACGACCAGCGAAAGAATCATGCCGGCCTTCAACGATAGCGGGCGATTCTGCGTGGCCAGCAGAAAAACCGTGAATACCGGCGCGACGACGGGTATCGGGAAATCGAGTCCAAAGCTGACGGCAAGAGCGATCGCCGTTCCGATGGCCACACGTATCGCGCGATAACCGAGGCGCTGGGTCACGGGTTGCATGGGCTTCTCAATAGACGTAGGAGAGCCAGCTCATCAGCCGGATGAACGCGTGTCCCAGCGGATTGAGCGGATTGCCCTGGGTCGGAAAGGCCATCACTTCGGCCTGCCCGCCCACCCGCAGATCGCGCAGACGCGCGCGCTCGCCGTCGTCGAATTCGACGATTACCGGGAAACGCTGCGCGGGACGCAGCCAGTCGCGGCTATTCTGCACGGTGGGCAGGCTGCCCGCCGGCGTGCTCTGCCCCACACTCACGCCATAGCCGATACTGCGAACCCGCCCGCCGAACACTTCGCCGGGCAGCACGTCCAATGCGATCTCGACGCGCGTGCCGGGTTTGAGATGGCCCAGATTGTTCTCCGTCATGTCGGCGCTGACCCACACGTCGCGGATCGCGATCAGCGTCATGACCGGATTGCCCGCCGCGGCGAACTGACCGACTTCCGTGCGCAGATCGGTCACGACGCCGCTCGAGCGGGCTCTGATCCGCGCGTTGGCGAGATCGAGTTCGGCCTTCTCCAGCGCGCCAGCGGCGCTGCGCAACTGCGCATTCTCCGCCTCGCTTCCGCCCTGCTGCTCCCGCGCCCGCTCGACTTCGGCACGGGCCCCGTCGACCTGGCTTAGCGCCTGTTCATGCGTCGCCCGCGCGACCTCGAGGCGTCGCAGGGAGACGGTGCCCTCGTCTTCACGATAGAGTCGCTCGAGACGGTCGCTGTCCTGGCGCGCCTTGACCTCGTTCGCGATGGCGGCCCGCAACGCCGCGACTGCCGACTCGATGCCGGCCGTGCTGGCACCGAGCTGCCGGCGCGTGGACTCCAGATCGGCGCGCGCCCGGTCAGCGGCAATGCGGTAGGGCTCGCTATCGACTTCGAACAGCACGTCCCCCGCGTTGACATCCTGGTTGTTATGGACGAACACCCGCGTCACGCGTCCCGACACCTCGGCGGCGACGGGCACGACATAGGCCTGAATCCGCGCCTGCTGCGTATACGGCGTGAAACGGTCGGCGAGCAGATACCAGATCAGGCTCAGCACGATCAGACAGACGACCCATTTGACCGCCCTGCCCGAAGGGTCGGCGGCAGGCGTCGACGACTTCGGCGGGGCGGCGGTTCGAGGCTCGCGGGTATCCTGGGTATCGCTCATCGTGACGCCCCTTCGGCTTGCCCCGGCGTAGCGGAAGACGGCGCCGTCTGGTCGAGCAGGTCGCCCCAATCGGTGCGTTGCCGCATCTGCGCGCGCGTCGCCGCGTCGACGAGCGGCTGTTCGGTTTCCCAGCCGCCTCCGAGCGCCTTGTAAAGCGCGATCACACTGCCGAGCGCATTGCTGCGATTGACCACGTACGCGTCCTGCTGCGCGAACAGCGCGCGCTGCGCATCGAGGACCCGCTGGAAGTCCGAATACCCTTCCCGATAGATCGTATTGGCGAGCGTCAGCGAGCGCCGCGCCGCGCCCTGCGCGTCATTCAGAATGGTGTCGCGCTGCAAGGCGGCGAGCAGCGCCGTCGCGGCGTCGTCGGCCTCGCGCGCCGCCTCGCGCACCGTGTTCTGATAAGCGAGCGTCAACTCTTGCAGCCGTGCGTCCTGGACGCGCACGTTGTTCGTGATCCTGCCGTAATCGAACACGTTCCACGTCACGCTCGGGCCCGCGGCAAAGAGCAGTGTGCTCGGTGCGCCCGCGAGCGAACTGGCGGTCCACGTCAGCGTGCCGAGCAACGATACCGACGGGTACAGATCCGCTTTTGCCACGCCGATGAGCGCCGACTGCGAAGCCATCTGATACTCGGCCGCGCGAACGTCAGGGCGGCGCAACAGCAGATCGGCCGGCACGTCCTGCAGCACCGCATGATCCACCAGCGGCACCACGCCTTCCTTGCCCGTCTGCACGTCGAGTTCCGGCAGCGGACCCGGCGCTCGCCCGATCAGCACCGACAGCGCATGACGCGCAAGCACGATCTGGCTTTCGAGATCGGGGATGCTGCTCAGCGTCCCAAGGTACTGCGTCTTCGCCTGCTGGAAGTCGAGTTCGTCGGATTCGCCAGCCTTGAAGAGCTTTTGAGCGATGTCGTAGCTGCGTTTTTGCAACTGGGCGTTCTCGCGAGCGATACGTAGCCGCGCCTGCGCGACCCGCAGTGTGAAATACGTATCCGCGACCTGCGCGTGCAACAGAACCAGCGCATCGTCGCGGTTGGCTTGCGCGGCGAAGAACCCGGCGTCGGCCGATTCGATCGCGCGGCTGAAACGTCCCCAGAAATCGAGTTCCCAGCCGATGCTGAAGCCCGCGCCGTACTGCACGAAGGCGCCCGAGCGCGGATTGGAACCATCCGAGCGCTTGCGCGCCGAAGCCAGTACATCGGCACTCGCCTGCTGCACCTGCGGATAGCGTCCCGCGAGCGCGATGCCGAGCTGTGCGCGCGCCTCGAGCACGCGCAGTCCGGCGATCTTCAGGTCGCCGTTGTTCGCGTCGGCTTCGGCGATCAGACGTTCGAGATTCCTATCGTCGAAGATCAGCCACCACTGGCGCACATCGGGCTGTGCACCCTGTTGCGTGACCCGCGTGATCGATTCGCTACTCCAGTGCTCGCTCCACGCTTCATGCTGCGGCTTGAAGTCCGGGCCCACCCGCATGCATCCGCTCAGGCCAACCGCCGCCCCGAAAAGCACTGCGATCCCGTACGGACGCATCAACGGTGACACGGAGCCATCCTCGAGCTTCAGGTCTGCTTCTGTTCGTGGGTCTGCGTGGGTTGCGTGGGTTGCTTGGGTTGCGGCTGGTCTCGGACCCAGCGCCAGAACAGCTGATAACCGACGGCCAGCATCACGGGCCCAACGAATAGCCCGATGACGCCTCCCGTCACCATGCCGCCGAGCGCTCCGATCAGCACGACGGGCATCGGCACCGCGACGCCACGGCCCAGCATCAATGGCTTGAGCACGTTGTCGGCGAGGCCCGCGACGAACACGTAAACCGAGAAGATGATGTTTGCGGTGTTCACGCCGTCCGTGACGATCACGAAGGCGATCACCGGAATGGTGATCAGCGTGGCCGGCAATTGCATGATGCCGAGCAGCAGCACGGCCAGCGCGAGCAACCCCGCGCCGGGTATCCCCTTCACGACGAAGCCGATGCCGATCAGCAGCATCTGGATAAACGCGATGCCCACTACCCCCTGGGCCACCGCGCGAATCGTCGCCGTGCACAAGTCGGCGATCTGAGCGCCGTTCTCGGGGCCCGAGATGCGCGAGGCGATCTGCACCGCGCTGTGATAGCCCTTCTCACCATGGGCCATCAGGATTCCTGCGACGATCAGCGCGACGAAAAATATCACCAGGCCGGCACCGAGACCCGTCACCGTTGCAAGCACAGCGAGCCCGGCCTCCTTCAGCTGCGGGGCGAATTTATGCGCAAGACCGGTCAGGTCCGTCGATGCCTGTTGCCAGAAGTCGTACACACGCTGGCCGACCAGCGGCCAACTCGCCACCGACTCCGCGGGAGGCGGAATCCGGAAGCTACCGCTCCTGGCAATGGCTATCGATTTCTCGACCGAATCGGCTACCGCGAGACCCAGCGCATACGTTGGCACCAGAATCACGACAAGCGCGACAAGCACGATCAGCGTGGCGATCAGGCCATCCTTGCCGCCGAGCATGGAGCGAAGCAGGACCTGCAGCGGATAGAGCGTGATCGCAAGAATCACCGACCAGGCCATCAGGTTAAGAAACGGCGCGAAGATCCGAAAACAGAATACGGCCAGGACCGCGATGAGTCCGGCGCGGATCAGGACGTCGAGCATCTCTCGGGACGGAGTCCGTTGGGGAATCGGTGTGAGCAGCATAAGTTGTTCTCCCGCCAGGTCGCGTCGCGGTTCGGCGGCGACACCGTGATAGGCCTGCAATCGCGAAAACTCCAACCCACTGGAACGTTCTTGACGCCAATACCAAGACCTGCCTGCAATTCCGGCATTTTAGGAAGAGGATCGCGCCGGCTTTGTCGTCGACAGAACGCGGCGTTTCACTACTATTGAACCCGCGCCTGAAATATTCAATTGGACTTTGGTCTCATAGACCTCGAGCCGTCCGGAGCTCAGCCGCCGAGCCGCCGCTCACGGCCGGAATCTGGTATCCCACCGATGCGCCGGCCACGCCGCACGCCTTGGGCGACGTCACCCGGACCGTCGCGGCCGGCGCGCCGATAGCAGGCCATCACCTGCCGCTGATCGTGCTGTCGCACGGCGGCGGCGGCTGGTACGGCGCCTTTCGAGTCGATGTTGCGATAGGAAAGAGACTCACCCGAATTCGTCGTGTTGCGGCAATGGGTCGGTGATCGAATACCACGGTGCCTTTGAACCCACGAAAATGTGGGCAGTGGGAGACATGGCGGGCGAGTCCGTGAGTGTTCCCAGCGTGACGTGAACGTACTGCCGCTGACGAACCACTGAGAACATCAGGCTTCCACATATTTTGCAGCGCACGTCATGCGACGCTCGTTCATCGCCGAAAATCAACAGGCTGTCTTCGCCCCGAGTGATGCGCAGCTTGTCGCGCTCGATTCCCGCGAAGGGTTTGAACGCCGAGCCGGTCGCGCGCCGGCAGTTTGAACAGTGGCAGTTCAACGCATAGACGAATTCGTCTCTTACCGAGTAATGGACGGCACCGCAAAGGCATCGGCCGGCAAGCAATGGTTTCATGGCTGCTTTTAAACAGAAGGTACGTCGCAAATTGGAAAGTCACGCAGCCGTGATTATTCGCGAGCCGACGCGCGATGTCGAACCGCCAGGCCGCTAGCGCCTGAAAATGACCTGCGCCGTGCCGACCTCGATCGGAGAGGAGGTGTGCTGGTGGACAATTTTCCATCCGTCGGCCTGCTGCCTCAGCGTCATGGTCAGGCGATTGTCCATGGAGCGCAGTTCCAATCCGTCGGCGTCGACGGCTTTATACGTCGCGAAGGCGTGGACGACGGCGAGGTCCGCGGCGACGATCGTTCGCGCCGCGCTGAAATCGACTATCACACGTTCCGTACCCAGCGAACCGAACCAGCCCTCCACCATGGCGCGCCACGATGCGATGCCGTGGTACGACCATGTCCCCCACATGTCGAAGACCACCGCATCGCGGTCGTATAGCGCAACGAACGCGTCCACGTCTTTTGCCAATACCGCGGCTTTGTAGCCCTCCAGGACTTGCAGGATCGGATTGTCGAGTCGGTTCACAGTGTGCTCCCAGGTCGGATGACGATGGCGGCCAGACTTGGCGCAAAACGGCAGATCCAAGGTTCCTGACCAATTGTCTTACCAGGTAACGACGATCGACGCACCATCGGATCGACATCCCCCCGAAAAAACCTTCAACGCGATATTGAGTTGCATTGATCAGATCCCCGCCCGCTGCGCGGATCACTGGGCGATCTGCTGACGTTGATACTCGTCGTGCTTCATTTGCATATAGTCGGCGCGGCTGACCTCGTGCAATTGCCGCGGATACTGCTCGGTGGCATCGAACCAGTCAGCGAGGCGTTTGTCGAGGCGGGCGTTGGGCGGGCTGGAAAGCGCGCCAAGATAGGCATCGATGGCGAGGTAGTAGCGCATCGTATTGCGTTCGACCAGGCCGCGCACGCCGCCGATGTATTGCGGCTCGCTCGTCGACGAATCGGGCGTAGCGGAAAAGCCGACCTTGTCGCTGCCGATCGTCGCCAAGTAGGTTTTCATGGCAATCCGTCCCGCCGTGCCATATCCGTACGCGTAGGTCAGGTGAATAAAGGTGCGGTTATCGCCCACCGGTATCGCTTCCAGCACGATACGGTAGTCTTTCGTGCTCAGCGGACCCTTGGCGGCAGTGAGCTCGACGCGAAAATAATCAGGGGTGCTCGCTACCGCACGAAAGTTGAATTGCACGCGGTACGACGACGAAAGCGATTCCTCGGTTTTCTTGCCGATGTTCACGGTGAGGATCGTACCGCTGTCGCTGGTCGACGCATGGCAGTATTTGGTGTTCAGATGCAGGATCAGCACGTCGCACCAGTTGGCCGGGCCCTGAGTCGGGTCGTTGAGCGCGCCGCTGACCACCGCGAAAGGATAGTTGAGCACCCCGTAAATATCGCCCTTGAGCGCCGACGGCAACTCCTGCGATTCGAGGTACAGCGGTCGCTGAAACTGGTTGTGCGCGAGTTGCTGCGTCAGACTTTGATATTTCGCGTGCAGGCGAGCCGCGCCGTCGTCCGCTTGCGCGACGACGCTCTGGCATAAGAAACAGAACACCGTCGTGATCAAGACAATCCACCACGGTCGCGTCCGCCGATTACCTGCCGGGGATGTCGCAAGCCTGCTCATGGTCCTCCTCCTACTTTGGCTCAGGTCGTGGCGCAACGGAGGCGGATCCGATCCTGGCGCCCTCGTGGTTCCGGCATATCGCCGACGTCATACGGCCATGCGCAAATACAGGCCGCGGAACCCGGACCCTCATCGCTCGCCTACGCTGATTCGCCTGACGTCCACCGACATCATCCGAGCATAGGTCTCACTCATTTTCGCCGCGAGCAGTCTTTTGCTCTCGACAGAGTAGTGATCGTTTACATCAAGCTGTAGATAAGGCATTGCGTCGATCTCCGATGAGAGTGTTGCGCACGCGCCAACTATATGCCGCGCCATCCAATCGATCAAAACCGTCGCCGCACCACGCTCTGGCGAGCCGATCGTCGCTCGTGTCCGTAGCAGTGTCGAACGCCAGGCAGGCATGGCTGACGGGCACTCTGTTTTGGCCAATTGCCCTTGCATAATGGTCTTCACTATTGACACGAAGTCCCGGATCAACGAGGTACGTTCGCTGCCGGGGAGCTCGCCACCGACATTCAACAGCGATGAGTCGGTTATTTCATTGGCTGTCCTATTGTTTGTTCGCGTTCTCGCCCACAGCGTGCCTGCTGTCAAATCGATCGTCAGGAGAATCGTCATGCGTAAGATGCTTACCGTCGCTGTCGCAGCGTTTTGTATTGCGTCCTTTTCGCACGAAAGTCGTGCCTCTGGCGATGATGATGTCCCACAAGCCCGATGCACGCTACCGCAAGGTACGGTCGCATTGGTGGAAAAGCAGTTGAATACGGTCGTGAACCTGCCCGATGCGAACGGCGGGATCTTCAAGCCTAACCGGATGTGGGCGGCCCTTGTCGATCGGCAGGGGCATCTGTGTTCGGTGATCGTGACCGGCGACGCCTGGCCCGGTAGCCGGGCCATTGCAATCGCGAAGGCTTATACCGCGAACGGTTTCAGCAACGACGCACTCGCCCTATCGACGGCAAATCTCTATGCGGCCGCCCAGCCGGGCGGCTCCCTTTACGGCCTGAATAATTCGAATCCTTTTGACGCGCGCTTCCTCGAACAGGGCAGCGGCATCGGACACACGCTTGGCGGCGTCATTACCTTCGGCGGCGGCGTCGCGCTTTATGCAGCAGGGAAAGTCATCGGAGGATTGGGTGTGAGCGGCGATAGCGCCTGCGCCGATCATGCGATCGCCTATCGCATGCGCAAACTCGCGGGGCTCGGCACTGTACCCGCCGGCCAAGGCCCGAACAACACGGATAACATCGTCTATTCAACGAGCGGATCTCCGATCGGCTTTGAGCATCCTCATTGCTTCCCGAGCGACCTGAGCGCCGATAAGATCGAGCAGATACCTTCGCACTGACCGGCTTCGAACGGTTGGCCGGCGACACCCACTGACGACGGCAATCATCGACCCGTGGCATCGGGCTTCCGGACAACGTATCGGAAGCCCGCGTAGCGTCTCGGACAGTCGGATCTGGATTGCGTTCGTACCCGCAGAGTGATGCGGTGAAAATCGTCAACGCATCTGCCCGTCAATTTGCCTGCGCAGACGATTTTCCTCGTCTTGAAGCTCGGGCGTAAAAGCTTCGCCAAAGTCCGCAGGCTCAAAGAACGGGCGAATCTCGATCTCTGAATCACTGACCATCGGATTCGGGCAGCGCTTTACCCATTCAATCGCTTCGTCCATCGATTGAACCTGCCAGAGCCAGTACCCGGCGATCAATTCCTTGGTTTCCGCAAACGGGCCGTCAATGACGGTGCGGTCCTTCCCTGAGAACCTCACACGAGCGCCGGCCGAACTCGGCTTCAACCCGTCGCCGCCCTGCATGATGCCGGCCTTGACCAATTGCTCGTTGTACTGCCCCATCGCCGTGAGGAGTTCGGTACTCGGCATTTGCCCGGCTTCCGATTCGGGGGTTGCCTTGATCATGACCATGACGCGCATTTGGGTTTTCCCTTAGAAGACGAAAGTGTCTGGAGGCAACGGCGCCTCCAGTGACGACGACGAATGATCATAGGGGAAATCGACACGCGCAAGACACGATTGCTGGTCACGGCACTGCGAACGCGTTGTGCACCGACTTTTCGCCTGTATCGGCGGGCCATTGTGCGCGGATCTTCGTCACGACCGGCTCCGGAAGCGGTATGTAATCCAGCGCGTTGACCGTCGGCCCACCATGACTCAACGCCCATTCGAAAAACTTCAAGGTGGCTTCGTCGTGGCCCGGCTTGTTCGGCATCGCGGGAAGCAACACGTAAGTCGCACCCATGACCGGCCAGGCATCCTTGCCCGGCTGGTTGGTCAGCGATTGCGAGAGAGAACCCGACCAGTCGGCGCTCGCCGCGGCTGCCCTGAAGGTCGCGGCGCTGGGCTGAACGACATTACCCGCCGCATTGGTCATGGCAACGTACTTCAAGCGGTTCTGTTTCGTGAAATCCCATGCGACATAGCCGATTGCGCCGGGCAGATAGCCGACGTACGTGGCAATGCCCTCGTTGCCTTTGCCGCCGATGCCGAGCGGCCACCGCACGCTAGTGCCTTCGCCTACCCTGCGCTTCCATTCGGGACTGACCTGCGCGAGGTAGTGAGTCCAGATCAGCGTCGTGCCCGAGCCATCCTGGCGACGCACCACGGCAATCGGGTAGTTAGGCATCTTGATCTTTGGGTTCAACCGCACGATTGCCGGGTCGTCCCAGAACTGAATCTTGCCGAGATAGATGTCGGCGACGACCGGCCCCGTCAACATCACCTCGCCGGCTTTGAGCCCCGGAAGGTTCACGACGGGTACCACGCCGCCGATTACGGTTGGAAATTGCCGCAAGCCGTTGCGGGTCAGTTGATCGTCGGTCAGTGGCGCGTCCGAGCCCGCAAAGTCGACTTCCCGGGCGATGACCTGCTTGAGCCCATCGGACGAACCCGTGCCCTGATAGATCACCGTGCTGCCACCCGACTTCTGGTAGTCGGCGGCCCATCGGGTGTAGAGAGGAGCGGCGAACGTGCTGCCGGCTCCCTTAATGTCGGCGGCGTAGGCCGCGGCTGCGCATGAACAGCAGATCAGACCAGCCATGATGGCGTCGAATGTTCTCACGAATGTCTCCCGTCGGTTCTTGTTCCGGGACATCGCTGATCCAGACCTGCTGCATCAACTCGTTGGAGGGCGACCGTGCCGGCGATTCAATGTGCAGTTTTCATCGGGTGTGTCAGGTCTCCGGCATGACGCGCCATACGACACATTAAAGAACGGTGACAGACCGAATTCCAGTTGAATCGTGCTATCGAACGCGCCGTGCCCGGCGGCCTCTTCCCCAATTTCAGGCATCCGGTTTCCGGATAGCCGACACACCTCAGACATCCCTTCACGTCTCGTCCCACGGTGGCACGCCCGAGAACGCGTTGACCAGGAAATCGATTGCCGCACGAACTTTTGCGCTCACGTGGCGACGGCTCGGATACAGCGCGAGCACATCGATATCCGGCAAACGGTATTCAGGCAATACCCGGACGAGCCGGCCTGCGCGTAGGTCCTCGCCGATCAGAAACGTCGGCTGCCAGATCACGCCGTGCCCCGCGAGCGCCGCCGCGCGCGCGGTGTCGCCGTTATTGGTGTGCATGTGGCAGTCGACCTCGACAGCATGCGTTTTGCCGTCTTTGTCCATCAGTTGCCACTCGTCCGCCGTGGCGGCATACGTATAGCCGATACATCGATGTCCGAGCAGGTCCGTCGGCGTTTCAGGATGTCCCCAACGCTTCAGATAGTCGGGAGATGCACACAGGATGTTTGTCGACGTCGCCAGTTTGCGGGCCGCGTGATCGACCGTGCCGGCGCGCGAGATGCGGATGGCGAGATCGAAGCCCTCCTCGACGATATCGACGACGCGATCTATCAGCGTGATGTCGAGTTCGACGTCGGGATATTGCTGCATGAACCGTGGCCACAGCGGCGCGAGATGCAGGATGCCGAAGCTGACCGGTGCATTGATACGCAGCCGTCCACGCGGTTCGATCGACGTTGTCGACACGAGCCCTTCCGTTTGCGCAACGTCTTCGAGGATTGCCTTGCATCGCGAATAAAGCGTTTCACCGGCCTCGGTAAGAGACAATCTGCGTGAGGTGCGATTCAGAAGCCGCGCACCGAGATGCGCCTCCAGTTCATTCACGTAGCGGGTCACGTTCGCGGGCGAGGTTTCGAGCGCATCGGCCGCGCGCGCAAAGCTGCCCCGGTCGACTACGGTGACGAAGATCTCAAACGCGCGCAGCCGGTCCATATGGCACTCCGGTCATTCATAAAAACTGAATGATACCGCCATATTTTTGGCCTTTTTGTCTCAAGAACGGAATCTTATAGTACGTCTCGACGAGCCGACGCATTGGGCATCGCCGATGATCAAACCGGAGATTCAACATGCAACGCTTGACAGGAAGAGTCGCTATCGTCACTGGCGCCAGCGCGGGCATTGGTCGCGCCGCCGCCAGGCTGTTCGCCGCGGAAGGCGCGAAAGTTGTCGTGGCCGCACGCCGCGAAGCTGAGCTCGAGGCGCTGGTGAGCGAGATCGCTCGCGACGGCGGCACGGCTGTCTCGCTGGCAGGGGACGTGCAATCCGGAGAATTCGCGAAAGCGCTGGTCGAACTCGCCGTCAGCCGCTTCGGCCGCCTCGACATCGCCTACAACAACGCGGGGACGCTCGGTGAAATGGGACCGTCCACAGGCGTATCGGAAGCGGGCTGGTCAGCGACGCTGGCCACCAACCTGACGAGCGCGTTTGTCGGCGCCAAGCATCAGATTCCTGAAATGATCAAGCAAGGCGGTGGGTCGATCATCTTCACGTCGACGTTCGTCGGCTACTCGTTCGCCTTCCCGGGGACCGCCGCCTATGCCGCGAGCAAAGCCGGGCTGATCGGACTGACGCAAGCGCTCGCGGCTGAATACGGCCCGCAAGGCGTGCGCGTCAACGCGATCCTCCCGGGCGCGGTGGACACGCAGATGTATCGCGGCATGAACGATACGGCCGAATCGCAGACGTTCGTGACCGGGCTGCACGCGCTCAAGCGGGTCGCAAAGCCGGAAGAGATTGCCCGCTCGGCGCTCTACCTTGCTTCCGACGATTCGTCCTTCGTGACGGGTACCGCTTCGTTGGTGGACGGTGGGGCTTCGATTACGCGCACCTGAGCTTTCTTGACGACGGCACCCGCGGGAATGCGGATGTTCGACGACGACCTGCGAACGGCTGCTTGACCCACGCTTCGATGATGTCGGCTCGTGTCCGGAGGTACGGTCTCGGATGCGCGGCCGACATCGGAGCGTTCGGGCGCGAGCGTCGACCAGCGTCGGCTGATGGGCGAATCCCCTACCATGAAAAATAAACGACCACTGTGCGGTTCCTCACCTAACCTTTGATCAGTTGAACCGCGAAAAGCAAAGCGCGAGTCAGCCGGAGTAACCAACAAGGAGGCGGGCCATCATGAAGACGTTAGTCCACACAGCTTGCGCGGTCGCGGTCATGGCTGTGTCAGTTGCATCGCTGGCGCAGTCGGACGGGGCGCTGACGCACGCGCAAGTGCAGGCAGAAATCGCTCAGCTCGAGCAAGCCGGCTTCAATCCGGCCAATGCGAATACCGTCGACTTTCCTACCAACATGCCGACCACCAACGCCACTGCCGCAGGCCAGAGCAGCGGCTACGGCCCCGCGACCAGCGGTACGCAGCAGATGGGTAATCCGGCCAGCACGAGTGGGATGAAGCCGGTGTTCTTTGGCGGATCGTAAGCCTGTCCGTCTGACCAGTTCGCCACTGCAGAGCATGCTGTCCCCGCCGGGGACGGCGTGGAGTGTCGTGCTATGCGCGCTTGCAGAGTGGTTTCGGCCGCCGCCTGAATGCCCGAAGCCGTCATGACGACGATTTCGGACGCACCCGGTCGAGCGCCATATTGCATGGCGCCTGTTGAATTGCCCGCGTTCATTCGCTGAACGCCTGGGCGCGAACAGCTAACACCTCGTCAGCGTTTCTTAACGTCGATGGTCAGGATTTCGTATCCGGGGTCGGCGTGCTCGTTCGCGACTTTATTCGCTTCCTCGTACGAGCGAAAGGACGTGGCTTCCTTAATCTCCGGTGCCATGCCGATATCGCCGTCCTCTGCGGTGCAGAGGAACTTTTCGCCGGTCTTTACGACGTAGACGGTCGTCATATCTCCCTCCATGGCTTGCAGGGCAACTTCCAGTCTAGCAGGCTGGTAGGGTTGCACACGGTTCGCTGAGGCGATTCTGCTTTGCCTGGTCCGATCGCTGCATTCGCTCAGGGCGTCACTGCGCGATCGACCGCCGCACATTACGGGCGATCCACGCCGCAAGACCGGAACGGCCCGCGATCGACAGCGTGCGGCGCGGCCCCAGCACGATGCCGCCGATCACCAGCGCGAGAAGCAGCGCAACATGCGGCGCCTGGGCGAGCGACGCGAGCACATTGCCGGCGGAGGAGCGCGAGGCTGCCCGCACCGCCGGCAACGCGGCAGTCTGGTTCGCCGCGACCAATGCGGCTCGCGACGCCTCCATGCGTTCCAGAATGGTGACCCGGGCAAGCTCATTTGCGTGATGTGGCTGACTCATTTGAGCGACTCCCTGAGAGCGTCGAGATCGGAATGAATCTCGGCCTTGAGCACGTGAAGCGATTGCGCCGGTTTCTGCGCCCGCAAGACGAGCAAGGACACGATGCACACGAGCAGCCATGCGGCGGCCACGCCCCAGACCACCGCAAGGAAGTAAGGCGTCTGCCACGCGGTGGCGATGATCGCGATGCAAATGAAGGACAGCGTGAACAGGCCCGCGACTGCCAACGCCATGAGTGCGCTCAACTCGCGCACCAGACGCTTTCGCGTCTCCTCGACTTCCAGCGCGAGCAGTTCGCTATAGTCGGTGACGCGTTCGACGCAGAATCGCCCGACGTTGCGCCACCTCGTGACCTTCGCATGGATCGACATTCCGTCCTCCTTACGATTCATTTGCGCCGGCCGCCATCAGCAAAGACTTCGCCTCTCGGCCGACAGAGCGAAGCGACGCCAGCGTTGAGCGCAGCGCAAGAGCCGGGCCCGCGCTGAGCGATCGCACGCCGCGTGCCCGTTTCTGGACGGATGCCTCCACGCGTTCGCCCTGTCGGCACAGCGCTTGCTCGAATCAGGCAGATCATTCGCTCGCCGAGGACAGCATGACCCCGCTCCCCCCAACCGATCACACTGACCGCAGCGCCGGCGCAAGCATCGGCGAGACCGGCTCCGATATGGCTAGCGCGGACGGACGCGCGATGCCGGCCGCGCGCGCCGAGCCCGGCTCCCACCACGCGATGTATGACGCGCACCGCGGCGCGCTGATCACGGTGACCGCGCATCGGAACTCGCGAGGCGCCTGGATCGCCGACGTGTCGATTTCCCGCGAGGGCCGGCCGCTGGAGATACCCGCCAATCTGGCCAACGCGGAGCCCGTGACGCCGGAATGGCTCACCGAGGCGGAAGCGTTGCGCGCCGGCGTCGAACAGGGCCGCTATCTGATCGACCGGACGCTGGGCGGCGGCTCCGCACCTCTGTCGGCGTCGCTGGGGCCGGTGCGCTGACGCGGGCGTCGCCACACGCGCACGTCGCAATACGGGCACGTTGCAATACGCGCACGTCGCAATACGCGCACGTTGCAATACGCGCACGTTGCAAATGTTGTAATTGCGGATTCGACGGATTGTCCGGGTCGAGATTGTCTTTCCGATCGCCGAGGCGTTAGAACCGCGCCCGCGCCGGCGACCCGGCGCAAACGCGTTACTCGTCGCTATCGAGCCCGCCCGGCAGCGGCCCGATCGTCATGCCCCCGCCCGACCCTGTGCGGGTTCCTGGGGGATAGGCATCGGTTGCTGTCTCGGGCGGAACGTCCGCGACGCAGCGGCTCGCGTCGCCGTCGCGTAGACATTGCACGAAACGGTCCGCCTCCTGTGGCGAGCGAAATCCGTAGATCTTGCTGGCAACCTGCACCTGTGTGTCCGACAGTCGCTTCGACGGCGTTTCCATCACCACTCCTTTTTGCTCGAAGATCTATCGCTACGAGCAACGCGCGCGCCACCTCCAATGCAATCGCGCCGCGACTGCGGCACAGCGCTTGCGTGGGCCCTACGCAGACCTGGCAGGCCTAGCGCGCCGCGCTCAACCGTCTTGCGTCGGCGATGCCGACGGCGGCCCGCAAGTCGTCCGGATGAACCATCAATTCACGGACCTCGCGCAGCGTCGCGTACTGGTCGAGCGCCGTCCGCCATCTCGGCGATTCGAGCAACTGATGCCACACCGGTTCCAGCACCGCGCAATCGGCATCACGGCCATCCGCCAGTGCTGCCGCGAAATCGAGGCTGGCGTGCGCCGACAGCAGCTGCATCCGGCTCGCAGGGCCCAGCACGCGCGGCGCCGCTTCGACGGGTGCGTCGCAGCAATAGAGCACGGTCCTGCGAAGACCGGCCCCGTCGCTCGTCAGCGCGGCGAGCGACGCGCCGCTCAAACCCACCGTCCCCTGCTGCGTCCGAAACGGGTAGACGGTGTGCGGGTCCGCATGCGCAAGCAGCGTCAGTCCACGCACGAGCCGCGGCAGATCGGTGGTGGCCGCATCGACCGATGCCTTCGCTTCGACGAGCAGGCAGACGTCCCATGCCGCCGCGTCGGCCGGGGGCTGTGCCTGGCGCAGCAGCACCACGTCCCATTCGGTTTTCGCGCGCTCGTGGCTCGCGGGTATCGCGGCCGGCACGCGCATCGAGTTCACGACACGGTACGAGGCGAGCGCACCCTGCGCGTCATTGAGGCGCCGCGCGAGCGCGTCGAGCGCATCGGCGGCCGATGCCTCGACCGCGGCGCCGCGCTGCTTCGAACTCAAGCCTCGTGCCACGGCAGTCGAGCTTCCCGGGCGCGGCCCCTGGCGATCCCACAGCATCTGGTACTGACGCACGCGCTCGTCGGACGCGAGCGCGTAAAGACGACGCAAGCGCTGCAAAGCGGCACTCTCCAGCAATTGCGCGAGACCGCGTTGCAGCGCCGCGTCGTGCGCGATTTGCGGCGTATCGATGCAAGCTTGCACGGCTTCGGCCAGTTCGGGCCACGCTTCGGCGAACGCCAGCGCGTGCAGACGCGCCAGCGCGTCGCGTTGCAGGCCGGGTAGCAGCCGCTGCTGTTTGGCCGGATGTGCGATCGCATTGACGGCCGCGTAGATCAGCCGGCGATCGACGCTCGCGTGCGCGGCCAGCGACGCGTACTCGCGCACCACCGTGCTGCGATGCCGTAGCAGCATCGCCTGAAACACCGGGTCGCCGGCTTCCTCGCGCATCGCCTCCCGAATCATGCGCGCGAGCGCCTCGACGAAGAAGCGCCGGTTCGCCGCATCCGGCGCTTCGCCACGCGCGCTCGCCTCGCGAGCCTGCTCGATCGCGAGCGCGAGCACGGTGGCGGGTCTCGCTTGCTGCGTCGGCGCGCAGACGGCCGCAAGCGCCGGCAGGCGATAGCGACGCGCGACAGCGTCGAGCATCTCGTCGAGCAACGAAGGCGATGGCGTCAAGGACATAGCGATATGTCGATCAGTTGGCGAAATAACTGTACATGAAGGTTCGATGCGGCGCGCGGACCGGCACGGGCCGCCCCGTCAAAACGCCATTGCCATAAACTTCATAAAAAATGGGCGCTGGGAAATCCCGATAAACATTACAAAATACAAACACGAATCGAACCGGCAATTACATTTTTCCGACATTAAACATGCATGACGAATTCAGCACGAAAATTGCTCTCCGGATTAACACGGAGAAAACCGGCTTCAACCATGCAGACGTTTAACGCTCGGCGTACACTCGCCGGGAAGCGCTTGTCATAAGGCGCAAGGGCTACGGTGCCGTCCGCGATCAAAACGCGGTTTTGTGGAGACTGAGGAGAACAATCAATGAGCTGGACTCGGGAACAGAGAAACGTCACGATCGCCGCCTATCTAGGCTGGACCCTCGACGCATTCGATTTCTTTCTGATGGTGTTCGTATTGAAAGATATCGCGCAGGAATTCAATACGGACATTCCTTCGGTCACAGTCGCGATCATGCTGACCTTGATGATGCGCCCGCTCGGCGCATTGATTTTCGGCTGGCTCGCCGACAAATACGGCCGCCGTCCGACACTGATGATCAACATCGCGTGCTTCTCCCTGCTCGAACTGCTGTCCGGTCTGTCGCCGAACCTGATGACGCTGCTCGTGCTGCGCGCGCTGTTCGGTATCGCGATGGGCGGCGAATGGGGTGTCGGCGGCGCGCTGACCATGGAAACCGTGCCGACGAAGTCGCGCGGTATCGTGTCGGGTCTTCTGCAAGCCGGTTATCCGAGCGGCTACCTGCTCGCGTCGATCGTGTTCGGCCTGTTCTATCAATACATCGGCTGGCGCGGCATGTTCTTCGTCGGCGTGCTGCCCGCGCTGCTCGTGCTGTACATTCGCGCGCACGTGCCGGAGTCGCCCGCGTTCAAGACGCTCGAGAAGAAGGTCCGTCCTGGCCTCGTCGCGACGCTCAAGCTGAACGTCGGTCTGTCGATGTACGCGATCATCCTGATGACCGCCTTCAACTTCTTCTCGCACGGCTCGCAGGATCTGTATCCGACCTTCCTGCGCGTACAGCGCCAGTTCGACGCGCACACGGTGTCGTGGATCACGATCACGCTGAACATCGGCGCGATCTGCGGGGGTCTGTTCTTCGGCTGGGCGTCGGAGAAGATCGGTCGCAAGCGCGCGATTTTCATCGCCGCGTTGATCGCGCTGCCGGTGCTGCCGCTGTGGGCCTTCTCGACCACGCCGATCCTGCTCGCGCTCGGCGCGTTCCTGATGCAGATCTCGGTGCAAGGCGCCTGGGGCGTGATTCCGGTGCACCTGAACGAAATCTCGCCCGATGAAATCCGCGCGACCTTCCCCGGCCTCGTGTATCAGCTCGGCAATCTGATCGCGTCGGTCAACGGTCCGCTGCAAGCGAAAATCGCCGAAGTGCACGGCAACAACTACGCGCTCGTGCTGGCGATCGTGGTCGGCATCGTCGCGATCCTGATCTGCGCGCTGATTCCGTTCAGTCGCGAGCGCCGTGGCATCGACATGACGCAGTCCGCGCGTGAAGTCGTCGGCGCGGAATCGACGGACGGCGCGGTCGGAGGACGAGTTTAAGAGCTTGAGGCTTTCGAACCAGACGGCTAGCCAATACGCGTCAACGCGTGGGAGCCGGGTCAACCTGGTCGTCGAGCGCAAGGCCAGATTACATCGCAACACGACACGAGGCCGTTCCGATTCGTTCGGAACGGTCTTTTTATTTTCCGCGCGGCATGACGCGCCGCGCTTCGCCAGCATGGCTCCCCGACAGGTCTTCTAGAGGAGTTCGTCGAGCCCGTCCCTTGATCGCACCGACCATCCTTTCTTATCCTAAAAAACGGTCGTTTCAAATATCGATTTGAATCGCGTGTTTGCGAGCCGGCAGCCCCGGCAACTGGGAGACGGCAACATGGCAGTTCGCACACCCGGCCGGCATGCCGGCGATACGAAGTCACGCATTCTCGACGCCGCGGAGACGCTGTTCATCGAATCCGGCTATGAGGCGATGTCGCTGCGCCAGATCACTTCGCGCGCCGAAGTCAATCTCGCGGCGGTCAACTATCACTTCGGCAGCAAGGAATCGCTGATTCACTCGATGCTGTCGCGCCGGCTCGATCAGTTGAACCGGGAGCGCCTGAAGCTGCTCGACCGTTTCGACGTCATGCTCGGCGCGCGCCTGACCTGCGAGCACGTGCTCGGCGCGATGTTCATTCCGGCACTGCGTCTGTCGCGCGATCCGCGTGTCGGCGGCAAAGCGTTTCTGCGCCTGCTCGGGCGCGCCTACACCGACCCCTCGTCGTTCATCCGCGACTTTCTGAACGCGCATTACGAAGCGGTGGCGATGCGCTTCTTCGACGCGTTCCAGCGCGCGCTGCCGCATCTGCCGCGCGAGGAGCTCGGCTGGCGCTTGCATTTCGCGATCGGCGCGCTGTCGGGGGTGCTCGCCGGCACCGATACCGACAGCCTGATTGCCGAGTTCTCGCAAGGCAAGTCGATGAACGATCTGCAGCCCATCGCGCGCCTGGCGTCGCTGATGGTCTCCGCGCTGAAGGCGCCGCTGCCGGACGGCTCGCAACTGGCCGCGTTCGGCGCCGTGCTCGGCGATGCGACCGACGGCGGCGTGGACGGCACGTTCGCCAGTGCGCAAGAACATACCAGCGGCGAGGCGGCCGCGTGCGCAGTGGCACGCGACACGTTCGACAGCAACAGCCGCGGCGGCACTATGGAAGCGGCGCCGGCAAGCTATCAGCATGGGCTGCACGGCACCGCCTGACGACGTCTCACGGCGTCATCACTCGACGTAACCACCACACGTCGTACATGGAACCCGATCGAGCTCGCTTACCCGAGGAGTACAAGCAGTACATCTACGTTGCGCAGCTGCGCCGTGCCCGTCAGTCGAATCGGTAAGACACGGTAACGCCCGACGCAAGTGCGCGACTCGCAGCTGGCCCGGCGATTGCGTCACCACAGAGGAGGAAACGTCATGCCGTGGTTCATCCTGGCGCTCGTCATCGCCGCATTCGCTCTCGTCTACGTTCAGGCCCGCGCCTCATGGTGGCTCGCGGCGCTGATCGTCTGGGTCGCGGCCGCGCTCGTGAGCGGCGCGGCCGGCCCGCTGCTGACGACACTGCTCGCGATCGTGTTCGTACTCCCCGCCCTCGTGCTGACGATCAAACCGCTGCGCCGCGCATGGCTCGCGAAACCGGTGCTCGACACGTTCCGCAAGATCCTGCCGCAGATGTCGCCGACCGAGCGCGACGCGATCGAGGCGGGCACGGTCTGGTGGGACGCCGAGCTGTTCTCGGGCCGCCCGCACTGGGACACGCTGCTCGGCTATGGCCCGGCCATGCTCAGCGCCGAAGAGCAGACGTTCCTCGACGTCGAATGCGAGCAGCTGTGCGACCTCGCGAACGACTGGGAAACCACGATGGTCTGGCAGGACCTGTCGCCGCCAACGTGGCAGTTCATCAAGCAGCACGGCTTTCTCGGCATGATCATTCCGAAGCAGTACGGCGGCAAACAGTTCTCCGCGTACGCGCATTCGCAGGTGATCATGAAGCTCGCGACGCGCTGCTCGGCCGCGGCCGTGTCGGTGATGGTGCCGAACTCGCTCGGCCCGGCCGAGTTGCTGATGCACTACGGCACCGAGGCGCAGAAGAACTACTATCTGCCGCGTCTCGCGCGCGGCGAGGAAATCCCCTGCTTCGCGCTGACGAGCCCGTATGCCGGGTCCGACGCCGCCGCGATTCCCGATGTCGGCGTCGCTTGCCAGGACCTGCACGAGGGCCGCGAGACGCTCGGCTTTCGCGTCACGTGGGACAAGCGCTACATCACGCTCGGGCCGATCGCGACCGTACTCGGCCTCGCGTTCCGCGCGCTCGACCCCGACCATCTGCTCGGCGCGAACGACGAACCCGGCATCACCTGCGCGCTGATTCCGACCGACCACCCCGGCATCGACATCGGCCGCCGTCACTGGCCGTTGAACGCGGTGTTCCAGAACGGCCCGAACTCGGGCAAGGACGTGTTCGTTCCGCTCGACTGGGTGATCGGCGGACGCGCCCAGGTCGGCAACGGCTGGCGCATGCTGATGGAGTGTCTGGCGGCGGGCCGCGCGATCTCGCTGCCGTCGTCGAACGTCGGGATGGCGAAGATTGCCGTGCGCGGCACCGGCGCATATGCCGCGCTTCGGCGCCAGTTCCGCACCGCCGTCGGCAAGTTCGAGGGCGTGCAGGAAGCGCTCGGCCGCATGGGCGGCAACCTGTACGTGATGGACGCCGCGCGCCGCCTGTCCGCGCAGGCGGTCGATCTCGGCGAAAAGCCCTCCGTCATTTCGGCGATCGCCAAATATCACATCACCGAGCGCGCGCGCATGGTCATCAACGACGGCATGGACGTCGTCGCCGGCAAGGGTATTTGCATGGGGCCGTCGAACTTTCTGGCGCGCGCGTATCAGCAAATGCCGATCTCGATCACCGTCGAAGGCGCGAACATTCTGACGCGCTGTCTGATCATCTTCGGCCAGGGCGCGATTCGCTGCCATCCGTACGTGTTGAAGGAAATGACGGCGACGCGCGAGCCCGATCGCGCGAAAGCCTTGCGCGAGTTCGACGCGGCGTTCTTCGGTCACGTGAATTTCACGGTGTCGAACGTGGTGCGCAGTGCCGTGTATGGGCTGAGCGGCGGCGCGCTGATCGCGAAGCCGCGCCGCGCGTATGCGCCGCTCCATGCGTACTATCGCGCGGCGACGCGTCTGTCGGCCGTGTTCGCGTTGCTCGCCGACGTGTCGATGTTCGTGCTCGGCGGCGATCTGAAGCGTCGCGAACGCATCTCGGGACGCCTCGGGGACGTGCTGTCGCAGCTGTTCCTGATCTCGGCGACGCTGAAGCGTTTCGAGGACGAAGGCCGACAGCACGACGACTTGCCGCTCGTGCGGTGGGGCGTCGAGGATGCGCTGTACAAGGCGCAGCACGCGCTCGACGGCGTGCTCGCGAACTACCCGAACCGGGTCGCCGCGACGCTCGTGCGTGTGCTCGCATTCCCGTTCGGCCTGCCGCATCGCGAGCCGTCGGACCGGCTCGGCAGCGAGATCGCCGAACTGATGCAAACGCCCGGCGCCGCGCGCGAGCGGCTCGTCGCCGACTCGTACGTGCCGCACCCCGACGTCGATGCGCTCGGCTATGGCGAGCTCGCGTTCGCGCTCAATCCGCAGTTCACGCAAATCGAGCAGAAGCTGCGCGAGGCGGTGAAGCAGGGTCTGCTCGAACCGCTGCCGCAAAGCCTGCCGCAGTTCGCCGCATGGACCGATGCGGCGCAACGCCAGGGCCTCGTCGACGCGGACGAGCGGCGCGTGCTCGACGACTACGCGCGCTACGGCGCGCAGGTCGTCAAGGTCGACGATTTCCCGCCCGACTTCGACCTGCTCGCGAGCTTGCAACAGCGCAAGCAGGCGCTCGAAAAGGCGCTGGAACTGCTGGCCTGATGCGCGCGCTCACGCAGAAAAAACTACCGACCCAGCGCGGCAAACCGTACCGGAGTCACGCAACTCAAGGCACACTGACACACGTCCGGCGCCCCTGAAAATCACGGGGCTGCCTGCGGCGCGTCCAGCGGAGCAACCGATAACATGAACGACTCCTACCTGAAGTTCGTCAACTCGCCGTTCGGCGGCCGTCTCGCGCGCTCGCTCGGGCTGCCGAAGCCCGAGGTGCTGCGGCGCTATCGCGCGGACCGGCCCGAGTTCGACGGACTGATCGCGATCGGCGCGGGCCGCGAGCCGCGCCTGTTCGACGCGCTCGCGAGTCTGATCGCCACCATCGGCATGACGAGCGTCGCGCACGAAAGCGCCGGGCTGTGGGTGCCGCTCGCCCATCGCCACGGCCTGATGACCGGTCGCTTCGAGCCGGCCGAAGCCGGTGCGCCGGGCAAGCTTGCCGCGTTGATGTTCGACGCGAGCGGTATCGACGACAGCAGCCTGCTCCAACCGCTGCACGGCTTTTTCCACGACACGCTGCGCTCGCTCGGCAAGTGTGGGCGCATCGTCGTGCTGGGCCGGCCGCCCGAGGCCTGCGCGAGCCCGCGTCAATGGACTGCCCAGCGCGCGCTCGAAGGGCTCGTGCGCTCGCTCGGCAAGGAAGCGCGGCGCGGCATCGCCGCGAATCTCGTGTACGTGGAGGAAGGCGCTGAAAACGCCATCGAGGCGACGCTGCGCTTTTTCCTGTCGCCGCGCTCGGCCTATGTGTCCGGTCAGGTGGTGCGGATCGCGGCACATGGCGCGCTGCCGCACGACGCGCCCGCGTTCGACTGGCGCCAGCCGCTCGGCGGCCGGCGTGCGCTGGTCACGGGCGCGGCACGTGGCATCGGCGCGGCGATCGCGAGCGTGCTCGCGGCCGAGGGCGCGCATGTGATCGGCCTCGACATTCCGTCCGCGCGCGACGCGCTCGATGCGACGATGCTGCAGCTGAACGGCAGCCCGCTCGCGTTCGACATCGCCGCGCCCGAAGCGCCCGCGCAGATCGCCGCCGCGCTCGACGAGCTCGGCGTCGACATCGTCGTGCACAACGCCGGCATCACGAAGGACAAGACCATCGCGAAGATGACCGACGCCGTCTGGCAAAGCGTGATCGACATCAACCTGAGCGCGCAGGAACGCATCGACGACGCGCTGCTCGCGGGCGGCATCCTGCGCGACGGCGGGCGCATCGTCGCGGTGTCGTCGATCAGCGGCATCGCGGGCAATGCCGGCCAGACCAACTACGCCACGTCCAAGGCTGGCGTGATCGGCCGGGTGCAGAGCATGGCGCCGCCACTGCGCGCGCGCGGCATCACGATCAACGCGGTCGCGCCCGGCTTCATCGAAACGCAGATGACCGCGAAGATTCCGCTCGCGATCCGCGAGGCCGGCCGCCGCATGAACTCGATGAGCCAGGGCGGCCAGCCCGTCGACGTCGCGCAGACCATCGCGTGGCTCGCTCATCCGGGCTCGGCCGGCGTGACGGGCCAGGTCGTGCGCGTGTGCGGTCAAAGCCTGATTGGCGCCTGAACGGGAGCATGGGTATGGACGAACCGCGTGATCCGTTCGGCAGCCGTCAGCTCGCTCCCGCGCCGGGCGACGGCGCGCGGCCGAAAACCGTCGTCATCGAAACGCTGCCCGCGCCGGCCAAGCTGTACGGGCGCGCGCTCACGGGCATCGTCAAGCGCGGCCGCGACACGCGGCTGCCGCCGTTGCGGCTCGTGCGCCCCGCCGTCGTGCTCGAGCCCGGCCCCGTGTGGCGCTATGCGCGCGTGTGCGGCTTCATTCCCGAGCACGGCGTGCCGCTGACCTACCCGCACCTGCTCGCGTTTCCGCTGCATCTGCTGATGCTGACCGACCCCGCGTTTCCGTGGCCCGCGCTCGGTCTCGTGCATCTGGCCAATCACGTGCGGCTGCGCCGCCCGCTCGCCTACAAGGACCTGCTGCGCATCGAGGTCGAATTCGGCGCGCTGCTGCGTCACGACAGAGGTCAGGCGTTCGTCGTGCATACGCGCATCTATCGGCGCGGCGAGGCGGTGTGGGACGGCGACAGCGTCTATCTGAAGCGCGCGGTGCCGGCGCTCGGCCATCCGCTCGAAGCGTTGACGCTCGGTCCCGATGCGCTGCAACGGATTGCGCGCTGGCAGCTCGCGCCGCAACTGGGCCGCGACTACGCGAGCGCGTCCGGCGACTACAACCCGATCCACATCAGCGCGCTGTCGGCGAAGGCGTTCGGCTTTCCGCGCGCGATCGCGCATGGCATGTGGACGCTCGCGCGCGCGGCGTCGTCGCTGCAGCCGCCGAAGCCGCTCGCCGAAGCAACGCTCAGCGCCGAGTTCAAGGTGCCGATGCTGCTGCCGGGCGAAGCGTCGCTGTGGAGCGCATCGCCTTCGCTGATCGAACGCGATCTCGAGGTGCGCGATATCGCCGGGGAAAAGCCGCATTTGCGCGGGCGCATGCAGTGGCGGCTGCTGTGAACCGCGAGCGCGCCGTTCGCATCGACCAATAATCCGGGAACGACCCAAAGGAGCCGAGCATGTCCCACCCGCAACCTGCCGTGCGCCGCGTCGCCGTCATCGGGGGCAACCGGATTCCGTTTGCCCGCTCGAACACCGCGTACGCGAGCGCATCGAATCAGGACATGCTGAGCTTCACGCTGCAAGGGCTGATCGATCGCTATGACCTGCACGGCGTGCGTCTCGGCGAAGTCGCGGCGGGCGCCGTCATCAAGCATTCGCGCGACTTCAACCTGACGCGCGAGTCCGTGCTGTCCACCACGCTCGCGAAGGAAACGCCCGCCTACGACGTGCAGCAGGCCTGCGGCACCGGCCTCGAAGCCGCGATCCTCGTCGCCAACAAGATCGCGCTCGGGCAGATCGACGCGGGCATCGCGGGCGGCGTCGATACCACGTCCGACGCGCCGATCGGCGTCAACGAGCGCATGCGCAAGATCCTGCTCGAAGCGAATCGCGGCAAGAGTACCGCTCAGCGTCTCGCCGCGCTCAGCAGGCTGCGGCCCGGCATGTTGTTCAAGCCGCTGTTGCCGCGCAACGGCGAGCCCCGCACGGGGCTGTCGATGGGCGAGCATTGCGAGCTGATGGCCAAGCGCTGGAACATCTCGCGCGAGGCGCAGGACGTGCTCGCGTACGAGAGCCATCGCAAGCTCGCCGATGCGTACGCGCGCGGCTTCGTCAACGATCTGATGACGCCGTACAAAGGCCTCGCGCGCGACAACAACCTGCGCGCCGACCTGTCGCTCGAAAGGCTTGCGAACCTGAAGCCCGTGTTCGACCGCGACGCGGGCACGCTGACCGCCGGCAACTCGACGCCGCTGACCGATGGCGCATCCGCGGTACTGCTCGCGAGCGAAGCGTGGGCGGCCGAGCGCGGCTTGCCCGTGCTCGCGTATCTGAGCTGGTCGGAAACCGCGGCGGTCGACTTTTTCGACCAGCAGGAAGGCCTTCTGATGGCGCCCGCCTATGCGGTGCCGCGCATGCTCGCGCGCGCCGGCCTCACGTTGCAGGACTTCGATTTCTACGAAATCCACGAAGCGTTCGCGGCTCAGGTGTTGTGCACGCTCGCGGCATGGCAGGATGACGAATATTGCCGCACGCAGCTTGGCCTCGCCGGCGCGCTCGGTGC
Organism: Paraburkholderia sp. 31.1; assembly: GCF_014397645.1. Taxonomy (NCBI): domain Bacteria; kingdom Pseudomonadati; phylum Pseudomonadota; class Betaproteobacteria; order Burkholderiales; family Burkholderiaceae; genus Paraburkholderia; species Paraburkholderia sp. 31.1. The sequence continues at coordinate 117,189 of NZ_VZQN01000004.1, forward strand.
GATCGACCGCACCAGGCTCAACGTGAACGGCGGTTCGCTCGCGACCGGCCATCCGTTTGCGGCGACGGGCGGACGTATCGTCGCCGCGCTCGCGAAGATGCTGGCGCAACTCGACAAGCCGGCCGGCAGCGCACGCGGGCTGATCTCGATCTGCGCGGCGGGCGGCCAGGGGGTCGTCGCGATTCTGGAACGCTAGCGCGGCAGCGCATACCAACATTTTCAGGAGGCAACCGATGACCGAGCCCACCCAAGCCCCGCTGCACATGCCGGACGCAGGCGGCACGCCTCGTCGAAACCCGGTGCCCCACCCCGCTCCGAACACCGACGGCATCTGGTACGCGTCCTATCCGGACGACGTGCCGCGCGACATCGACGTCACGCAATACGAGTCGATCGATCAGTTCTTCGACGAATGCATCGCACAGTTCCGCGAGCGCGTCGCGTACGTGAGCGTCGGCGCGAACCTGACGTACGGTGAACTGGGCCGCAAGGCGAGCGCGTTCGCGGCGTACCTGCAAAGCATCGGCGTGGAGCCGGGCGAGCGCGTCGCGATCATGCTGCCGAACACGTTCCAGTATCCGGTCGCGCTGTTCGGCACGATCAAGGCGGGCGCGGTGGTCGTCAACGTGAATCCACTCTACACGGTGCGCGAACTCGCGCACCAGCTAAAGGACAGCGGCGCGCAGACGATCGTCGTGTTCGAGAACTTCGCGAAGACGCTCGAAGATGCATTGCCCGGCACCAAGGTGCGCAACGTGATCGTGACCGGGCTCGGCGATCTGCTCGCCGACGGCGCGAACCTGAAGGGCCACCTGCTCAATTTCATGCTGCGTCACGTGAAAAAGATGGTGCCTCCTTACAAACTGCCGCAGGCGGTGCCGCTCCTGACAGCGCTTTCGGCCGGTTATGCGCGGCCGCACACACCGGTGCGCGCGACCCACGAAGACATCGCGTTCCTGCAATACACGGGCGGCACGACCGGCGTCGCGAAAGGCGCGATGCTCACGCACCGGAACATCCTCGCCAATCTGTTGCAGGCGAAGGCGTGGGCCGCGGGGCAACTGTCCGGCGAGGGCGAAACGGTGCTCACGCCGCTGCCGCTTTATCACATCTACTCGCTGACCGTGAATGCGCTGATCTTCATGGGGCTCGGCGGGCGCAACATCCTGATCGCGAATCCGCGCGACATGAAGCGCGTGATGATGATCATCCGTCACGAAAAATTCACCGGCATGACCGCGGTCAACACGCTCTATAACGCGTTCCTCGACAACGAGGAATTCTGTCGGCGCGACTTCTCGGACCTGAAGCTCGCGATGGCGGGCGGCATGGCGACGCAGAAAGCCGTCGCCGAGCGCTTCAAGGCGGTGACGGGCAAGCCGATCATCGAGGGCTACGGACTCACCGAGTGCTCGCCGATCGTCTCGATGAATCCGGTCGATCTGACCAATCTACGCGACTTCGAGGGCTCGATCGGCTTGCCCGCGCCGTCCACGCAGGTGCGCTTCAGGAAAGACGACGGCAGCTGGGCCAATATCGGCGAGGCGGGCGAGCTGTGCGTGAAGGGCCCGCAGGTCATGAAGGGCTACTGGAACCGCCCCGACGAAACCGCGAAGGTGATCGACGACGACGGCTGGCTCGCGACCGGCGACATCGGCGTGATGGACTCGCGCGGCTTTATCCGTCTGATCGATCGCAAGAAGGACATGATCCTCGTGTCGGGCTTCAACGTGTATCCGAACGAAATCGAGGACGTGATCGCCGCGCATCCGGACGTGCGCGAAGTCGCCGCGATCGGCGTGTCCGACCCCGCGCAGGGCGAGCGCGTGAAGGTGTTCATCGTGCGGCGCACGCCGACACTGACCGCCGAGCAGGTGATTGCGTACTGCCGCAAGAATCTGACTGGCTACAAGGTGCCGAAGCTGGTCGAGTTCCGCGACGAGCTGCCGCAAACCAACGTCGGCAAAATTCTGCGCCGTGCGTTGCGCGACGAGGAACTCGCGAAACAGAAGTCCGCCTGACGGGAATAAGCGTTGCTTCAAAGCGTTATTGCTTTGTTGCTTCGCGTTATTGCCTTGCAGGTTGCATGAGCGGCCGCGTCACTTTCTGGAGAAATTCATGAAGCACCGCATGTCCGCCCGTTCGCATCGCCGGCGACAGCGCTTGCTGGGTGCGCTGCTCGTCGCGCTCGGTCTGCTGTCGGTGCCGACGGCCTTCGCCCAGAACGACGACCGCCCGCCCCCGCTCAACACCGCGAGCGCCGTCAAGCCACCCACCACGCCGGCCGCGCAGGTCGGCAAGCTGACGCTCGACCAGCAGGTCAAATGGCTGCGCGCCGCGCAGCAAAGCGGCACGCTCGAAAAGCTCGACGACGCGCAACTGGTCGCGCTGTTCCAGTCGCTCGATCCGCTCGCGCTGCCGCGCTATATCAAGGAAGGGCCGAACGACTACCCGTCGTACGAGTTCACGATGTCGCGCTTCGAGCGCATTCGCGGCATATGGCCCGACAAGCCCGATCACATGCTGGTGCGCGTCGCGCACGACCCGCTGCGCATCTACGCGAAGTGGCTGCCCGACGGCGCGCACGCGGGCCAGGAAATCATCTACGACGAATCGAAACGTAGCGACGAAACCTACGGCCACCTCGGCGGCATCATGAACGTGATGCCGTTGTGGACGTCGCTGACCGGCGCGCTCGCACGCTCGCAATCGAATCACAGCGTGCGCGATCTCGGCACCGAGTACGTTGCCGATCAATACCTGAGTGAAGGAAAAAAATACACCGAGGCCGGCTTGCCGCGTTCGGTGCAGATCGAAGTGAAGACCATCGACGGTGTGCGCGTCGTTGCGTTCACGTTCGAAACACCGGTCGGCCAGCCACGGTTCTACGCGAAAAAGGAAACGCTCGGGCTCGATCTGCGTCATCCGTTCTTTCGCAGCGTCCAGTCTTACGACAACGACGGCAAGATTTTCGAGCAGATCGTGTTCGAGAGCATCACGCCGAGGACATTCGACGATTCGACCTTCGATCCAAAGAACAAGGACTATAAGTTCTAGCGCGCGCTGCGCGGCGTCAGCGCGAAGGCCACGTGGGCGGGTTGCGCGTCCAGCCCCTCGCGCGCTTCGTGACGATGCTCGACGAAGCGTCCCGTGCGAAGCGCGAGGTGTTGCAGGACGAAGTAATCGGACGCGCGCGTGAAGCCGATCAGTGCGGGCATCGCGTGCGGGGTCCGCCCAACGTCGAGCAGTGGCGCAAGTGTGGTGAACCAGAGCGCGCCCGCATCGTCGCCGGTTTCGAAGGTCGGCAAGCGAAGATGCGCGGCATAGCGTGCGAACGACGCGCCGCATTCGAGCGTCGAGTCGACGATCGCGAACGCGCGCGCATCGTCAGCGCACGCGGCGGCTCGTGCGAGCCACGGCCATGCGCCGCCCGCGGCCGTCGCGAGGCATGCACCGGTGAGCATGAAAGTGCGTCGATCCATTGGCGTGTACGTTCCGTTCTGTTTGCGCTTCGGTCTGCCGTGCGTGTCCGCACGCGTCGTTCACGTGTACCCCCGCCGGTCGCGCCATGCCGCCGGCCAGATGCCCTGCTTGCCCGGCGCGAGAATGCCGTTCGGGTCGAGCGCATCCTTCAGCATTTCGGCGAAGCGCAGCGACGCACCGTCGTTGAAGCTGTATTGCGCGGCCGCGAAATCCATGTACGCGAGATGCGCGCGATATTCGCCGTAGCCGGCCGCGCGCGCGTCGCTCATCAGCGAGCGCAGCAGCGCGCCGGCCTGCTCCACCTGGTTCGCGTCGTCGCGATCGAAAATCGCCGCGAAAATATGATGCAGATGCCGCGCGCCCGCGGTGAAGCCACCGTAGTAGTCGAAGCCGTATTCGGCGGCGCGCGCTTTCACCATCGTGTACTGGCGCATCGCGTCGCGCCCGGTCGCCGGACAGATCGGCGCGAAGTCGACGTGCGCGCCCGCGCCGCCGCGCCAGTCGAGCATGCGAAACGCGGTCATCGCGGGAATGCCGGCCATGTTGCGATCGCCGCCGCCAGTCGGCTGAGCATCGCCCGCATAGCGCGCCGCCGTGAGCCGCGCCTCTGGCACCCGCGCGAACGCGCGCTCGATCAGCGCGTAGCGCGCATCGATCAACTCGGGCGTGCCGTACAGCGCGAAATGCAGGTTCCAGCGCCCGACGCCGAGTTTGTCGAGCATCGCCTGCACCGCGCTCCCCGGCATCGGGCCCGCGCCGTCGTACCACTGCCGGCGTGGCGACAGGCTCGCCGCGCGCCGCAATCCGCCCTCGATCACCGCGTGATTGCGGATCGTGCCGTCGAGCCGCAACGGCCGCAGAATCTCGACGATCTCCTCCAGATCGGCCTCGCGACGAAACTGGATTTCGCCGAGCAGATACGCGGGCGGCGCGGGCATCAGCCACACGCCGAGCTTCGTCACGATGCCGTAGTTCGACTGCATGAACATCGCATCGAACGACGGCCCGTAGCCCGGCTGATACAGCTGCCACGCAGTGCCGATCTCGACGCCGCCCATGCCGGTGCGCAGCACGTCGCCGTTGGCGAGCACGACCTCCATCCCGCATTGGGCCGCCGCGTGATCGCCGTAGTCGGTATAGCCGAAGCCGCGCTCCAGCGTGTTGCCGACCACGCTGCCCCAGCCGGCAGCCGGTGGATCAACCCACAGCTTGTAGCCCTTGTCGCGCAGATGCGCGTACAGATCGAAATAGCTGACGCCCGGTTCGACCAGCGCATAGGCGAGCGTTTCGTTGACTTCGAGGATGCGGTTCATGCGCTGCAAGTCGAGCACGACCGAGCCGCTGAGACGCGGCGCCGCGCCGCCGTACGCGAAGTTGCGCCCGGTCGACACGGTCCACAGCGGAATCCGGTACTGATTGGCGATGCGCAGCACCGCGCGGATTTCATCGACCGACGCGGGCAGCAGCGCGGCGCTCGCGACAAACGCCCCCGGCTCACCAGGCGCGAACGGATCGCCATAGGCGGCGAGGTCGGCGTCGGAACGCAGCACGTGCGCTTCACCGACGATCGCGCGCCAGCCGGCGAGCGCCCGGTCGAACTGTGCGGCGGACAGGTTGGGCGGCAGCGTCTGGGGCAAGGCGTCTCCTTGTCGGTCGGGCAATCCGCGGGTGCAGTCGCGCGGGCAGCTATGCGTGCGTCGCCGCTAACGGCCTTGACGACACGCTACCGCCCGCTACTGCTGCCACGTCTCAGGCTTACCACCGAGCTCGCTGCACACGTCGATCGCGACGGCGCGCTTTCGTCGTCGACGGCGATCTCGCGGCGCCCGCGCAGCTGGTCGATGTACAGATGCCGCAGGATCGTCAGCAGCCACGCGCGCAGGTTGCTGTTCGGCCGGAATGCCTACCAGCGCGCAAGCGCGCGCTTCGCCGTATCCTGCACGAGATCGTCGGCCCAGGCGCGGTCGCCCGTCAGTGCGCGCGCATAGCGGCGCAGCTGGGGCAGCCACGCGATCACTTCCGCTTCGAATGTCACCCGGCGTGCCAGGCCCGGTCGCGGCGTTAGTAGCCGCCGCCGCTGCTGTTGCTGTTGTTGCTCGAACCCGACGCGGCGTTGTCGGTATCGGCCGCGTGCGCGAGGGAGCCGCACGCGAGCGCGAGCAGGACGAAGAGCGCTGACAGAATACGGGATGCTTTCATGGTGAGCCTCCTGGCAGATGCCCGGCACGCGATCGACCGACCGGCGCGGCGGGCGGCAGGCCGCGGAATGCGGTACTGCCATACTGGACTTAACGCCGCGATCGCGTGGTTTATTCCATCGCCGTCGTGGCGCTGTTTCGCTGCGCTGTTTCTCCGGGCTTTTTCGCGGCGCTTCGACGCCGCCGCCGTGGTCGCGCAACATGCCCCTATGTTCTTCCTTTTCCGCCAACCATGCCGGCAATGCCTGGAGAGACCGGAAGTAGACGACATTGACCAGCAGATTCGTAACTCAACGTTACAGTCCCGCGTTATCGGATGCTTATGTGCTCACAAGTCGTTATAGTGGACAAAGTTCGCCCCCGTCGACGCGTTCTGCCCCCGCATAGGGTAGAAAGGGTAAAATCGCGGCGAACCACCGTCTACCTAACCTGAATTGTCCATGGCTTCCGCAGAATCGCATCCGCAAAACGACTTCATGAACGCTGCGCGCAAGGAACGAAAGCGCGTCGAAATCTATCTGGTCAACGGCATCCGCCTGACCGGATGCATCGAGTCGTTCGATCAGTACCTGGTGATGCTGCGCACGCCGGTTGGCCTGCAAGGCATCTACAAGCGCGCGATCTCCACGATCCAGCTCGACACCGGCACGCGGCCGGCGCCGCGCACGGGCCGAACGTCGCATGGCGAACATGGCGCGCGCGGTCCCCATGGTTCGCGCGAACATCGCGAGCCGCGCGAAGGGCGTGAATCGTACGGCACGCCGTCGGCGGAACGCGCGCCGAGCGAGCGCAGCGGCAACTCCGAAGGTCCGGTGGTCGTCACGCGGCGGCGGCGTCTGTTCGGCAACGGCGGCGAAAGCGGCAATCATGGCGGCAACCACGGCGGCGGCAGCCCCGGCGGCAATCAGGAATAAATACGAAGAAGCTGTAGCGGCCGCGCCTCGCTACTCCGTGGACGGACCGAGGCGCCGCAGAATTTTCTCCAGTTGGGTCAGCTGACGCTCGGTCAGCTCGAATCTCCCCTTGACCGCCAGCACGCGGCGCCGCCAGTAGCCGGCGTCGAACAGGTGCAGCGCCGGTTGCCGCGTCGCCCAATCCAGGTGTTCCAGTTCGGCTTCCATGACGTGGGCTGCGAGCACTCGTCGCGAGCCCGCCGGCTTTTTCCCGTTCATCTGGTTCGCTGTGTGATGGATCGATGGAGGTGTCGTTCGCGGCTCGAGCGCGGCTCGAGCGCGGCCGGGACACCACTCGGAGAAAGAATCGATGCCGGCCGGCTTTAAACGACGCGCCTGCGCCATCTGGCGGTCGTTCGCCGATAGCCGCGATAGGCTATGCTGAATGATGACCCTCTACCGATGGAGCACGCCATGACCAGCAAAAACCAGCATGCCTCCCGACCGGCGCGCACGCGCCGGACGCCCCCGACGTCCGCCGATACGCGGCTCGACGAAGCGCTGATGGAAAGCTTTCCAGCCAGCGATCCGATCGCCGTCGACGTGACGCAGCCGCCTCGCGAACAGATGCGCAAAACGCAAGCGGATACGCGCAAGCGGCATTGAAGTCGCGCCGTCTTGCGTCGTACGACGGCGGCGCACAACGACGCGGCAACGAGCCGTCAGGGCTCGCGAAAAATGCTGAGTGCAAACGCCGAAAAGCCCGGCGGTAAAAGTGCGATGCGCGGGCTGGCGGGGTGTGGAAAGCACCGATCAAACATAACAACGGTAACGCCCGCGGACGAGCCGGACGGCGCACCGATTTCCGCGCCGTCCCGCCACTCCACCCAGGCTCACACCGTCGTGCTCAATGCACCGGCAAGCCGCTATTGAGCTGACGCTGCAGGTCGCGCACCTGGCGCTGGGCGACGCGCAACTGATCCTGCGCGGCGGCCTTCTGCTGCGCCAGTTCGGTCGCCTCGGCGCGCTTCTGCTCCTGCTGGCTCGCGACGATGCTTTGCTGCTGACGCGCGACGTCGAGGTCGGCCTGCAGCCGGCTCGCGCGTTCCTGCGACAGCGCGACCATGCGCTGCGTGAACGCCTTCTGCGCTTCGAGTTGCGTACGGCGGATCTCGATGTCCGACAGTTGCATCGTCTGCCGCGCGAAATCCTTGTAGATCAGCTCGGCGCGCGCGGCGTCCTGCGACTTGATCACGCGCCAGAAGTTTTTCTGCTGGAACAGCGCGACGTAGTAGGTCATCTCCTTGCCGTAGAACAGCAGGCTCGCACCATAGCTGCCGTTATACGTGGTGCGCAATTCGCTCAGATCCGGGCCGTGGATCATCTGCTGCAATTCAGCCACGTTCCCGGTGGCGGATTGCCGGTTTTCATCCGGCGTCAGTGCAGTGGTTTCCGCCTGGCCGGCCTGCGAGGTGTCGGGCAACGCACTCGTCGTACCCGGCTGGGACACGACCGTACCGCTCGCACCACTGTTCTGCAGAGCCTGTGCATTCGCGCCCTGAAGGGCCCCCAATACGATGCATGCGGCCAGAGCAATCTCTCGTAGCTTCGACTTTCGGTCCATGTGATACCTGTTGAACAGATTTTGTTTTAGTAGAAAACGGGGAATTATTACTCACTTTGGCGGGTTTCGGGCTCTTCGTCGAAAATATGGTATTTGCGCGTTTGCTTCTATAACAGGCACAAGCGTAGTCCCGCCTCACCGGCGCGGCGGTAGACGACGATCCGTTCGATTCCCTGCCGCTGATCGAGGCGCCCCACCGCGGTCCGAACCTGAGCGTGCAGGTCGACGGCGGGAAGTCGATTTCGTTCGACGAAGTCGCGCCACGCTTCACACCGCTCGTCGGCGAGGACATGCCATGAGCCGGGCGATGCGTCGGGCGATTCCGGCTGGGGCGCGACGGTCGAGGCCAACCGGCCGATCACGCTCGGCTTCACATATGCGCACTGCGACAGCCTCGATGTGTCCGTCGGAAAAGCGGTCGGTGATGCGCCGGTGGAGAGCGCATCGCACAGTCCGCGCATCAACGCGAGGTTCTGCTACCAGCTGAATTGACACGCTTCAGAAGTGCCGCGAGCGGATTAGAAGCTCCACTATCAAACGACGCATGCACTTTCGCGTATTCTGCGCTGACGATGCAAACGGCACACCGCTGGCATCGTTGCGCATCGCGAGGGCCGGTACCGCACATCCGACCACGATGCCCATAACGCCGCGCGACCATGATCGCGCTGTCTCATATCAAGGAGGAAGGCAATGACGCAATTCACTCGACGTGCCGGCGCGCTTGCGCTGCGCACCGCCCGTCACGCCGCGCTCGCCGGCGCCCTGCTCGCCAGCGCCGTGACCGCGATGGCGCAGACCGATACACCGATCGGCACGTGGCAAACCATCGACGATCACACCGGCCAGCCGAAGGCGCTCGTGCAGATCGCACAAGACAGCAATGGCGAACTGAACGGCAAGGTTATCAAGGGTCTCGGCGCGAACGACCAGCCGGATCGCCGTTGCACCGAATGCACCGACGCGCGCAAGGATCAACCGGTCCTCGGCATGACCATCATCAACAGCATGAAGAAGGATGGCGACGCGTGGGATCACGGCCAGATTCTCGATCCTGAAAACGGCAAGGTCTACAAATGCAAGATGCATCTCGAGGACGGCGGCAACAAGCTCGTGGTGCGTGGCTACATTGGGGTCGCGCTGCTTGGCCGCTCGCAAACGTGGATACGGCAGCAATGAGGGTCGACGTGCGGCGCATGCGTGGCGCCTGGCACGTCGCCTGAATGTGCGCATGATGCTGCAACGATGCGCGCTCTGCGCCAGGAGGTGCGACATAAAAAACGGCCGGCGATCAAGAATCGCGCGGCCGTTTTCATTGGGGCAAGCTGTTTGCGATGCTCATGCTGCCTGCTTGAGCGGTGCAGCGTAAGCGATCGGCGACGCCGGCACCGACGTGGCCGGTACCGGATTGTATACGGCGGCCGGAACACGAAACGCCGCGGGCACGCGCTTGGACGCGGCGCGCTTGTGCCGCACGCTCGCGTGCGTGCGCATACGCGCTTCCATCAATCTGCAGAAATCTTCGCTCGCGGTGTCGAGCAGTTGCTCCGTGACGTGCTTGAGCACGCCCGATTCGTACCACGACTTGAAGCGGCGATGACAGGTCTGATATGGCGGGTAGCGGCGCGGCATTTTGGACCAGGTGGCGCCGCTATACATGACCCAAAGCACGCCGTTGAGCACCGAGCGGGTATCGGCAAGTGGACGGCCACGCATTTCGGTACGCGGCCGGAGTTCGGGCAGCAGTGGCGCAACGCGCTGCCATTCTTCATCGGTGATTTCGCGATACGGGTTCATGCTTCCTCCTTTGTCAGAACAACGACAAAAGATAGCCAGTTATCCGTGCGCGGAATATCAGACCACTCCGAATCCTGAAAATGTGTCGTGCGCGGTAACTCAGGTTAGGGACGTGTCGACGATCCGGCGCGGCGTGTCGAGATACTCCTTCGACTGCATCTCGACGATGCGCGACACTGTACGCGTGAATTCATTAGCCATCGGACCGTCGACGTACAACTGCTCCGGCGGCACCGCAGCCGACATCAACAGCTTGACCTTGTGGTCGTAGAACACGTCGATGAGCCACGTGAAGCGGCGCGCTTCCGACGCCATGCGCACCGACATCTGCGGCACGTCCGACAGGATCACCGCGTGAAAGCGGGTCGCGAGTTCGAGGTAGTCGTTCTGCGAGCGCGGGCCCCCGCACAGCGTCGCGAAGTCGAACCAGACCACGCCGTCCGCGCGGCGCAGCGCCTTCAGCTCGCGCTTCTCGATATGCAGCAGCGGGCTTTCGTCGGGCACCGCGGCGAGGCGCGCGAAGGCGTCGCGCAGCGCCTTGCCGGCGGCGGCGTCCAGTGGCGTGTGATAGACCTCCACCTGCGCGAGCGTGCGCTGGCGATAATCGATCCCCGCGTCGACGTTGATCACGTCGAGCTTCTGCTTGATCAGTTCGATCGCGGGCAGCATGCGATCGCGATGCAGGCCGTCCGGGTACAGCGTGTCGGGCGCGTAGTTTGACGTCATCACGAACTGCACGCCGTTCTCGAACAGCTTGTCGAGCAAGCGATACAGGATCATCGCGTCGGCGATATCCGACACGTGGAATTCGTCGAAACAGATCAGCCGATAGCGCTTCGCAATGCGCCGCGCGAGTTCGTCGAGCGGATCGGCCCGGCCTTTGAGTTCTTCGAGTTCGCGATGCACTTCGCGCATGAACTCGTGGAAGTGCAGACGGGTTTTGCGATGCAACGGCACGATCATGTAGAAGCTGTCCATCAGGAAGCTCTTGCCGCGGCCCACGCCGCCCCACATGTACACGCCGCGCGGCAGATCGGGGTGAATGATCAGCTTCCTGAACGCGTTCGAGCGGCGCGACTTGTATGCGACCCACTCTTCATAGCACCGCTGCAGGCGGTCGACCGCCGCGCGCTGCGCCGGATCGGATTGATAACCGCGCGTCTGCAGTTCTTTTTCGTAGTATTCGGTGACGTTCATCGTGTTGCTGCAAAAAGAAAGGCGGGAGGGATTGAACCCCGCCCGCCTTTGGTGATGCCAAGGTTGCGTTTCGCTCAGGCGTGCGTGCTTACATGTTCAGCGCGCGCTTGTCGACGGCGAGTGCCGCTTCGCGCATGACTTCCGACAGCGACGGGTGCGGATGGCAAATACGGCCGATGTCTTCCGACGCCGCCTTGAACTCCATCGCCACCACGGCTTCCGCGATCAGGTCCGATGCGTTCGCCGAGATGATGTGCACGCCGAGCAGTTCGTCGGTCTTCGCGTCGGCGATCATCTTGACGAAACCGTCCGCCTTGTTGATGCCCAGCGCGCGGCCGTTAGCCATGAACGGGAACTGGCCGGTCTTGATCTCGCGGCCTTCCGCCTTCAGTTGCTGCTCCGTCTTGCCGACCCATGCGATTTCCGGTTCGGTGTAGATCACCCACGGAATGCAGTTGTAGTCGATGTGCGGCTTCTGACCGTCGATCACTTCGGCAACCAGCACGCCTTCGTCCTCAGCCTTGTGCGCGAGCATCGGGCCACGCACCACGTCACCGATCGCGTACACGTTCGGCACGGCCGTCGCGCAGTGGTCGTCCACGTCGATGAAGCCGCGCTCGTTGGCCTTCAGGCCGATCGCTTCGAGGCCGAGGTTGTCGGTGTTCGGCACGCGGCCGACCGACACGACCAGGCGGTCGGCTTCGAGCGTCTGCGCGTTGCCGTCCTTGTCCGTGTAGGCGATCGTCACGCCGTTTTCGCTCGTCTTCACTTCGCCGACCTTCACGCCGACGTGGATGTCGAGACCTTGCTTCTTGAACTGCTTGGCCGCTTCCTTCGACAGCGCCTGGTCAGCCACGCCGAGGAATTCCGGCAGCGCTTCGAGCACGGTCACGTCCGCGCCGAGGCGGCGCCACACCGAGCCGAGTTCCAGACCGATCACGCCTGCGCCGATCACGGCGAGCTTCTTCGGTGCCGTGTCGAACGAGAGTGCGCCTTCGTTGTCGGCGATCAGCTTGTTGTCGACCGGAATGCCCGGCAGATGACGCGCCTTCGAACCCGTTGCGATGATCACGTTCTTCGCCGTGACGACTTCGCTGCTTGCACCATCTTCGCCTTCGCCGCTCACTTCGATCTGCACGCCGGCGTCCGTCTTGCCGGTGAACTTGCCATGGCCCTTGAGCCACGTGATCTTGTTCTTGCGGAACAGGAATTCGATACCCTTGGTCATCTTCTCGACGATGCCGTCCTTGCGGCCCATCATCTTCGAGATATCGACCGAGACGTTTTCCACCGAGATGCCGTGGTCGGCAAGGTGATGCGACGCGTTCTCGAACTCTTCCGACGAAGCGAGCAGCGCCTTCGACGGAATGCAGCCGACGTTCAGGCAGGTGCCGCCGAGCTTCAGCGTGCCGGCCGGGTTCTTCCACTTTTCGATACATGCGACGGTCTTGCCGAGCTGCGCTGCGCGGATGGCGGCGACATAACCGCCAGGGCCTGCGCCGATCACGACGACGTCAAATTCTTTGGACATGACAATCCCTTTGATGGCGGAACGGCGCCGGGCCACCCGAGGTGGCGCGCGCCGTTCCTGTACTGCGAAATGCTAAAGACGTGCTACGGATGACGCCGGCCCGCGCAAACCGCGGGCCGGCGTCGGTGCAACGTGCGCTTACAGGTCGAGCAGCAGGCGAGCCGGATCTTCCAGCGCATCCTTCATCGCGACCAGCGACAGCACTGCTTCGCGGCCGTCGATGATACGGTGGTCGTACGACAGCGCGAGGTAGTTCATCGGGCGGATCACGATCTGGCCGTTTTCGACCACTGCGCGTTCCTTGGTGGCGTGCACGCCGAGAATCGCGGACTGCGGCGGGTTGATGATCGGGGTGGACAGCATCGAGCCGAACACGCCGCCGTTCGAGATCGAGAACGTACCGCCGGTCATTTCTTCGATGGACAGCTTGCCGTCCTTCGCCTTCTGGCCAAATTCGGCGATCTTCTTCTCGATGTCGGCGAGGCTCAGCTGATCTGCATTGCGCAGGATCGGCACCACCAGACCGCGCGGCGAACCGACAGCGATACCGATGTCGAAGTAGCCGTGGTAGACGATGTCGTTACCGTCGATCGACGCGTTCACGAGCGGGAACTTCTTCAGCGCGTGAACAGCTGCCTTCACGAAGAACGACATGAAGCCGAGCTTCACGCCGTGTTCCTTCTCGAACTTGTCCTTGTACTTGTTGCGCAGCTCCATGACCGGCGCCATGTTCACTTCGTTGAACGTCGTGAGGATGGCGTTGGTTTGCTGCGACTCGAGCAGACGCTCGGCGATACGAGCACGCAGACGCGACATCGGCACGCGCTGTTCCGGACGGTCCTTCAGCCATTGATCGGCCGATGCCGGGGCCTTGACGTCCGGCAGCGACGGCTTCGCAGCCTTCGGTGCGGCAGCCGGAGCCGGTGCAGCCTTGGCAGCCGGAGCAGCCTGGCCGGCGACGAGCACGTCGCCCTTCGTGATACGGCCGTCGCGGCCGGTGCCGGCGACGTCGCCCGCAGCCAGACCCTTCTCTGCCATCAGCTTGCCGGCAGCCGGCGAAGCAGCGGTGTTCGACCCCGTTGCGACAGCGGCCTGAGCCGCCGGTGCGGGAGCCGCGGCAGCGACCGGAGCCGGCTTCACTTCGGCTTCGACAGCGGCGGCGCCTGCGGTGCCTTCCGTGTCGATCTTCGCGATCACCTGCTCAGCCGTGACCGTGTCGCCGTCGTTCGAAATGACTTGCGCGAGCACGCCTGCTGCCGGTGCCGGCACTTCGAGCACGACCTTGTCGGTCTCGATTTCGATGAGGATTTCGTCCTGAGCGACAGCCTCGCCGGGCTTCTTCTTCCACTGCAGCATGGTTGCCTCCGAGACCGACTCGGAGAGCTGGGGAACCTTGACTTCAACAATAGCCATTATGAGTATCCTGAATACGTATCGGGTGACGGCGCTTCTTCACGACCGCCTGCGAACCGTGAACGCCGCGCCTGAACCTCATGGGAAACGTTCGGCGCGGCGCGGGAAAGCGCACTGCGCTTTCCCGGCTCGTCTGTTTCTTTATTTAGCGATCGACGCGCTCTTGAGACGGCCGAAAGCGCCTTCGATCAGCGCCTTCTGCTGCTCGTAGTGCTTCGCGTAGTAGCCGACTGCAGGCGAAGCCGAAGCCGGACGGCCGCTGTACGCCAGCTTCTGGCCTTCCTTCATGCCTTCCTTCAGATGGTGCTCGATGTAGAACCACGGGCCCTGATTCTGCGGCTCGTCCTGCACCCACACCACTTCGGTTGCGTTGTCGTACTTCTTCATTTCCGCTTCGAACTGCTTGTGCGCGAACGGATAGAGCTGTTCGATACGGATGATCGCGACGTCGTTCACCTTCGCTTCGCGGCGATGCGCGACCAGGTCGTAGTACACGCGGCCCGAGCAGGCCAGCACGCGCTTGACCTTCTTCGCGTCGATGGTTTCGTCCACTTCGCCGATGACCGGCTGGAACGAACCCTTCGCGAGTTCCGACAGATCCGACACGGCTTCCTTGTGACGCAGCAACGACTTCGGCGTCGCGACGATCAGCGGCTTGCGGAACAGGCGGATCATCTGGCGACGCAGCAGGTGGAAGACCTGCGCCGGCGTGGTCGGCTGAACGACCTGCATGTTGTGGTCTGCGCACAGTTGCAGGAAACGCTCGATACGCGCCGACGAGTGCTCCGGACCCTGGCCTTCGTAGCCGTGCGGCAGCAGCATGGTCAGGCCCGACACGCGGCCCCACTTCACTTCGCCCGACGAGATGAACTGGTCGATCACGACTTGCGCGCCATTCACGAAGTCGCCGAACTGCGCTTCCCACGCGACGAACGTGTTAGGTTCAGCGGTCGAGTAACCGTATTCGAAGCCGAGCACCGCTTCTTCCGACAGCACCGAGTCGATCACCGTGAACTTCGCCTGACCTTCGGCGATGTTCTGCAGCGGCACGTAGGTGCCGTCGTTCCAGCGCTCGCGGTTCTGGTCGTGCAGCACTGCGTGACGGTGCGTGAACGTGCCGCGGCCCGAATCCTGACCGGTCAGACGAACTGCGTAGCCCGAAGCGACCAGCGACGCGAACGCGAGGTGCTCGCCCATGCCCCAGTCGAGCTTCGCTTCGCCGCGGCCCATGGCGCGACGGTCGTTGATCACGCGCTCGACGAGCGGGTGAACCTTGAAGTTTTCCGGAATCGTGGTGATGCGTTCGGCGAGGCGCTTCAGTTCCGCGAGCGGCACGGCCGTGTCGGCCGCGTCGGTCCACTTGCGGTTCAGGAACGGCACCCAGTCCACCGCGTACTTGCTCTTGTAGTTCGAGAGCACCGGGTCGACCGTGTGGTGGCCCTCGTCCATCGCCCTGCGATAAGCCTTGACGAATTCCTCGCCATCCTCGGCCTTGATGACGCCCTGCTGAACGAGCTTTTCAGCGTACAGCGCGCGCGTGCCGGGGTGCTTCGAAATCGTCTTGTACATCAGCGGCTGCGTGACCGCCGGGGTGTCCTGCTCGTTGTGGCCCAGCTTGCGGAAGCAGACGATGTCGACGACGACGTCCTTGTGGAACTGCATGCGGAAGTCGATCGCCATCTGGGTGGCCAGCACGACCGCTTCGGGATCGTCACCGTTCACGTGCAGCACCGGCGCTTCGATCATCTTGACGACGTCCGAGCAGTACAACGTGGAGCGCGAGTCGCGCGGGTCCGACGTCGTGAAGCCGATCTGGTTGTTGATGACGATGTGCAGCGTGCCGTGCGTGCCATAACCGCGCGTTTGCGCGAGGTTCAGCGTTTCCATCACGACGCCCTGGCCGGCGAAAGCCGCGTCGCCGTGGATCTGCACCGGCAGCACCTGAACGCCGTTTTCGTCGCCGCGACGGTCCATACGCGCCTTCGCCGAGCCCTCGACCACCGGGTTGACGATTTCGAGGTGCGACGGGTTGAACGCGAGCGACAGGTGAACCGGGCCGCCTTCCGTCGCGACGTCCGACGAGAAGCCCTTGTGGTACTTCACGTCGCCAGCCGGCAGATCATCGACGTGCTTGCCTTCGAATTCGGCGAACAGGTCTGCCGGCATCTTGCCGAGCGTATTGACCAGCACGTTCAAACGGCCGCGGTGAGCCATCGCGATGACGATTTCCTGAACGCCGCGCAGACCGCCGTGACGCACGACTTCGTCCATCGCCGCGATGAAGCTCTCGCCGCCTTCGAGCGAGAAGCGCTTCTGGCCGACGTACTTGGTGTGCAGGAAACGCTCGAGGCCTTCGGCGGCCGTCAGGCGATTCAGGATGTGCTTCTTCTTGTCGTTGTTGAAGCTCGGCGTCGAACGGATCGATTCGAGGCGTTCCTTCCACCAGCGCTTCTGCTCCGGATCGCTGATGTACATGTACTCGGCGCCGATCGTGCCGCAGTACGTGTCGCGCAGGGCTTTGACGATCTCGCGCAGCGTCGCGCGCTCGAACCCGAAGTACAGATTCGTTGCGCTGAACTCCTGGTCCATGTCGGCTTCGGTGAAGTCGTAGAACGCGGGTTCAAGTTCGGGGATCGCGGGACGCTCGCGGCGCTTCAGAGGATCGAGATTGGCCCATTGCGAGCCGAGGAAGCGATATGCGCCGATGAGGGACTGGACGTAAACCTGTTTGCGGGCGGTTGCGAGATCTTCGCCGCCGGCCGTTGCGCGCGGCAGGAAGGCATTGGCCTTGGCGCGCTGGGCAAACGATTCGACGATCGGGCCATGGGCCACGTCGTTGGCGTTGCTGCCGTCCGATGCGGGCACGTTCTGCAACGCATCGAAATAGCTGCGCCAGGTCTCGGGCACTGACGCCGGATTATCGAGATACGCTTCGTACATTTCTTCAACGTACGGAGCATTGCCGCCGAACAGATAAGAGTTCGACTGGAATTGCTTCATCATTTTTACGCTCACCTTTCTTCGAGTTTCTCGAGAAATAGCGGGTTACCGAACCTTCCGCGACACGGCCTGACCGTTTAGCGGATTGCGCGAATCAAGTCTTGCTTGGAAGGACCTAAAACTTTGCACCCGGGAGCATAGCACAGAACGAATAGCCCAGATAGCGAACGACACAGGCGCAAAGCCTGTGATGGCGGGCGTTTCGCGGGCGACGGGGTGCCTTTTCACAGCGCGCAACAGTGTTCTGTGAGAAATGAAGGCGAACGGCGCGATGGGTGTCTACATGTGTGCCGCCCCGGAAAGTGGCAGGCATGATGCAGCGCCAAACGTTTTGATGCGCCAAAAACAAGGAAGCCACCCGAAGGTGGCTTCCGCTTCCTGCTATCCAGACGGATATTCGAGTCCGGCTTATTCGCCCGCAACCTTGTTGCGGCTCGCGCTGCGGCGCTCGTGTTCCTTCAGGTAGCGCTTGCGCAGACGGATCGACTTTGGCGTGACTTCGACCAGCTCGTCGTCGTCGATGAACTCGACCGCGTATTCGAGCGACAGCTGAACCGGCGGCACGAGACGCACGGCTTCGTCGGTGCCAGATGCGCGCACGTTGGTAAGCTGCTTGCCCTTGATCGGGTTCACGACGAGATCGTTGTCGCGGCTGTGGATGCCGATGATCATGCCTTCATACAGCGCTTCTCCCGGCGCCACGAACATGCGGCCGCGGTCCTGCAGCTTCCACAGTGCGTATGCGACTGCCGCGCCGTCGTCCTGCGAGATCAGCACGCCGTTGCGACGTTCGCCGACCGCGCCTTCCTTGACCGGCTGGTAAGAATCGAACGTGTGGCTCATCAGACCCGTACCGCGCGTGAGCGTGAGGAATTCCGACTGGAAGCCGATCAGACCACGCGCCGAAATACGGTACTCGAGACGCGTGCGGCCACGGCCGTCCGATGCCATGTCGAGCATTTCGCCCTTGCGGCGGCCAAGTTCTTCCATCACGCCGCCCTGGTGGGGGTCTTCCATGTCGACGGTCAGATTTTCGTACGGCTCGTGCTTCTCGCCGTCGATTTCCTGCATCACGACGCGCGGACGCGACACGGCCAGCTCGTAGCCTTCGCGGCGCATGTTTTCGACCAGAATGGTCAGGTGCAGCTCACCGCGGCCGGCCACTTCGAACGTCGTTTCGTCGCCGGTATCGCGCACGCGCAGCGCGACGTTGTGATTCAGTTCCTTCATCAGGCGGTCGCGAATCTGGCGGCTCGTGACGAACTTGCCTTCACGGCCCGCGAGCGGCGACGAGTTGACGAGGAAGTTCATCGTCAGCGTGGGTTCGTCGACGGTGATCATCGGCAGCGCTTCCGGCTGTTCCGGCGAGCAGATCGTCACGCCGATGCCCACTTCCTCGATACCGTTGATCAGCACGATGTCGCCCGCCTCGGCCGAGTCGACCTGCACGCGATCGAGACCCTTGAACGACAGCACCTGGTTGATCTTGCGATTGAGGATTTCGCCTTCCGGGCCCGTTCGCACCGCGACGGCCATGCCCGGCTTGATGCGGCCGCGCGTGATACGGCCAATGCCGATACGACCAACGTACGACGAGTAGTCGAGCGACGTGATTTGCAGTTGCAGCGGACCTTCCGGGTCGGCCGGGCGCACCGGCACGTGCTGCAGGATTGCCTCGAACAAAGGACGCATGTCGCCGTCGCGTACATCAGGCGTGAGACCCGCGTAGCCGTTCAGGCCCGATGCGTAGACGATCGGAAAGTCGAGCTGCTCTTCGCTGGCGCCGAGCTTGTCGAACAGGTCGAAGGTCTGGTTGATCACCCAGTCGATCCGCGCGCCCGGACGGTCGACCTTGTTGACCACGACGATCGGCTTCAAACCCAGTGCGAGCGCCTTCTTCGTGACGAAGCGGGTTTGCGGCATCGGGCCTTCCACCGCGTCAACGAGCAGCAGCACCGAGTCGACCATCGACAGCACGCGCTCCACTTCGCCGCCGAAGTCGGCGTGCCCCGGCGTGTCGACGATATTGATGTGCGTGCCCTCGTACTCCACCGCGCAGTTCTTCGACAGGATCGTGATGCCGCGCTCTTTTTCGATGTCGTTCGAGTCCATCACGCGCTCGGCGATCTGCTGGTTCTCGCGGAACGTGGCGGTCTGACGGAGGAGCTGGTCGACGAGCGTGGTCTTGCCGTGGTCGACGTGAGCAATGATGGCGATGTTGCGTAGGGCGCGGGTCATAGGAAACCTGAAGACGGTTGAGTGCGCCGCTTGCTTATGCTGCTGGTTGAGGAGCCAAACCACGACAACAAGCCCAAAGCGCACTTTTGGGAACCCAAAATTATAGCACGCACGGATGATCCTTTTCTGGTATTCCCCGATAGACCGTCCGCTCTCCGCGCCTGCGCGAGTTGCGCGAATCGCGCCTTGCCCCGCCCTACGTCATTCCGTACGGTTTGTTGCTTGAGCGCGAAATAATCCTTGCCTAAGCTGTATCAACGCTTGTCGCGTCAATCAACAGCCAGCTATACTAATGCCTAGTCAACCATTGCATTCGCACGAGAATCATGACGGAGCCGTCCAACGAATCCACGCCGGATCTCAGCGAGTACCAGCTCGGCGAAAGCGTCGGCTATCTCATCTCACGGGTGAGATCGACGCTATCAAACCTGATCACGCAGCGCAGCATGGCCGAACTCGGCATCACCAGCCAGCAAGGCAGCATCCTGTTCATGGTGGCGAGCGGCAAATGCCTGCTCGCGGCTGAGTTGGCGCGTGAATACGGAATCGACGCAAGCGCCGTCACGCGCCTGATCGACCGGCTCGAAAAGCGCGGCCTGCTCACGCGGGTGCGCAGTAACGAAGACCGGCGCGTCGTGCGCCTCGCGTTGACGCCGGAAGGCCATGCGATCGCGGCTCGCATGCCGGCCATTTTCAATGGCGTGCTCGATAACCTGCTGAACGGGTTCACCCCGGAAGAAGTGGGCTTCCTGAAGAGCATGCTGCGTCGCGTGCTCGTCAATTCCGGCGAACACACGGGCCTTTCCCGCGACGCCGCAAGCCATCTCGATAGCAAATCGTAATAGCTTGCTTGCTGCGTCCATCAATACATTCCACTCAAAGAAGAGTCGAGCGATGAAATCCCTTTCCCTGTCCGCGCCCGCGCTGTCGAGCCGGGCCGCTGTCGCCGCAGCGGTGACGGCGCTCGCCCTCACGGGGTGCGCGAACTACTTCGGCGTCAAAAGCGACAAGCAGATCGCGTCGCCGACGCAGTACGAGTCGACGCAGAGTCTGCCCAACGAGGGCGGCCAGTGGCCATCGCTCGACTGGGCCAACCAGTTCGGCGACCCGCAACTGCCGAAGCTGATCGCGGAAGCGCTCGAGGGCAGCCCGTCGATCGCCCAGGCGCAAGCGCGGCTCGCAAAGGCTTCCTCGTATATCGAAAGCTCGCGCGCAGCGCTGTTCCCGAAGGTCAGCGCGAGCTATTCCTGGACCCGCGAGCTGTATTCGGCAAACTCCCTTTACCCGCCTCCGTTCGGCGGCACCTGGTATAGCGAGAACAACGTGCTCGCGAGCGCGTCGTGGGATCTCGACCTGTGGGGCAAGAACCGTCAGCGGCTAGGCCAGGCCGTGTCGCAGCAGAAAGCCGCCGAGGCCGATATGCAGCAGGCGCGCGTGACGCTCGCCGCGTCGGTCGCGAGCACCTACAACCAGCTCTCGCAGCTGTATGCGTTTCGCGACATCGCCGCGCGTGAAATCGCGAACCGCCAGGACGTCGGCCGTATCACGAATGACCGCGTGACGGCCGGCCTCGACACCAACGTCGAGAAGCAGACCGCCGCCGGCAACGTCGCGACGAGCCAGTCGAACCTGACCGACCTCGACGGCCAGATCACCGTCGTGCGCTACCAGTTGGGCGCGTTGCTCGGCAAAGGCCCGGACCGTGGCCTGCAGATCGACAAGCCGGTGCTCACCGGCGGCGACGTGGTCGCTCTGCCGGACAACATCCCGGCCGACCTCGTGGCGCGTCGCGCGGACATCGTCACCGCGCGCTGGCAGGTCGAAGCCGCGATGCATGACGTGAAGGAAGCGAAAGCCGAGTTCTATCCGGACGTGAATCTCGCGGCCGGCTTCGGCTTCGACGCGTTCGGCTGGGGCCGTTTCCTGACCGCGTCGAGCCGTCAGATCCAGTTCGGCCCGGCGATCCATCTGCCGATCTTCGACGCCGGCGCGTTGCGCGCGCAGTTGAAGGGCCGCTACGCCGACTTCGAGGGCGACGTCGCGAACTACAACCAGACGCTGATCAACGCGCTGCAGGACGTCTCGACGCAGGTGTCGTCGATCCGCTCGATCGACCGCCAGGAGGGTGACGCCCAGCGCGCGCTCGACGCGTCGAGCAAGGCGTACCAGCTCGCCGTAATCCGCTACAAGGCCGGCCTGTCGCCGCAGCTGCAGGTGCTCACCGCCGACGAAAACCGCCTTGCCGCCGAGCAGACGGTCACGGGTCTGCAGATGCGCCGCCGTAGTCTGCAGATCGGTCTGATCAAGGCACTGGGCGGCGGCTTCGACGCAACCCAGACCGGTCTCGTCGTGCCGACCGATGCTCCCGCATCGGCCAACGCCGCGAACCACGCCACGAGCACCGCCGCGAACTGAGCGAGCCCGCCCGCGCCGACGCACACGCATACACACGAACACTCGAATAAACGACGACGTTCAAAAGAACCCGGAGCACATCAATGAGCACCCCCCAGCAGCCCGCCACTCCACCGCAAGCGGCGAACAACGGCAAACGCAAGCGCATGATGACGCTGCTCGTCATCGTGATCCTGATTGCCGCGGTCGCGTACGGCCTGTACTACTTCCTCGTCGCGCGCTTCCATGAAGACACCGACGATGCCTACGTGAGCGGCAACGTCGTGCAGATCACCCCGCAGGTCACGGGCACCGTGATCGCGGTCAACGCGGACGACACCCAGGTCGTCAAGGCCGGCGACCCGCTCGTCGTGCTCGACCCGGCCGACGCGCGGGTCGCACTCGAACAGGCCGAGGCCAATCTTGCGCAGGTGGTGCGCCAGGTGCGCGGTCTGTTCGCCGACGACAGCCAGTACGAAGCGCGGGTCGCGGCGAGCCAGGCCGATCTGTCGCGCGCCCAGGACGACCTGAAGCGCCGTATGACGGTCGCGCAGACCGGCGCGGTATCGCAGGAAGAAATTTCGCACGCACGCGACTCCGTGAAGAGCGCGCAGGCCGCGCTCGACGCCGCCAAACAGCAACTCGCGGCAAACCGCGCGCTGACCGCGAACACCACGATCGCCGATCACCCGAACGTGCAGGCCGCCGCCGCGAAGCTGCGCGACGCATACCTGAACCACGCTCGCAATACTCTGCCGGCGCCGGTCACAGGCTATGTCGCAAAACGCTCCGTGCAGGTCGGCCAGCGCGTATCGCCCGGCTCGCCGCTGATGGCGATCGTGCCGCTGCATGACGTGTGGGTCGAGGCGAACTTCAAGGAAGTGCAACTGAAGCACATGCGCATCGGCCAGCCGGTCGAACTGACGGCCGACGTCTACGGCTCGTCGGTGCCGTATCACGGCAAGGTGGTCGGCTTCTCGGCCGGCACGGGTTCGGCGTTCTCGCTGCTGCCCGCGCAGAACGCGACCGGCAACTGGATCAAGGTCGTGCAGCGTCTGCCGGTGCGTATCTCGCTCGATCCGCAGGAGCTGGAGAAGCATCCGCTGCGTATCGGTCTGTCGATGCAAGCTGACGTGAACATCAAGGACGACACCGGCGGCCAGCTCGGTCAGGCGCCGTCCACGGTTTACCAGACCAACGTCTTCGACAAGTACGGCGCGGAAGCCGATGCGGAAATCGCGCGCATCATCTCGGAAAACGCCGGCACGAACGCGAACGGCGGCGCGCAGAAGTCGACCGCGGCGAGCGCCGCGGCCGCCGCGAAACCGGCGGCCCATAAGAGCTGAGGGTCCGCCCGATGATTCATGGAAGGCTCTTTTAATGGCTCAGGCTCAGGCGCAAGTCCCTCACCCGCCGCTCGAGGGCGCGCAACTGGTGATCGGCACCATCGCGGTGTCGCTCGCCGTGTTCATGAACGTGCTCGACACGTCGATCGCGAACGTGTCGATCCCGTCGATTGCCGGCGACCTCGGCGTATCGTCCGACCAGGGCACGTGGGTGATTACGTCGTTCGCGGTGGCCAACGCGATCTCGGTGCCGCTGACCGGCTGGCTCACCGACCGCATCGGCCAGGTGCGGCTGTTCATGGCGTCGATCGTGCTGTTCGTGCTGTCGTCATGGATGTGCGGGCTGTCGCCGAACCTGCCGTTCCTGCTTGCGTCGCGCGTGCTGCAAGGCGCGGTGGCCGGCCCGATGATCCCGCTGTCGCAGACGCTGCTGCTCGCGAGCTATCCGCGCGCGAAAGCGCCGATGGCGCTATCGATGTGGGCGATGACCACGCTGATCGCACCGGTTGCCGGTCCGATCCTCGGCGGCTGGATTTCCGACAACATCTCGTGGCCGTGGATCTTCTACGTCAACATTCCCGTCGGCGCGGTCGCGGCCGCCGCGACGTGGATGATCTTCCGTAACCGCGATTCGGTCATCAGGAAGGCGCCAATCGACGGCGTCGGCCTCGGTCTTCTGATCGTCTGGGTCGGCTCGCTTCAGGTCATGCTCGACAAGGGCAAGGACCTCGACTGGTTCTCGTCGACGACGGTCGTCGTGCTCGCGCTCGTCGCGGTGATCGCGCTCGCGTTTTTTATCGTGTGGGAGTTGACGGCCGAGCATCCGGTGGTTGATCTGTCGCTGTTCAGCCGGCGCAATTTCACCGGCGGCACGATCGCGCTGTCGATCGGCTATGGGCTTTACTTCGGCAATCTCGTGCTGTTGCCGCTGTGGCTCCAGACCGATATCGGCTACACGGCGACCGAAGCCGGACTCGTGATGGCACCCGTCGGTGTGTTCGCGATCCTGTTGTCGCCGCTGACCGGCAAGGTGCTGCCGCGTACCGATCCGCGTTATATCGCGACGCTGTCGTTCCTGATTTTCGCGCTGTGTTTCTGGATGCGCTCGCGTTATACGACGGGCGTCGATACGTACTCGCTGATGCTGCCCACGCTGATTCAAGGTATCGGTATGGCCGGCTTCTTTATTCCGCTCGTGTCGATCACGCTGTCGGGCTTGCCGGGCCATCGGATTCCGGCGGCCTCGGGGCTGTCGAACTTCGTGCGGATCATGTGCGGCGGTATCGGCACGTCGATCTTCCAGACCGCCTGGGATCACCGCACGATCATGCATCACGCGCAACTGACCGAACAGGCGAATGCTTACAACCCGGCGTTCGGTCAATCGATTCATCAGATGGGCGCGGCGGGTCTGGATCAGCAGCAGACCTATGGTCTCTTCAACACCATGGTCACGCAGCAGGCCGCGCAGCTCGGCGTAAACGATCTGTTCTTCATTTCGGCCGGTATTTTTGTCGCGCTGATCGCGCTGATCTGGATCACACGGCCGGAACGGGCAGGCGGCGATGCGGGAGCGGCGGCGGCCACGGCGCATTGAGGGGGTGTTTGTGGTGTTGCTTTAGTTCGACACCGCTCCACCGGAGGGCATGATCAAAACGGGATCGCTCGATGGCGATCCCGTTTTTTTATTGTCCGCGCCGGGCTGGCAAAACGGCGACCTCTAGCTCTCCGTCGTCACGATCAGACGGTCGGGTGCGAGCACGCCTTCGCCCGGCTTCGCGACCCCCAGAAGCCGCCCCTGCGCCGAGTACACCCTCACGCGCGGGGCATTCACCGCGTCGGCGGCGATCGTCAGCGACGACAGCTTCAGGCGCTGGCCGTGAAGGAAGCGGCGCGTGTCATCGTCGTTCAGACAGACCTGCGGGAACGTGGACAGCAGCGCGTCGACCGGTTGCAGCCATGCGTCGCGTTCGAGTTCGGTCGCGTAGGACAACGCGTCGAGCGTGACCGAATGCTCGAGCGTCAGCGCGCCGACGCCCGTGCGCCGCAGCGCGACCAGATGCGCGCCGCAGCCGAGCGCTTCGCCGATATCCTCGGCAAGCGTGCGCACATAGGTGCCCTTGCTGCACGTCACGCGAAACGTCACATCCGGCAACGCGCACGCAATCAGCTCGAGCGCGCGAATCGTCACCTGCCGCCCTTCCCGTTCGACCGTCTGGCCGGCGCGCGCGTACTCGTACAGCGGCTTGCCATCGCGCTTGAGCGCCGAGTACATCGGCGGAATCTGAACGATCTCGCCGATGAATTTCGGCAAAGCCGCCCGCACCGCCGCTTCGTCGCAGTCGACGGCACGGATGTCGAACGCCTCGCCTTCGGCGTCGCCGGTGGTCGTGCGAATACCGAGGCGCATCGTCGCCTCGTAGGTCTTGTCGGCTTCGAGCAAGTCTTGCGAAAACTTGGTGGCCTCGCCGAAACACAGCGGCAGCAGGCCGGTTGCCAGCGGATCGAGCGTGCCGGTGTGGCCCGCCTTTTTCGCCAGATAAAGACGTTTCGCGCGAACCAGCGCGTCGTTGCTCGACAGGCCGAGCGGCTTGTCGAGCAGCAGCACGCCATCGAGCGCGCGACGCGGCACGCGGGGGCGTTGAGGTGCGGTCATGTCGAGGGAGGCAGAACGTTCGGGAAATGCGAAAAACGGCGCCGCGCGCTACATGGAACGCCACGGCATGGCAGACGCTCAGTCGTCTTTCGCGCGCGTGGAATTTGCCTCGTCGATCAGACGCGACATCTCCACGGCGCGCTCGATCGTCTTGTCGTAGTGGAAATGCAGCGTCGGCACCGTGTGGATATGCAGGCGCTTGAACAGCAGATTGCGCAGATGGCCGGCAGCGTGCGTCAGCGCTTCGAGCGTTTGCTGCGGGTCGCCCGTCAGCGTCGTGAAGTAGACCTTTGCGTGCGCGTAGTCGGGCGTCAGCTCGACGCTCTGAAATGTGACGATGCCGATGCGCGGATCCTTGACCTCGCGCAGCAGCTCAGCCAGGTCGCGCTGGATCTGATCGGCGATCTGCACATTGCGATTGGGAGTAGTACGTTTCTTAGGCATGGTGTTGTGTGCTCCGCTAAGACGGATGCAAAAAATTGGTTCGCGCGAGCCGTGTTCGATATTCGTTCGATACGACGGCGTCGCGGTCGCCGCGGCGGGGTGAGAGTCCATTTGCGACGAACGCGGCAGCCAAGCCAGCAACAAACTCGACACTGCGGGCTCAAAAACAACGGGCGGAGCGGGCGTCAAGCCCGTTCCGCCCGTTGTGCCGTGCCGCGTGAATTACAGCGTACGCGCGACTTCGGTGACCTCGAAGACTTCGAACTGATCGCCTTCGACGATATCGTTGAAGTTCTTGATCGACATACCGCACTCGAAGCCCTGACGGACTTCCTTCACATCGTCCTTGAACCGCTTGAGCGAATCGAGCTCGCCCGTGAAGATGACGACGTTGTTGCGCAGCACGCGCACCGACGACGAGCGCTTGACGAAACCGTCCGTGACCATACAGCCGGCCACCGTGCCGACCTTCGGCACCTTGAATACCTGGCGTACTTCCACCGTGCCGGTCACGACTTCGCGCTTCTCCGGCGCCAGCATGCCCGACATTGCCGCCTTCACCTCATCCACGGCGTCGTAGATGATGTTGTAGTAGCGGATGTCGACGCCATTAGCTTCCGCGAGCTTGCGAGCCTGCGCATCCGCGCGGGTGTTGAAGCCGATGATGACCGCCTTCGACGCCGTCGCGAGATTGACGTCCGACTCGCTGATGCCGCCGACCGCTCCGTGCACGATCTGCACGCGTACTTCGTCGGTGGAGAGCTTCTGCAGCGACTGCACCAGCGCTTCCTGCGAACCCTGCACGTCGGCCTTGACGATGAGCGGCAGGTACTGCACTTCGCCCTCGCCCATCTGCTCGAGCATGTTCTCGAGCTTCGCGGCCTGCTGCTTTGCGAGCTTGACGTCGCGGAACTTGCCCTGACGGAACAGCGCAACTTCACGCGCCTTGCGCTCGTCCGGCATCACGATTACTTCTTCGCCAGCCTGCGGCACTTCCGACAGACCCTGGATTTCGACCGGGATCGACGGACCCGCGGACTTGGTCGGCTTGCCGGTTTCGTCGAGCATGGCACGCACGCGACCGTAGGCGCTGCCTGCCAGCACGACGTCGCCGCGGTTCAGCGTACCTGACTGGACGAGGATCGTTGCGACCGGACCCTTACCCTTGTCAAGCTTCGCTTCGATGACGAGACCCTTGGCCGGCGATTCGACCGGTGCCTTCAGCTCCAGCACCTCGGCCTGCAGCAGCACGTTTTCGAGCAGATCGTCGATGCCCGCGCCGGTCTTCGCCGACACCGGCACGAACGGCGAGTCGCCGCCGTACTCTTCCGGCACGACGCCTTCCGTGACGAGCTCCTGCTTCACGCGCTCCGGATTCGCTTCCGGCTTGTCGATCTTGTTGATCGCGACGACGAGCGGCACACCGCCAGCCTTCGCGTGGGAGATCGCTTCCTTCGTCTGCGGCATCACGCCGTCGTCGGCCGCCACCACCAGGATCACGATATCGGTCGCCTTCGCACCGCGGGCACGCATTGCCGTAAAGGCTTCGTGACCCGGCGTGTCGAGGAACGTGATCACTCCGCGCGGCGTTTCGACGTGGTAGGCGCCGATGTGCTGCGTAATACCGCCCGCTTCGCCTGCCGCAACCTTCGCGCGGCGGATGTAGTCGAGCAGCGAGGTCTTGCCGTGGTCGACGTGGCCCATCACCGTGACGACCGGCGGACGTGGCAGCGCTTCGGCGTCGCTCGCTTCGCCTTCGACCAGCATGGCTTCCGGATCGTCCAGCTTCGCCGCGAGCGCATGGTGGCCCAGTTCCTCGACGATGATCATCGCCGTTTCCTGGTCCAGCATCTGGTTGATCGTGACCATCTGGCCGAGCTTCATCATCACCTTGATGACTTCCGAAGCCTTCACCGCCATCTTGTGCGCGAGATCCGCGACCGTGACGGTTTCCGGCACATGCACTTCACGCACGATCGGTTCGGTCGGCGCCTGGAACGTGGTGCTCTGCTCCTGATGCTTGCCACGCCCCTTCGGACCGCCGCGCCAGCCACGATCGACGCCGCCGCTCGAATCGCCGCGCGTCTTGATGCCGCGGCGCTTCGCTGCATCGTCCTGCCAGCCGCTCTTACCGCCGCCCGGCTTCTTCTTGTCGCCCGCCGACGGTGCGCTCGCGGGCGCCGGAGTCGCGGCGGTTGCCGGCTTTCTCGCTGCCGGGCGCGCCGGTGCTTCACCAGCCGGACGCGCCGGCTTATGCAGCGTGCCCTTGGCTTCGGCCGCCTTGGCCGGCTCGGCGGGCTTCGGTGCCGGTTCCGGCGCCTTCACCTGCGCCTTGCGCGGCGTGTTCATCATTTCGCGAATCGCGCGCGCTTCGGCTTCGGCCGCCGCGCGGCGCTTGGCGATTTCTTCCTGTTCGGCGCGCGCCTTTTCGGCGGCCACGCGCGCGGCGTCTTCCGCTTTCTTCGCGGCTTCGCGTTGCGCGGCGCGTTCCGCTGCCGCGCGTTCGTCGTCCTGCTCGTTTGCCTTCTCGGCAACCGGTGCAGCGGCTTTCGCCGCCGCCTGCTGGGCCTTCTCGCGAGCCGCCGCCTCGGCCGCAGCCGCTGCGCGCTTCTTTGCATCTTCTTCCGCGCGCTGACGCTCGGCTTCCGCGGCCTGCTCGCGCGCCTGACGGTCGACTTCTTCGCGCTCGAGCTGTTCCTGGCGCGCCTTCAGCTCCTGCGCCTGCTTTTCGAGCAGTTCAGCTTCGTGACGTGCTTCTTCCTCCCGACGCTGCAGTTCGAGATCTTCTGCGTCCGCGTTCTCGGCCACATGATTCGATGCATCCCCGCCTTCCGCGACAGTCTCGTCGCGGCGGACGAACGTGCGCTTCTTGCGCACCTCGACCTGAATGGTGCGAGCTTTGCCCGTCGCATCGGACTGCTTGATCTCCGACGTATGCCGTTTCGTCAGCGTGATCTTGCGCTTGTCTGCATCAGTCGAGCCGTGAGACTTGCGCAAGTGGTCGAGCAGACGCGCCTTGTCCGTTTCGGACAAGGAGTCGGCTTCGCTCGCTTTTGTGACGCCAGCTGCCTGCAGCTGCTCAAGCAGCACGCCTGCAGGCATTTTCAGTTCCGCGGCAAATTGGGCTACGTTGTTACTCGCCATTCATTCCTCTTAATGCAAGGACCGATTCCTTGCGGTTAGCATCGGGTCATGCGGCCTGACGGCCGCGTTCAATTCAGTGCGCCATGGTCATTTCTCACTGGAACCAGTGTTCACGTGCTTTCATGATCAACGCCTTAGCGGCATCCTCTCCCATCCCAGTCATCTCGACCAGTTCATCCACGGCCAGCTCGGCGAGTTCGTCGCGCGTCTGGATCTGATGTTCGGCCAGTTTCGCGAGCAGGTCGGCGTCCATGCCGTCCAGGCTCTTCAGGTCGAGCGCTACATTCTCGACCTTTTCTTCGTTCGCGATCGCCATCGTCAACAGCGCGTCGCGCGAGCGGTTGCGCAGTTCGTGAACGGTGTCTTCGTCGAATGCCTCGATTTCGAGCATTTCGTTGAGCGGCACGTAGGCGATCTCTTCGAGGCTCGTGAAGCCTTCGTCGATCAGGATGTCGGCGACTTCCTCGTCGACATCGAGACGCGCCATGAACAGGTCGCGCAGGACGCCGCGCTCCTGATTCTGCTTCTGCGCAGATTCGTCCGGCGTCATGATGTTGATCTGCCAGCCGGTGAGCTCGCTGGCAAGCCGCACGTTCTGGCCACTGCGGCCGATCGCGACCGCGAGTTCGTTCTCGTCGACGACGACGTCCATCGAATGCTTTTCTTCATCGACGACGATCGACTGCACGGCTGCCGGCGCGAGCGCGCCAATCACGAACTGGGCGGGGTCTTCCGACCATAGCACGATGTCGACGTTTTCGCCACCGAGCTCGTTGCGTACGGCCTGCACGCGCGAGCCGCGAATACCGACGCAGGTGCCGATCGGATCGATGCGCTTGTCATAAGCCACCACGCCGATCTTCGCGCGCACGCCCGGATCGCGAGCCGCCGCCTTGATCTCGAGCAGGCCCTGCTCGATTTCCGGCACTTCCATCTCGAACAGCTTCATCAGGAATTCCGGCGCGGTACGCGACAGCTCGATCTGCGGACCACGCGCGGTGCGGTCGACCTTCGCGATATACGCGCGCACGCGGTCGCCCACCCGAAGGTTTTCCTTCGGGATCAGCTGGTCGCGGCGCAGCAACGCTTCGACGCGGCCCGATTCGACGATGAAGTTGCCCTTGTCGAGGCGCTTCACCGAGCCGGTCATGATGTGTTCGCCGCGCTCGAGGAAGTCGTTCAGGATCTGCTCGCGCTCGGCGTCGCGCACCTTCTGCAGGATCACCTGCTTGGCGGCCTGCGCGCCGATACGGCCGAATTCGATCGACGGCACCGGCTCCTCGATGAACTCGTCGAGCTGAATATCGGGCTGCTGCTCGCGCGCCTCGAACAGCAGAATTTCCTGATCCGGTTCCTGCAGACCTGCTTCGTCCGGCACCACCTTCCAGCGGCGAAACGTTTCGTGCTCGCCGCTTTCACGGTCGATGTGGACGCGGATATCCGCATCTTCTTCGAAGAGTTTCTTGGAGGCCGAAGCGAGAGCCGCTTCGAGCGCGGCAAATACCACGTCCTTATCGACATTCTTCTCGCGTGCCAGCGCATCCACCAGCATCAACACTTCGCGACTCATTGTTTGCGGCTCCTAAAGTCAACTTTCGGAACAAGGCGCGCCTTGTCCATGTCCGCGAGCGTGAAATCGAGCATCGCGGCCCCTTCTTTTCCTTCAAATTCCAGACCGATCGTCTCGCCTTGCGGAGCACGCAAAATGCCCCGGTACGATTTCCGACCGTCCAATGGCTTTTTCAGTGTGATAACCGCTTCGCTGCCCGCGAAACGTTCAAAATCCGCCAGTTTCTTCAGCGGGCGATCGAGACCGGGTGACGATACTTCGAGCCGCTCGTAATCGATATTTTCGACCGTCAGAACGTGCTGGAGCTGACGCGTGACTTTCTCGCAGTCTTCGATTGCGATGCCGGCTGGCTGGTCGATATAGATACACAACATGCCGCGCCCGGTGCGCTCGAGATCGACGAGCTCGTAGCCGAGTCCCACGACCGTGGTTTCAATCAGTTCCGTCAGTTGCACAGTGCCCTCTTAGATGTTCGCGCAGCGAGCCTCGCCTCTTCTGCAAACAACCAATGCGGGCCGCGCGCCAAGCCGGCGCACGTTCGTGCGAACCCGAGATGCCGAACCACGATGAACTGAGCGGCAAAAAAAAAATGGGCTGAACGCCCATCATCTTATTGCCGGTGGTCGCACCTGAGCCGCACATGAAACCGTACGCCCAGCGACTTCGCGATTGTAGCCATTTTCCGGCCCAAACGCAATCCGCGGAACGCCGGGCGATGTGCATTTCCGCTTGAATTGATAGGAATCTTTTGACGATGTGGCGGCAAATCCGGGCTTTTGCAAGGTCGCCCGAGCCGTCGGGAAGGGGAGCCGGACGGGGGCTACGCCAACACTTTGCGGCGATGCGTCCTGTCGGTCTTCAGCGCAGTTTCGCACGGCGTTTGACGCATCGGAACGCCGTGCGTACGCGGCAAACAAGAGGCGGCATGAAATCGCCAAAAACGATAAACGGCTCGGCCGGGAAGCACTCGACATTGCTAGTCAGTATGCAGTATGACTCCCGTGAGGCAATGGCTGGCCCGCCGTAAGGAATCAAGCGCGGGTTAGCATTGCAGCCAGAGCAGCACAGTGCGGACACGGCCGCTCCCGGCGATTTCCGGCACGGAGGCCAGCATGGAAGACGATAGCACGCTGTGCGTCCGTCTCGATGTACACAAGGACTCGATCACAGTCGCGTATGCGCCGGGCTCGGGCGAAGTCGAACTGCTGGGCAAGATCGGTATGACGCAGACTGATATCGATCACCTGTGCAGGCGCCTGCAGTCGAATGTGCGGCACATCTGCGTTGTCTGCGAGGCCGGTCCATGCGGCTACGGACTTTACCGGCAGTCCGTGCAGAAGGGATTCGGGTGCATCGTGTGCGCCCGATCGCCGATTCCGAAAAAACCGGGTGAACGGGTCAAGACTGAGCGGCGTGATGCGATCAAGCTTGTGCGGTCTTTGCGCGCCGGTGACCTCTCCGCGGTGTACGTGCCGAGCGACGACGAAGCGTTCCGCGATCTGGCACGGACGTGGGTGGCGCCAAAGACGACCTGAAGCGCGCACGGCAACGCGTGAAGGCCTTTCTACTCTCGCTTGGGACGAGTAAGCCGCGACCAGGCTACGCAACGGACTACTGCATCCGACTTGCGGTTCCAGATAGCGGCAGGCTCATTGGGCGGACATCTGTAGTGCGGTACCCAACCCGCGGATATCAGCTTGATCCACCGCCGAAATGTACTGCTACGCCGCCCTGAGGAAATTCCGGCAACATGAATTCGAGAAACTAAAAACCCGATCCCGATTGACACCGGAAGTCATATCAGCCTGGCAGGTCATGCGAACTGCACCAAAGGGTATGGCCGTTCAACGGCCACCCCTCAAACGCGGTACAGCGCTCCGCTCAACGGCCGCGCGAGCGACCGCGCGCCGTGCCGCCGCCACGATTCGCGCCGCCCGAACCCGCGTTGCCGCCGGCACGGTTGGCGTTGCCGCCACGATTGCCGCCCGGCCCGCGATTGCCGCCGCTGTCGCCGGACGCGCCGGCACGCTTGCCGCCAGTGCGCGCACGGTTGCCGTTGGGCGACGACGCGCGATTGCCGTCGACGTCGCGGCCGCGCTGCCCCCCGACGCCACGATTGCCCACACCGACACCAGAACCAGTGCCGCCCCCCATGCCCGCGCCGAAGCCACCGCCCGCCGCGCCACGGCGACCCTGTCCGCGCGGCTGCTGCTCGAAGCGGCTGTGCGACATCAACACCGGCTCGCGGTTGATAAAGCCCATCGACGTCTGCATCGGATCCGGCTGACGACGCTCCGGCGCCGCATTGCGGCTACCGCGTTCCTCAGCCGGCGCCTTCAGGCCGACCGATGCCATCAGTGCGCGCACCTGATTGTCCTCGAGTTCTTCCCAGCGGCCGCGCTTCAGACCACGCGGCAGGGAGATCGGGCCGTGGCGCGTACGGATCAGCCGGCTGACCATCAGGCCGGCCGCTTCGAACATACGGCGTACTTCGCGATTCCGCCCTTCAGCGAGCGCGACGTGGTACCAGTGATTCGTGCCTTCGCCGCCGCCGTCGCGGATGCGCAAGAAATTCGCCGGGCCGTCCTCGAGTTCGACGCCGTTTAGCAGCTTCTGACGCATACCCTCGGCGAGTTCGCCGACGACACGCACCGCGTATTCGCGCTCGACGCTATAACGCGGATGCATGAACCGGTTCGCGAGATCGCCCGAGGTGGTCAGCATCAGCAGACCTTCAGTGTTGAAGTCGAGACGCCCGACCGCGACCCACTTGGCGGTTTTCATCGGTGGCAGCTTGTCGAACACCGATGGACGGCCTTCCGGGTCCGCGTGGCTGACGATTTCGCCGGTCGGTTTGTGGTACAGCAGCACGCGCGGAGGCTTGCCGGCGACCTTGCGCTTGACCGGCTTGCCGTTGATGCGGACCTGGTCGGTCGGCATGATGCGCTGGCCGATGTGCGCCGGTTCGCCGTTCACCGACACGCGGCCGGCGATGATCAGCTCTTCCATGTCGCGGCGCGAGCCCATGCCCGCCTCGGCGAGCACCTTGTGCAGCTTCGGCGCGTCGTCATCGGGCGACAGCACGCGCTTCGGGGCCGCTGCCTTGCCATGGCGCAGCATCGGCGCGCGTACGCCGCCAGTCGTGGTGTTGTCGGCATCGAATGCGGGCGACGTCACGTATGAGAACAGATCGTCCTGAGCTGACTCCGCGGCCGCATCGGCGCCGCGGCGATTCTGGCGCTGGCCCTCACGTTGACCTTCGCGCGGCTGACGTTCGCGCTGGTCTTCGCGTGATGCGCCCTCGCGCTTCGCACCGCCAGCGTTACGACGCCCGCCCTGTTTCGCGCCCGCGTCCTTGCGCGGCGTGCGCACCTGGGCGACGACCTCGCCGTCCGGCGGCGTTTCGGCGACGACCGGCGCGCCTTGCGCGGGCGCGCCCTCGGCTGCCTTCGTCTTCGCGCCGGCGCGGCGTCGCGCGATCAGGCTGCGCGGCCCGCGACGCAGACCGCGGCGGGGGCGCTCTTCGCCCTCTGCTTCCGCGCCATGAGCCGGGCGCTCGCCCTCGCCTGTCGCCGCTTGCGTAGTGCGTTCGTCGGGCCGCGCCGACGGCACGGGGCGCTCGGATTCGGACGAATCGGTGTCGTGGGTATGTGTCAAAACAACCTCAAAATGTCAGGTCGCGCGCGCCCGTTGCGGGCGCGGCAAAAAAGTTCGGTTACGTCAGGCGCTGCGCGACTCGGTTTCGTCGTCGGTCAGAAAGCCTGCGTCCTGCGCGGCATCGCGGCGATCCTCGGGATCGTCGTGCGCCGCCTCGATCGGGTTCGGCTCGGCAGCGTGCTCCGTATTGCGAGCCACGCCCGAGCCGTGCGCGGGTGTTGCCGGATCGGTCTGGGCGACCGGATCGTAATGCTGTGCCGAGCCGGCGACGCTGGCATGCGCTGCCGCGGGTGCCGGTCCGGGCTGTTGTTGCATGTCGTGCGGCGCGCTCGACGCGTCTGACGCACTCGTCGTGCCGGCCTGCCCGGTCGCTTCCGCACGGGGCTCCGGTTCGAGCGTCGACTCGGCTACCGTCTCGGGCGGCGCTGCTTCAAATCCCGACGCGGCGTGCTGCGCCGCTTCCGGCGGAGCCGGCTCGCCAGCCTCACCCACGATGTCGTGCCCGGCATCCTGCACCGGCTGCTGCATGCTTTGCGCGTCGCCCTCGGCAAACTCGATCGCGTGCTGACCCAGCAGATCCGCGTTCAGTTGTGCGGACGGATCGGCAAGCGGAGGCAACTCGTCAAGCGCCGTTAGACCAAGGTCATCGAGGAACTGGCGCGTGGTCGCATACAGCGCCGGACGCCCCGGCACGTCGCGATGACCGATCACCTCGATCCAGCCGCGATCCTCGAGCTGCTTGACGACCTGCGTATTCACCGTCACACCGCGAATTTCTTCGATATCGCCCCGTGTCACCGGTTGCCGGTAGGCAATGATCGCGAGCGTTTCGAGCACCGCGCGCGAATATTTCGGCGGTTTTTCCGGATGCAGCCGATCCAGGTACGAACGCATCGCGGGCTTGCTTTGAAACCGCCAGCCCGACGCCAGCCCGACCAGCTCCACACCGCGCCCAGACCAGTCCCGCTTCAGGTCTTCGAGCAAGGTCCGAACAGTGTCCGCCGACACGCCGTCGGCAAAGAGCTTGCGCAATTCGCCGAGCTTTAACGGCTCCTGCGCGCAGATCAAGGCAGTCTCGAGGACGATCTTCGCCTCTTGGGTATTCATGCAGCTAGGTCAGACCCTGTGGTCAAAGAACCGGATCAAACAGACGATGTGGAACTGAAGACGCGCTCGCCCGATTCTGATCGGTCATATTGATGGGAGCACGCACCGGGGGGTGGCGAACAGACTTATCGAGCCAGACCCAGCCGGACGGAGCGGCGATATTCCTGAAAGGAATCGCGTGACTGAGCGCCATATTACGCAAAAACGACCGGGGCGTAAAGCCGCGATCTGCCGTGCATCTTCTGCTGCGGCGCCGACCGGTGTAGCCGCGCCCGCCCGCGTCGAGTCGAGTCGAGTCGACAGCAAGAAGATTCTCACGATTCGCGGCTTTTCGCCGCTCGCGGTGCGTCAACACGAAGCGCGGGGGGCGTACGAGCCCGCATGATCAGGCCCCGGCGTGGCGCGCCAGAAACCGCGTCAAGCGCTCGACGCCGGCATCGAGCCGCACCGTATCGCACGCATAGCACCAGCGCACGAACCCCTCGCCCTGCGGCCCGAACGCGCTGCCCGGTGCCACGCCGAGCCCGACCTCCCGCACCATCGCCTTGCACAAATCGAGACTGCGCGTCGAGCCCGGCATCGAGAAGAACAGATACATCGCGCCCAGCGGGGCCTTCACATCGACGCCGGGAACCGCCGACAGCGCGCGCACCAGATGGTCGCGCGACGTCCTCAGGTCGCGCACCAACTGCTGCGTAAAACGCTCGCCCTGCTGGAGCGCCGCGATGCCCGCCTGCTGCACGAACGACGGCGCGCACGACGTGTTGTACTCGACCAGCTTCGCCAGGTCGTCCATCAACGCGGTCGGCGCGACGATCCAGCCGAGCCGCCACCCCGTCATCAGCCAGGCTTTCGAGAACGAATTCACGCAGATCACGCGTTCGTCGCGTGTCGCGAGGTCGAGAAACGATGGCGCGGTGCGCACACCGGCCGCCTGGGCGGCGTCATCGCCGGGATAGTAGAGCCGCTCATAGACCTCGTCCGCGACGATCCAGATGCCGTGCCGCCGGCAGTGTTCGAGCACGCTGCGCTGGTCGTCGCGATTCATCACCCAGCCGGTCGGGTTGTTCGGCGAGTTGATCATCAGCATCTTCGTGTCAGGTCTCAGCGCGGTCAGCAATTGCCCGACGTCGAGCTCCCAGCCGCGTTCGCCGTAGCCGAGCGCGACGGTTTCGACATGCGAGCCGAGAATCTTCGGGATTTCGACCAGATTCGGCCATAGCGGCGTCACCGCGACGACGCGGTCGCCGCCGCCGACCACCAGCTGCGCGGCGAGCATCAGCGCGTTGACGCCCGCGCTCGTGACCGCGACGTGCTCGGGCCACGTCGCCCCGTGCAACTCGCTGACGTAGCCCGCAAGTGCTGCGCGCAATGGCGCGATGCCGAGATTGTGCGTGTAAAACGTCGCGCCGGCGGCGAGCGCGGCGCTCGCGGCGTCGCGAATGAATGCGGGAGTGACGCGATCGGACTCGCCGAACCAGAACGGCAGTACGTCGTCGACGCCGAAACCGGCGTTCGCGACTTCACGGATTTGCGATGGACGCAGCG
This sequence comes from Paraburkholderia sp. 31.1, assembly GCF_014397645.1. Taxonomy (NCBI): domain Bacteria; kingdom Pseudomonadati; phylum Pseudomonadota; class Betaproteobacteria; order Burkholderiales; family Burkholderiaceae; genus Paraburkholderia; species Paraburkholderia sp. 31.1. Next base: position 154,429 of record NZ_VZQN01000004.1, read on the forward strand.
CGCGTACGGCGTCGCGCGCATTCGGGATGGAGGGCACGGGCAGGTCCAATTCGCTCATCGAGGCTTCCGGGTGGGTGAAGGATAAGAGGCTCGAAGCGCAACCGCGAAGGCGTGCGCGATGAAGATGGTAGTTTAGCGCGCCGGGTAACCGGACAGCGGCGCAGCGAGTAGCGGCAGGCGGCGTGTGGGCGGCGGGCCGCGCCCGGCGCCAATCCACCAGTCGAACGGATCGCACGCGATCCCGCCCGTTAATTCAACTCCTCGGCCCGGCCCGGCAACTGGCGGATCAGATTCCACACCGCCTCGGCCGCGGGCGACAGCGACCGGTCGCGCCGCCGCACCAGTTCGACGAGGCGTTCCGCGCGCGGCACCAGCGGACGCGCGACCAGCGACGCCCCCGCCGGCAGCGGCAGCGCGAGCCACGGCAGCACGCTGATCCCGACGCCCGCCTCGACGAGCCCGAACACCGTCGCCGAATGGCCGAGTTCCTGCACCACGGTGGCGTTCACGCCCTGCGCCTGCATCACGGCATCGATGAGGGGGCGGCTGCCGGACGCATAATCGAGCATCACGAGTTGCTCGCCGTCGAGGTCCTTCCACGTAACCTGCTTGCGCGCGGCGAGCCGGTGATCGTCACGCGACACGATGCAGAACGAGTCCGTCATCAGCGTCTCGCTGAGCAGATCGTCGTCGGAGAACGGGCCGATGATCACGCCGAAGTCCACTTCACCCGACTTCACCTTGCGCACTACGTCGCTTTGCACGTCGTCGCGCAGCCCAAGCGTCACATAAGGAAACTGCTGTCCGCACGACGCGACTACGCGCGGCATCAGCCGACACGCGACGGTCGGGCTCGCCGCGACCACCACGCGTCCGCGGCGCTGCTCGCCGATTTCGCGGATCTCGCGCAACGCGTCGTCGAGATCCCCCAGCAGTCGCGACACACTCGCCACGAGGTTGCCGCCTACGTCGGTTAGTTGCACTTCGCGCGTCGTGCGATCGATGAGCTTCAGGCCGATCTCGCTTTCGAGCTCGCGTACGCAGCGACTGACCGCCGACTGCGTGAGGCCGATTTCGGCGCCGGCCCGACTGAAGCTTTGCAAGCGCGCCACCTCGATGAAAACCCTGAGCTGTCGCAGCGTCACATTCATTTGTTCACCTCATCAATAGCGCAGCTTGATGCGCATTGTACGACCAAATACATGCGGCAAAGCACCGTCCGCGCAGCCGCTGCAATGCAGCAAAAAAGCGCGAACGCACGCCGGCCGGGCTTTTCTGCCCCAGATTGGTGATTGTCCCGATTTGCGAGATGGGTTTTTTGGATTCTTATACGGCCCTGGCTGGCGCCCGCGTTGGCCCGCCGCCACGGGGCTTTCAGGCAATCGGCAGCAGATTGGCACACTTCGTGCGTTGTGAAACGCACAGGGAGGGCGCCATGATTTCCGATGGCAATCCGTGGCAAGCCCGTCCCCTTTGGCACTCGCCTATCGAGTGCGTGAAGAGTGCGCGGCGCGGGGCAGCGCACCGGAGTTAGCTTCGCTGAGGTGAAACATGATGCTGTTCGACGATTTGAGAGATAACGAGTGGGCGCTGGTCGAGGCTTTGTTCTGCGCCGAACCGGCGCGCAGCGAACGGCGCGGTCGACCGCGCGTGGAAGCTCGGGCGGTGGTCAACGCCGTGCTTTGGGTGTTGTCGACAGGCGAAGGCTGGTCCAAGTTGCCGGGCCGCTACCCGTCCCCCCCGACTTGCCGCCGGCGCTTCGACGAGTGGCAAGCCGATGGCACGCTCGCTGAAATTGTGAAACGGCTTGGCACGAGCGGCCGCGAAATCTCGCTGCGCGGCCGGATCGGCGCAACGGCCGCGAAACCGCCGGCACCGCCGAGCCGCGACCGCCTACGCGGCGCGTTCTGGACCAATCCGGAATCGTGGCGCGCGCCGGTCAAGATGGCCTGACGCGAAACTACGCGGTCACCGGGCGCCTGTAGGCGCCCGGTTTTTTATCCAGCCACTTTTCCACGATTGCGTGCGCGCCCACGACCCGCCAGCATTTGACGGTCGCCGCGAGACGCTGTCTTCTCCGCTTCGCGCGCCCCTTCGTCGCGCCTCCCGCACGACCGCCACAGCGCTCCTTGCGCGCTGCCTCAGACTGCCAAACTACCCGATAGCTCCGGGTGAAACATCCATTTACTATTAATTACAGCGTGCTTTCGTCCTCCGGCATACGTTAATACTTATGCAAACAGGCCTTGAGTCGAGGGGCTCGAGGTTGAGGGGGATTTCGGAATGAAACCAATGTCACTGGTGTGGTGCGGCATTGTGATTTCATCGATGGCCGCGCCCGCAATTGCGCAACAACGCCCGCAAGGGTGGAACTGGCGCCCGGACCGCCAAGCCACGCTGGAAGCGTGGCAGCAGAGCGAGGCCCATAATCGCGACTTCACGCCGCCGACGCCGCGTGGCGATCTGCGCGGCGATATCGCCAGCAATGTGCGGGCTCGGCCCGATGCGCCGCGTGAGGATCAGCGGCGGCGTTGATTTGCCATTTGCCAAGTCGCCGCTCGGACGGCGCGTCGCGTGACGCGGTGCCCAGTATCTTGCATTGCGCACTTACGATCGGGGAACCACCGGACGCGGCACCAGTCTGACTCAACGCCATTAGCACAGCGTGGCAGTAGTAATTCCGGTATGCCCGTATCTTCGTGATACGGGCTTTTTTTCGCCCTCGAGGCGTTGATGGCATGAAAGGCGCGCAACGACGACCTGCGCGGATCGCGTCGCCGCCTTGTCGATGGGAAGCCGAGATTCGCCCCCGGACGCGCACGACGACCGGTCGACGTCAGCGACGGCCCGCCGAGGGGGCGACAGGCCCGGGCGGACAGTGACTCAGTTCAGGTAAGCGATGAACCTTGAGCTAAGATCTGACTTCGGCTGTCGCGGCGGACTGCGGTTCGGCCGCGCCGAGAACATAATCGTTCATGCGTTGCGCTGTCCATGTGAGCAGACGCTCGTCGTGCTCGAGCCGCGCAAACTCCGCTTTGCCGCGTTCGGTGAGCACCGCGATGTCGACGGGAGCATGAAAGCCTGGCGCCGGTGCGACGGTTCGCTGACGAACGGTGTCCATCAGCCCCAGCGCGCGAAGATATTGGAAGACACCCGGCCTTCTGGCCCAGGGAACCTGACGATATTGCGCTCGCCGCAGCGCTTCAAGTACCGCTTCGTTGGAATACGTGGTCATCTCACTTCTTTCTTAAAGTGCAGCTATGACACATTCATGCCCACGCGTCACTGCGCCACCGGCGACGCGCGTAGCACCCGCGCCTGGTCGGAAGCTCGCCGCCTGTCTGACGGCGGATTTCCGCCAGGTGCTGCCTGGTCTCGTTTTCGGAACCCCCGTCAGAACGGCATGTTAGCGTTCTCTCCATGAACCGACGATGCAACCGCCGCGGCGCGATGGCAGGCCCGTGGATTTGTCCCGAAAGACATACGTTACCCCATTTAAATTGATTCTATTCACTTTATTAGCGCTTTTTTTTGCAGCAATCGTGCTATGGAAACGTGCGCGCCGGCCGCTCATCGTCTGCATGATCGCGCTGTTCTGGCTGCTCGCGGCCGGCTGGCTAACCGCGCCACTGCTCGATCTGGCGCAACCGCAACGACAGAGCGCCACGGCCGCCACCTTCGCGCCACGCACCGCGATCATCCTGCTCGGCGGCGGCACGGTCTACGACCACGACCATGTGCTGGTGCCACCGCGCGACGTACTCTCGCGCATCGAGGTCAGCGCGCAGAACTACGCGGCCTGCAAGCGCACGGCGAGCACGTGCCGGGTGATCGTCAGCGGCGGCAATCCGCAGCGGCATAGCGCGACCGAAGCCGACACCTACCTGCCCTATCTGCTGCGTCAGCAGGTGGCGCGCTCGGACATCGTGCTCGAGCAAAGCAGCCGCACGACCTATGAGAACGCGCGCAACGTCTCGGTTATTGTCGGTCAATCACATTACGACACGTTGATACTTGTCACCTCCGCGTATCAGATGCCGCGTGCGCTGCTCGATTTTCAGCGCTTCGGCGTTGAGCCGCAGCCGCAGATTTCGAGCGCGCGGCGCGCGCGGATCGGCGTGCTGCCGCGCTTCGCCAATCTCGTGGCCGCGGAGATAGCGTTGCATGAGCTAATCGGCCTCGCGCAATTTCACCTGTATCGCGCGATCGGCTGGTTCTGACGAACGATGTAGGCCGCTGCGCTCTCGCATTCGAGGACGTCGCGGTTTATTCAACCAGCGTCCAGTTATTACAAAACGTAACAAGTGTTGAGCACGGTTACAAAGCCATCGGCTGGAGAAGAGTTTGCTCGATAGAATGCATTGTCTTTCCCACTGGACAGGCAATACTCGGGTCCACCACCATTCTACGGAGGTAACGATGAAGAAAGTGTCCATGGCGATCCTGGTTTCCTTGTGTGCCGCAGCCGGCGCGGCTCACGCGCAGGACAACGGCATCACGACGAGCACCGATCCGGCGAAGGCCGCCGACGTCGAGCAGCGTGCGCAAGATTTGCAAAACCGCGAGCAGTCGATGGGAAACGCACCGGCCGCGCCGGCCAAGCATCACAAGATGGCTCCGCATCATCCGAAGAAGGGTGCCGACGCGTCGGGCACCTGAACGACTTCGCGGATCTCGCCTCGCGGCCTCGTCGTGAAGGTGAAAAAGCCGAAGCTGGCAGCGCCGGTTTCGGCTTTTTTATTTGTGCGACCCGCTCGCTGCTGGCAAGGCACTCCGAGCGCGCACCGGCCTGGCAAGCCGCCGGCGCTCTGCTCTCTGTATGCTAAAGTCGCGCACCGACCGGCGAGCCGCCGGCATCCCCTAACCCGTGCGCACCCTGGTGCGGAGGACAGCATGAGCAACATCCAGCTTGATATCGAATGGACCGAAGCAGCATCTCGCAAGATCGAAAAACTGATGCCGCGTGGCGGTCAGGAAGCGTACCTCGCGCTGCCGCCCGTCGAATGCCTGCCGATGGAAGGCGACGTGCTGTTTCTCGGCCCGGCTGACAAGCAGCAGCCGTTCATTGTCGCGGAGCGCCAGTATCACCATGACGGCGACGCCGACTGGACCATCATCCTGATTCTCGATGTCCCGCAAGCAACCCACTGATCGCTGACGGCGCGCCGGCGGCCTCAGGGCCGCCCCACCTGTCCAGCGTGTCCGCGCGCCGCTAACGCCCGCGCCCGACTTCAGGCGATCTTACACCACGCGAATCTCCGCGTGCTCGATCCAATCCGCGGCCGCCTTCTTATAAGCCTGGATATGCGCGGATTTCGCATGCGCCGCGAGCGCATCCTGGCTTTCCCACCGCTCGATGAACACGAACCGGCGCAGCTCCTGCATGTCGCGCCAAAATCCGCCCGGCAGAGCAGTGCCAAGCCCGCCGCCCGAATGGCCGCATCAGTGCCTACAGCGGCACTAGCATGTGAGCACCGTCGGCCTGGAGTTTGGCGGGCGACCACCGGGCGCCCTGCTACCCTCGGCGTGGTACGGTAACTCATTGCGATTGAGAATCGGTTTCGCGCGTGGCAAGCGCGCGGGACGCTCCGGCGCATTACCGCAACGGATTGCCGCACGGCCGTAGGCAGCCGTTTTGCAGACAATTTTCGCGCCCATGCGTTTGTGATAACCCGCACATTGTCGCGCGCTGCAAACTGCTAGACTCATTTTGACCAATTCGCCGGAGTCCAGCGTGGCTGGCACCGCCCTTCGTGTTCGCGGGATGCATTCGTTTCGTTCCGGCGGCGCTTCGGGTGTGCGAGCGCTACGCGCCGAATGGGTTTGCGTGCCCCTTCATTCCCTTGCCGCAACGATCCCATGTCAGCTTTCATGCCCGCTTCTATGCCATCCGTCAGCGAATTGACCGTGAGCGGCCTGCTCCCGCACCTGGTCCGCGGCGAGTCGGGCTGGACCGCGACCTGGCGCGCGTTGACATTGCACAGCGTGTTCCAGCCGGTGCTGTCGGTCACGCATCAGTGCGTGGTCGGCTACGAGGGGCTGTTGCGCGCGTTCGATCCGGTCGGTCTGCCCGTCTCGCCCGAAGTATTGTTCTCCGGCACGCGCTCGGCCGCCGAAGCGCGCGAACTCGATCGCATCGCGCGCTGCCTGCATGTGGCGAACTTCATGGAGCAAGGCATCAGCACCGGGTGGCTGTTTCTGAACACGCGCCCTCAGGTGTTCGAAACCGGCTGGCCGCAGCGCGCTTTCATCGACGAGTTGTCCGCGCATTTCGGGCTGCCGCAGGAGCGCATCGTGATCGAAGTGCTCGAGCAGCCCGCCGACGATGAGTCCGCCGTCGCCAGCATGCTCGCCGCCTCGCAGCCGCGCGATTTTCTGATCGCGATCGACGACTTCGGCACCGGCTTCTCGAACTTCGATCGCGTGTGGCGCTTCCGCCCCGACATCGTCAAACTCGACCGTTCGCTCGTCGCGCGCGCGGGCAAGCGCGAGGGCGACGAATCGATGATCAGCCATCTGATCGCGATGCTGCATCAGTCGGGCACGCTCGTGCTCGCCGAAGGCGTCGAAACCGATGAAGAGCTGATGATCCTGATGCAGGCCGACGTCGATTTCGTGCAGGGGTTCTGGTTCGGTCAGCCAAAGAGCAGCGTGCTGGCCGCCTGCACGAAGGTGCCTGAGCTCGTCGCGTCGATCTGGAGCAAGTTCGCCGAGTACGAGCGTGCGCACGCCGGCCACCAGCGGCTCGGGTTCGAGGGCTTCGCGGAAGCGGTGCTGGCCGCCGCCGACACCTACAAGGCGACCGGTGACCTCGAACAGGCCGCGCAAAAGGTCTGGCATCTGCCCGAAGCGCGCCGCGTGTTCCTCACCGACGGCCTGGGCGAGCAGACCCAGCCTTCGGTGACGGCGGCGTCGGTCCCGCCGCCTCCGAAGCGGCTCGCGCCGCTCTATACGGAGACGCGCAGCAACTGGTCGCGTCGCGCGTATTTCCGGCACGCGCTCGCGGCGCCGGGCCGCGTCGCGATGATGGGGCCGCATTATTCGCTCGCCGATGGTCAGGACTGCTACACCGCGGCGATCGCGTTCGAGCGCGACGGCACGCACGTGCTGTGCGTCGACTTCGTGCCGGAGGCGTCGCCGCCGGATGTGCGCACCGGCAGACGCGGCGCGAGACGTTAGCGACCCACGCCGCTACTCGTGCACGCGGCCGCGCCCCGACTTGACCTCGCCGCGCCTGGCCTTGCTGTCGAGCCGCCGCAGGTTCGACCCGCGGGTCGGCCGCGTCGCGACCCGATGCTTGCGGGTCACGCTGACGCTTTCGATCAGTTCATCGAGCCGCGCGAGCGCCGCCGCGCGGTTCATCTCCTGGGTCCGATGCTCCTGCGCCTTGATGATCACGACGCCGTCGCGCGTGAGCCGGTGGTCGGACAGCGCGAGCAGACGCATCTTCAGCACTTCCGGCAGCGACGAGGCACGCACGTCGAAACGCAGATGGATCGCGCTCGACACCTTGTTGACGTTCTGACCACCCGCCCCCTGCGCGCGCACGGCGGTCAATTCGATTTCGTTGGGCGGGACCGGATAGCGGGATGTCATAGGTGGTCGGCAAGGAAGATGCGTCAGTGTACAAGCGCTCGACGCGAGATGCCCGAACTCGCGGGAAGGCGGCGGAGCGCCGGGTGCGGCGCCCGGCGGCACCGGCTCGCGAACGCTACGAAAAAAACCATTTGCGTCGGCCCGACCGGTTCATCGATACTGGTTCTTTCGCTTACGGCGTAAATTCATATGAAAATCCGTCCCGGTTTCGTGCTCGAACTGGCCGTCAACTTTCTGCTGCCGTGGCTTGCTTACCGGCTCGCGTTGCCGCGGGTCGGCGAGACCGGCGCGCTAATCGCGTCCGCCGTGCCGCCGCTCGTGTGGAGCGCGATCGAGCTCGCGCGCTTCAGGCGCGTCGATGCCCTCAGCGTGATGGTGGTGGCGGGCATCGTGCTGTCGGTCGCGGCCATGGCGCTCGGGGGCAGTCCGCGCATGCTGCTGTTGCGCGAGTCGCTGGTGTCCGGCGCGGTCGGCGTCGTGTTCCTGCTGTCACTGCCGATGCGTCGTCCTCTGATCTTCTACCTCGCGCGCGCGACGGTCGCGCGCGAAATGGAAGGCGGCGCCGCGCATTTCGAGGCGCTATGGCGCGAGCGCCCCGGTCTCGCCACCGCGATGCGAACCATGACGCTCGTGTGGGGCATCGGGCTGACCGCCGAAACCGCGCTACGCGCGTGGATGGCGCTGACGTGGCCGATCGAACGCTTCCTCGTCGTGTCGCCCTTTATCGGCTACGGCATCTACGCGGGACTCGCGCTGTGGACACTGTGGTATCGCAGGACGATGCGCAGCCGCGTCGAGGCCATCGAGCGGGCGAGCGGGATTGCCGGTTGAGCGCCGCTCGCACCACAAGTCCGCCACTCCGCTTTTTCTGCCTGCTGCCGCGCGATCAACGCGATGCTTCGGCAATCCGCGCGGCCAGCCCCGAATCACGCTGCGTCGGCGTCGCGATCGCCTGCGCGAGCACGGCCCGCGCGCCGATCACCTCGACGCGTTCGCGCGCGCGAGTAATCGCCGTATACACGAGCTCACGCGACAACACCCGGCTGAACGCCGACGGCAGCACCAGCACCGCTTGCTCGAACTCCGAACCTTGCGACTTGTGGACCGTCAGCGCGAACGCGGTGTCGTGCGGCGGCAGCGCGGCCGGCGACACCGCGCGCACACCGCCGTCGCCGGTGCGGAAGTACACGCGCAGCGCGCCGACCGCGCCCGGCAGCGCAATGCCGATGTCGCCATTGAACAGACCCAGCGCGTAATCGTTGCGCGTCACCATCACCGGACGTCCGGCAAACCACTGCGCGCCGACCGCGAGCGTGACGCCCGCGGCGCGGCGCACCTCAGCCGCCATCGCCGCGTTGACCTGATCGACGCCGCGAGGTCCGAGCCGCGTCGCACAGAGGATGCGGAAGCGGTTGAGCGCGTCGAAGAGCGGCACTGGATCGGGCGTATCGACGGCGAGCGCCCTGGCAAGCGCGTCGGCGTACGGCGCGAAGCCCCCGGCAAGTCTTGCGGTGGTGCGCTCAGCCAGCGTCGTGTGAGCGTCCTCGTGCAGCGCCGCGGCGCAGACCTCGGTCGGGTCGATCTGCAATACGTCGAGCGCCGCGCTCGGTGAGCCGTTGCGAATCGCGACGGACAAACGGCCGATCGGCGACTCGAGGCCGAACCGGTAGTTGCGCTCGAGCCAGACGACGCAGTCCGCGAGCGGGTAGCGTTCGATCGCCGATCGCTTATCGCGATCGGCCTGCTCGCCAGTCGCCGATGTCACGCCGTCACCGAACAGATCGCCCGACGCGGCTGACTCGAAGGTTTGCGGCGCCTCGGGCGGCGCAAATAAATCGTCCAACGGTGCTTCATCGACTTCACGCAACGCGCGCGGCAAAGCCCGCGCGAGCCGCGCCTCGTCGATGTCGAGCGCCTGCGCGACCCATTGCAATCCGCGCGCGCTCAACGCCGGCCGCGCGCTGAGTTCGGCGAACACCGCGCCGGCTTCGACCGCGGCGAGTTGGTCCTTGTCACCGAGCATCACGAGCCGCGTTTGCGGCCCGATCGCGTCGAGCAGATGCGTGGCCATCGCCACGTCGATCATCGACGCCTCGTCGATCACCACCACGTCATACGGCAACGGATTATCGCGATGATGCCGGAAGCGCCCGCCCGGCCCCGACCCCAGCAAGCGATGCAGCGTGTACGACGTCTGCGGCAAACGCGCGGCGAGTTCGGGCGGCAGGTCGCGCGCGCGCGCGAGCAACGCTTCCTGCATCCGTTGCGCCGCCTTGCCGGTCGGCGCCGCCAGCGCGATGCGCAAATCGGCCCGCGCATCGAGCAGACACGCAAGCACGCCGACCACGGTCGTGGTCTTGCCGGTCCCCGGGCCGCCGCTGACGATCGTCAGCCGCCCCGACAGCGCCATCACGGCCGCGACGCGTTGCCAGTCGACGTCGTCGTCTCGCGGCGGACCGAAGTAGCGCAGCAGGCGTTCGCGCAAAGCGGCGGGGGCGGTGTCGGCGTCGGCCTTCGCGGTGCTCGCCTCGCCCGTCGCATGCGCGACCAGGGCGTGGGCCAGGCGCCGCTCGTAGTCGTAGTAGCGCGCGAGATAGAGACGCCCCTGCGCGTCGATCACGAGCGGGCGCAACGCCGCCGCGCCCGCCGCGGCCGCTGCGCCATCGCTTGCCATGCCGCTCGCGAGCAGCGCCGCGCGCACTTCGGCGCTCGACGCGTCGAAGCGGCGCGCGAGCGTCGCGAGCGGCACGCACACGTGCCCTTCGGCGGTCGCGCGGCTCGCTGCGAACGCGCCGCGCGCCGCCCACTTCACCACCTCGGTCGATGCGCCACCGCGCCGCGCGAGCATGCCGATACGGCGCGCGAACCCTTCGGCGAGCGCGATGCTGAAATCGGCCGGCGCGGGCAGGTTGACGCCGATGTCTTCGAGCCCGAGCGGCGCGGCCGCGCGCTCATCAAGCGTGCCGGGCGTGCTCATGCGCCACCTCCGATCATCGCCGCGTCGAGCAGCGCCACCAGTTCAAACGGCGCACGCCGCCTGTGCACACCGGCGGCGCCGTCGACATCGCGCCAGTCGGGCCGCACGCCGCGCACGAACAGATACAGGTAGCCGCCGATATGCGTGTCGTATGCATAGTCGCGCACGCGCGTCTTCAGATAGCGATGCAGCGCGACCGTATAAAGCAGCGCCTGCAGGTGGTACGCGTGACTCGCCATCGCCGCTTCGAGCGACGCGGCCGCGTAGTCGGCGGCGGTGTCGCCGAGATGGTTCGACTTCCAGTCGACGATCCAGAAGCGGCCGTCGTGCTCGACGATCATGTCGATAAATCCTTTGACGAACCCGCGCAGCACGCCGGGCTCCAGCGCGACGTCGGGATAGCCGTATTCGATCAGCAGCTCGCGCAGCGCCGGAAAATCCAGCGACGGCGCCGCGAACAGAAACTCGAGTTCGTTCAGGCGCCGACGCGGATCGAGCCGCGCGAGCGTCATGCCCGGCACGAGTTCGGTCGAGACGACGTCGGCGATCAGCCGATGCATCATCGCGGGCAAGCGCACGGCGAGCTCGGGCGCGGCCGGCGCTGGACGCTCGCGCAGCGCGCCGCGGATCGCGTCGGGCCAGGTGCGCGCCTCGGTGAAATCGGCGAGTTCGAACATCCGATGCAGGCAATCGCCGGCCGCCGCGCCGCGCGGGAACCCGAGGATGTCGTCGTCGGCATGCGCCGGGGCGCTCGACGCGGCGAGCGGCGTGAGCAGCGGCGCGGAGGGTAGCGCATCGGCGATTTCATCGTGGTCGGGCCGCACGTCTTCCTGCGGCGCGTGCGCGTGCGCATCCGCGCTCCTGCCGCCGGCCGCGATCAGCCCGCTGAAACTTGCCATGCGCCACTGATCGCGCAACGGCCGCCGATTCGCGCGCGCGTGCAGATGCGCGCCCTGATCCCGCAGACTTTCGAGCGGCACGCGGCGCGTCACTTCGGGCAGCGCCCGCAACGTGACCGGTCCGCCCGCGAGCGCCTGCCAGCTCGCCGCGAGCGCGGCTTCGTCGGGCGGCTCGGCGAGCCAGGCGTCGAACGTGTGGCCGCTGCCACCGACGAGCCAGTTCAGCACGCTGCGCCGCGACTCCTTCGTCGAGCGCGACGACAGATACGTGCCCGCCACCAGGTAGCAGCGATACACCGCGCGCGTGAGCGCCACATAGACGAGCCGCGCGCGTTCCGCCGCCTGCTCGCGCACCGCGTAACGCGAGGCGCGCTCGGCTTCCTCTTCGTCGCAACCGTAGTGCAGCACCGCGTCGCCGCTGTCGTCGTGATACTCGCGCGCATCGGGCAAGCCCGACGAGGGCGGCTCGCGCAAGCCGCCATCGTTCAGAAACGGACAGAACACGACCGCGTATTCGAGTCCCTTCGATTTATGGACCGTGACGATCTGCACGAGATTGCGATCCGACTCGAGCCGCAGTTGCGCCTCGTCACCGCCGCCCTGCTCGCGCTGCGCGGCGAGCCAGCGCAAGGTAGGCGCGATGCCGGGCTGGGTGGCCGCGCGCGCCTGTACGAGCTCGGCGAGATGGTTCACGTTGGTCAACCGACGCTCGCCGTCGACACCCGCGACGAGCCGCTGCGCGACGCGCAGCTCGCGCACCAGCGTGCGCCACATCACCGCGAAGCCGCGTTCGTGCCACAGCATCCGGTAGCGCGAAAAACGCTCGACCCAGCCCATCGCGTCGGCGGCGTCGAGCGCTGGCGCGGGTTCGTCAACGGCCGCGGCCGCGGCCGCATCGGCGACCTGCGTGAGACGCCACAGCGCGGCGGCATCGAGCCCGAGCCAGTCGGTGGCGAGCGCGGCGCGCAGGCGACGCAGATCGCCGGGCGTGTCGATGGCGGCCAGCACGCGCTCGATCTGCTCGGCGTCGAGCGTCGCGAACACCGACGCCTGCGCAAGCTCCACGCTGCCGACGCCCCACGCCGCGAGCACGCGTTTGACGAGGCTGCCCTGCTTGTGCGTCTGCACGAGCACGGCGATATCGCCCGGTGCGAGCGGCTTGTCGCCGATCGTCACGACACCTTCGCGCGCCCCTCGCAAAAGCCCCACGATCTCGGCCGCGCACGCTTCGCTCGCGGCGCGCTGCGCGCTGCGTTTGTCCAGCGGCGTTGCGCCGCGCGGCAACGTCCAGATGCGGAAATCGCCGCCGCTCGCGTCGGGATCGGTAAACGGCGCGCGGCGCCGCTCGCCCGCACGCACTGGCTGATAGTCGAGCCCGTCGAGCACGAACGCCTGGCGGTTCGCTTCGAAGATCCGGTTGCACGCCTCGACGATCGGTGCGGTCGAACGCTGGTTGACCGCGAGCGTGTAGCACGCGGACGCCGACTCGCGCGCCGCGAGATACGTATGCAGATCCGCCGCGCGAAAACTGTAGATCGCCTGCTTCGGATCGCCGACGAGGAACAGCGGTCCCGCCGGCGCGAAGATGCGGCTGAAGATCGCGAATTGCAGCGGATCGGTGTCCTGGAACTCGTCGATCAGCGCGGCCGGATAGCGGCTACGCAATGCATCGGCGAGCCAGGCATGCGCGGCCAGTGCGCGATACAGATTCGCGAGCAGATCGTCGAACGATACAACGCGGCGCGTGCGCTTGCGCGCCACCAACTCGGCCGGCGCGTAGTCGAGCCATGTCTGCACCAGCGCGAGCCAGCGCGCGCGCTGCGCGGCCTCGGCGGCGACCACGGCCGCGGCCAGCGCGTCGGCATGCTCGAAGAACGGATGTGCGGGCGGCTCGAACTTGACCTTGGTTGCCTTCTTCAACGCCGACGCCGTCAGCTTCAGCGCGGCGCGCGGCGGCGGCGCATGGCAATCGCCCTGCGCGAAGTAGTCGGTCCACGCGGCGATCGCGGCGCTCACGTGATCGGGCTTGTGCGTGGTCTTGCTCAGGCGCTCCTGTGCCTCGGCCAGTAGCGCGACGATCGCGTCGCGTTCGGCCCGCCAGATCGCGCACGCGACATTGAAGCCGGCCTGCGGATCGGCGCTTGCGCCGGCCGCGTCGACGCTGCCCCAGCGCAATTGCGCGAGCGGCTTTTTCAGGCGCCGTGCCAGCTGCTCGTCGAGCGACGCGGGACCGGCGCGCTTGGCCACCAGCCACGCGGCGAACGCCGGATGCGCATGCGCGACCGGCTCGACCTGCTCGCGCCAGAAATCGGCGGCGAGTTCGAAACGCAGCGCCGCGTCGTCGGCTTCCATCTCGAACGCGAATGGCATCGCGGCCGCGAACGGCGCTTCCTGCAAGGCGCGCTGACAGAACGCGTGGATCGTGTGGATCGCGGCCTGATCGAACGTGCGCAGCGCGCGGCGCACGACCTTCAACGCGGCCTCGCGCTCGATACCGCGCTCCGGCGCGAGCGTCGTTTCGAACAGCCGGCGGATGAACGGATCGTCGCCGTCGTCGTCCATCTCGATCGCGCGATGCAGTTCCGCGAGACGGCCGCGTATGCGCTCGTGCAGCTCCGCGGTCGCGGCCTTCGTGAACGTGACGACGAGAATCTGATCGGCGTTCAGGTTCTTTTCGAGCAGCAGCCGCACGTACAGCGCGCAGATGTTCCACGTCTTGCCGGTGCCCGCCGACGCTTCGATCTGGTTCACGCCGTCGAGCGGACATGCGAACACGTCGAGTTCGTCGGCGGCGAGGCTTTGATGGCGCAGCGCGTCGCTCATGAGGCGCTCCGCAGATGCTGGATCAGTGGCTTGAAGACGATCGCGGCGAGGCTGCCGAACGGTTCGTCGAGCGTGAGCGGTGTGCCGCGCAGCGCGATGCGCAACGCGGGGTCGTCGGATTCGCCGCGCACGCGGTCGTTGACCCATACGCCTTGCGCCGCCGATTCGCTTTCGCTGAGCCGCGCCCATGCGCTTTTCGGGAAAAAGCGCAGCGGCAGCCGGCGGCCGGCATTGAAGAGCGCAGCCAACGGCGCGAGTTCGTCGAGCGGAGCCGCGACGGGCGCGAGCTCGAAGCTCTCGCCGCTGCCGTGCCATACGGTGCGGCGCGGGCCGTCCGGCTGCGCCGCGCAATAGACCAGATGCGCGAGCCACGCGGACAGATAGTCGCGCGCGCTGGCTTTGGCATAACGAAAGATCACTTGTCCCGTTCCGGTCAGCAGGTTCAACGTGCCGCGCAATTGCAGCGGCGTTTCGGCGGACTCGCGCAGCAGCGCGTCGTAGTCGCCAAACAGGGAGACGGCGCTGTCGGTGCCAGCGCCGCCTTGCGGCCAGCGCGGCGAGACGTCGAGCACGAACGGCAAACGCTCGACGCCCGCGGCCACTTCGCGCCGCACGCTTTGCGCCAACTGCCGCAGCGCGGACAGCTCGCGCGCGCGCCAGACCGCGCCGGTCGCGCCGCCGGGCAACTCGGGGCTCGCCTCGGCGACGCGCTGCACGCGGCTATAGATCACCTCGTCGTCGGTGCCGGCGTCTAGCAGGACCGGCAGCAGGCGCTCGGCGAGTGCGTCGCGGCCCGCATAGTCGAGATCGAACGGCTCGGTGTCGAGCAACTCGCCCTGCGCATCCGACAACGCGATACCGAGCCGGTCGCGCAGCAGTGCGCGCGCCGGATGACGCCAGAAGCGCACGAAGTCGTCGAACGCCACGTCGTGCATGTCTTCCGGCGGCAGCGGTTGATCGAAGAACGGCGTGGCGGCGGCATGCTGCGGTTCGGCAAGCAGCGTGGCCAGCTCGGCGCGATTGGCGTCGTAGGTGAACAGGTCGGGCTTCGCCGCGAAGTAGTCCGACGCGAACGCCTGCAACGGATGCTCGACGATGAACTCGCGCCGCGCGCTGTCGACCTCGGCCGGACTCGCGCCCTCGCCCGCCGACACCTGCGCGAGATGATCGAGCAGTTCATCGACGAGCGCGGCCGGCGGCAGCGGCGCGTTATCGCGAATGCTGCGGCCCGTGTAGGCGATGAAGAGCCGCTCGCGCGCGGCGAGCAGCAGATCGAGGAACAGATTGCGCTCGTCGTCGCGGCGCTGACGGTCGCCGGCCTTGCCAAACGCGGCCATCAGATCGAACTCGTCGGCACGCGCGAGCGACGGCAGCACGCCGTCGTCCATGCCGAGCAGGCAGACCACGCGGAACGGCAAACCGCGCAAGCTCGTCAGCGAAGAAAACGTCACGCTGCCCCACGGCACGCCACCGCGTGCGGGGTCATCGAGCGCTTCGGTGAGCGCGGTGCGCACCACCGACGCCGGCAGCAACACATCATGCGCGCCGGCCTGCATCGCGGCGCTCATCGCATCGAGCGCGTCGCGCACGGCCGCGAGCGAATCGGCGAACTCGACACCGCCGTCGAAGCACTGCCCGAGCGTTTCGAGCAGCAGTTGCGACCAGTCGGACGGCGTGCGCTCGATCGCGCAGCTCGCCGCGAAGCTGTCGATGTCGTCGACGAAACGCGACAGACGGCCGAGCAGTTCAGCATCCGAACCGCCCGCGCCTTCGACCGGCAGCCACGCATCGACCGGTTCGCCGCCTGCCGGCATCGCGTAGCCGAGGTACAGGCGCGTCAGCGCATCGGCGAACGTATGGCGCGCGACCGGCACGTGTTCACCCAACGGTTCGAGCGGCGCGAGCCCGCGCCGCGCGCCGGCGGCCGCGAGCCATTCCTGCGCGGCTTCGAGCGAATTCGCATCGATGCCGTAGCGCACCGCGACCGCGTCGACGCGCAGCCATTCGATCAGATCCGGCGCGCCGACGCTGCGCTCGGGCAGCGCGAGCCAGTCGAGCAACAGACGCGCGACCGGATTGGCCTGCGACGGCGGCAGGCCGGTAATGCGGTACGGAATGCGACGCGTGTCGCCGGCGGGCGTGGTGCCGAACACCGCATCGATCAGCGGACCGGCCGCCGCGAGATCGGACACCGCGACCAGCACGTCGGACGGCTGTAGATCGTCGAATTCGTCGAACCAGCCGAGCAGGCGATCGTGCAGCACTTCGAGCTGCCGGGACAGGCTATGACAGACGTGCACCTCGATACCGCGCTCGATAGGCAACTCGTCGGCATCGGCCTCATTGCGCAAAGCGAGGATGCCGTTCTGCACGGCGGCGAGCCAGCTCGGCTCCGGGTTTTCGGTGAAGTCGCCGGTCTCGGCCGATGCGGCGCTTTCGGTCAGCTCGTGCAGCATATGCAGCTGCGCCTGAGTCTGGCGGCCCCATTCGGCGAGCAGCGGATGACCGACTTCCTGATAGTCGAGCTGCCCCGCCGCGTCGAGTGCCTGCACGCGCCCTTCGCTGACCACGTCGAACCAGAACTCGCGGCACGGGTTCATCACGTACAGACGCACGTCGATCCAGCGCGACAGCGCGCGCAGCAACGCGATATGCAGCGGCGGCATGGTGGGCAGCGCGAACACGCTGACCGCCTCGGGCCATCGCGCGTTCGAGATCGCCTCGAGATCGAGCGCCGCGATTTCATCAAGGAACCGATACGCGGGCGGCAGCGCGGCCGCGGATGTTTGCGCATGACCGCCGGCTTGCGCGAGCTCGGCGAGCACCGCGCGCCACAGCGCCGCCTGCCAGCGCTCGTCCTCGCGCGCCGCGTCGCTCGCGCCGGTCAGACGCGGACCGGTGTCGTCAGCCGCGCCGCTCGCGAAGATCGAGCCGCCCTTGTGCCATTGCAGCAGCCATTCGGGACGATAGGTCAGATAGTGATCGAGCACGGTCGCGACGCGCCGCGCGAGTTCGTAGCGCATCGACGCGTCGGCCGCATCGAGATAGGCGCGCAGACGCGGCGACGCGTTCCACGGCAGCGCTTCGTCTGAGTCGTCGAGCAGCCGGTAGCAGCGCCACACGAGCCGGTCCGGCGCGAACGGCGAATGCTTCGGCACCTCGATCACGCCGCCGATCTGCGCCCACAGCCATTGCGCGAGATAACCAAAGTTAACGTTCGCGCAGATGCCCTGGCGCGCGGCGATATCGAGCTCGAGCCGCCGGCGCACGGCCGCGCTCGGCACGATCACGGGCCGCGCGGTCCACGGATCGGACGGCGCTTGCGCGAGGTCGCCGAGCAGCGCGCCCACCAGCGTTTCGTAGCGGTTCGAGTAGAAGAGCTGAAGCATGGATTCCAGATCACATTTGGCACGCTGATGGCCCGCGAGCGATGCGCGCGAGCCACGGCGGACATTGAAGTGACAGCATAACAAACCCATCCCCAGGGCATAACCTGGCCGAATGGACGAGGTCAGAACGCGCGCAAAATCAGTTAGACTCGACGGCAGTTTCGCGCTGTCTTTCCAACTGCGGTTTTCTCGGTGAATGGATTCAGGTAGTCGATGCGCTATTCGGTCGAAATAAGAAAATTCCTTTATAGCCAGTACTTTTATGGCGGCCTGCGCATCGCGGTCGGCGTGTCGTTACCGGCCGTCCTGTGCCTGATCGTGTTTCACAATCGTGACCTCGGCTTCACGATCGCGACCGGCGCGCTCGGCGCCTGCGTCGTCGACATGCCGGGCCCGCTCAAGTACAAGCACAACGAGATGCTGGCCTGCTCGGTGATCGGCTTTCTGTCCGCGCTCGCCACCGGCCTCGCCACCGTCAATCCGCTCGCGCTGTGGTGCACGGTCGTGCCGCTCACGTTCGTGCTGTCGCTAATCGTCGTGTACGGCAATCGCTGGCCGCAGATCAGCTTCGCGACGCTGTTCATGATGATCATGACGCTGGAGGAGCACTTCACGCCCTTGCAGGCGCTCGTCAACGCGTCGTGGATCCTGCTCGGCGGTCTCTGGTACACGTACTGGTCGACCTTCGTGAGCCGCTGGATGATGCATCGGATCGAGCAGCAGGCGCTCGCCGAAAGCGTGTTCGCGTGCGCGGACTATCTGCTCGCGCGCGCCGCCTTCTACGATCTCGACAACGATCTCGACGAGTGCTATCGCAACCTCGTCGACAAGCAGATCTCCGCGGTCGATCGCCAGGACGCCGCGCGCGACATGGTGCTGCGCAATCTGCCCAGGTTGAAGCGCGGCAAGCTCGAACCACGCCGCGCGATGCTCTACAACCTGTTCATCAATAGCGTCGATCTGCACGAGCTGTTCGTCGGCGCGCAAACCGATTACCCGCTCGTGCGCAGCACGTTCGGCGGCTCCGATCTGCTGGTGTTCTATCGCGATCTGATCCGCAAGGCGGCCGAAGATCTCGAGGAGATCGGCCTCGCGGTGCTGCAGGACCAGGCGCCGCGCATGCGCGTGAACGTGAAGGCGGAATTGCGCGCGATCGAGTATGAAATCGAACTGATGCGCAAGCAGGAGCTGCCGACGCAGAACCCGGAGGCGTATTCGGCCGTGTCGTCGAATTTCCGCCGCATCTGGAGCGCCACGCGGCTGATCGACAAGATGCGCCGAAGCCTTGCCGCCGAGCCGAGCCCGACCGAAACCGAACTGCGCATCGACCAGGCGCTGAGCCGTTTCGTGTCGAGCCGGCGCGTGCCGTTCGGGCAGATCCTGTCGAATCTGACGATGGCCTCGCCGAGCTTTCGACACGCGTTGCGCGTGACGATCGCGGTCGCCGTGGGCTTCTGGCTCGGCCGCCTGCTGCCGCTCACGAACGCGTACTGGATCGTGATGACCACCGTGATCATTCTGAAGCCCGGCTACTCGCTGACCAAGCAGCGCAATGGGCAGCGGATCATCGGCACGCTGATCGGCTGCGCGGCGAGCATCGCGCTGACCATCTTCGTGAAGGAGCCGCACATCCTGATGGTCGTGATGTTCGCGTCGATGGTGATGAGCTACAGCCTGCTGCTGTTCAACTACACGGCGAGCGTCGTGTTCACGTCATCGTATGTGCTGCTGCTGTTCCATCTGCTCGCGCCGGGCAGCATGCGCATCATCGGCGAGCGCGCGATCGACACCGTGGTCGGCTGCGCGATCGCGATCGCGGCGAGCCACCTGTTCCCGTACTGGGAGTACCGCTTGATGGGCAAGCTCGTCAACAACATGATCAGCGCGACGCGGCAGTATCTCGAAGCGAGCTGGTGGTGGAGCGGCAAACCGGCCGCGGCGGTGGCCGCGGCCGTGACCGAAGCGGGCGCGCGCGCGCCGGCGGCGGCGATGGCGGATCCGGCGATCGGCTTTGGCGGCCCGGCGCTCGCCGTCGCCGTCGCCGTCGCCGGCTCCGGCGCCGGCTCCGGCGCCGGAGCCGGAGCCGGAGCCGGTGCCGGTGCCGAAGTGGCGAGTGGCGTCGGTGCGCGCGGCGCGGGGCGCGCCGGCGTGGCACAGCCGGTCGCCGACGCCAATGCCGAGGCGAACGCGGGCGAGGCCAGCCATGACGCCACCACGATCCGCAACGCGACCGCGCGGCCGGCAAGCGGTGCATCGGTCGCCGCTGCCGCCGCGGCGACCGCGCTCGACCGCGATTACCGTTATCGGCTCGCGCGCAAGAACGTTCACGTTGCGTTCGCGAATCTCGGTCAGGCGTTCCAGCGGATGATGCTCGAACCGAAGTCCGCGCAGAAGTTCGTGCCGGAGTTGAACGGTCTGCTGGTGCGCAGCCATGTGCTCGCGTCGCAGATCACGGCCGCCGCGCCGCTGTTGCGCACTTCCGCGCAACAGCAGCACCAGGTCGAGGATATCTCGCTACAGCCGCTGCAGCGCGCTTTGAGCCTCGTGCGCGACAACCTGAGCGCCGCCGAAGCCGGCACCGCGTTGCCCGCCGAGCAGGGCGAGCAGATCAAACTGATGAGTCGCGAACTCGATGCGATGGTCGTCGAAACGGAGAAATCGCCGGACTATACGGCCGATGCCGTGCATGACACGAAGCTGCTCGCGCATCAATGCAAGCAGATGCTCGCGGCGTCCGCGCAGATTCGCAAAGACGCGAGCATGATCCGGCTACCGGAGGAGTGAAGCAGGAAGCGCGCGGGCGTTATTGCGCGGCGCCGCTCGCCGGTTTCATCGCGGTGGCCGCCGCGGCTGCCTGCGAAGCCACTGGCGGCACCTGCGTGGGCTGGCTGTCGAACTCGTGCTTTTCGCGGATCGCGTTATAGAACAGCGTGGCAATCACCAGCAGGATCGCCACCACGATAAAGACGGAGATGCCAAAGGTCGGATTCTTCTTGCGCGGCGGTCTGGTCATGAAGCGGGCTCGATTCGCGACGCAGTCGCGGATGGGTCGGAGAAGGCGGCATTCTACGCCCAGTGGGCTTGCACGCGGCTTGCAGCCGGGGGAGCAGTATGGATGCGCTGTGGCGCGTTTACGGTCGAGGCAGCAAGCGGCGCTCCTGACGGCACGCGATCTGCCTCGTATTGCTGCGGGTGATTTTGGTCTGTGCTCTCCCGTCGCCTTAAATGCATCGACCACGTCGCCATCGTAGCGAACCCGTGTTCCGTTCGTTCGTCACCGCCCCATCGCATGTCGCGCGTCAGCCGTTATTTGTGACAGTCACAGCCGGCCGCACCGGCAATGCCGTCGAATACTTGATCTGCTCCATCGCAAAGCTCGAACTCACGTCGTACAGCGGCACGGCCGTGATCAACTGTTTGTAGATCCGGTCGTAGTCGTCGATATCGGAGACCACCACGCGCAGCAGATAGTCGGTCTCGCCGCTCATCCGGTAGACCTCGACCACTTCGGGAATATCGCGCACCGCCTGCGTAAATGCGGCGGCCCATGTCTCCGTGTGCTGATTCGTCCGCACCGCCACGAACACCGTGGTTCCGACCCCGAGCTTGCGCGCGTCGCACAGCGCCACCTGCGCGCGAATCACGCCCGCCTCCTTCAGGCGCTGCAGCCGCTTCCAGCAAGGCGTCTGTGACAGGTTCACGCGCTGCGCGAGTTCGGCGATCGGCATCGTCGCGTCTGCCTGCAGCAATTCGAGCAGCTTCCGATCGATGATATCCATACTCATACCACCCACCCCTCATAGGAAATTATTCTACTTTTCTGACGGTCGAGGGAATTATATGGAAACTCTTTCTCCGGGCAAACCGGTATAAATATCGATACCGAAAATTGCCGAACTGCAGCGCCCGCGCTGCAATAAAACCATGAGCGACGACCTTCGCGCCACCGCTTTCGAGCACCTTCCCGACTACCTGAAGCCGCTGCCGGACCCGACCCGACTTGAAGCGGCCGCGTTACCGACACAAACGCTGGGCGAGATCGGGCGCACACCGGTCGAGCGCCTGTGCGACACGCTCGACGCGATGTTCGAAGCCTGCGCGAAATTTCCGGAACCGTCGCATTCGACGTTCTTCGCGCGCACCATGCGGCTCGCGCTCGCCGAGGCGGCCGCGGACCCGGCGCTGCTCGCACCGATGCAACGCGAAGGTTCCGCCGACACCTATCGGCGCCATCTGCTCATCGCCGATCCGCAAGGCCGCTATGCGATCGCCGCGCTGGTCTGGCAGCCCGGCCAGGCGAGCGCCGTGCACGCGCATCACACCTGGTGCGGTTACGCGGTGGTCGAGGGCAAGCTGAGCGAAACGGTCTTCGAATGGGACGACGCGCATCAATGCGCGAGCGCGCTGCGCGCTCAGACGCGCAAACGCGGCGCGGTGTCGTTCGTGCGCGGCGGCCGTGCTGCGATTCATCGGCTTGGCAACAGCAGTGATGCGCCGGCGGTGTCGCTGCATATCTATGGCGTCGAAGGCGCGCGGATCGGCACGCACGTGAACGACATCGTGCGCATGGCCGACGCGGCGGAGATGGTTTGACGGTTGCACGGCCCCCAAACCCACCCCCGCCTCAATTCTTCCCACCCACATCACCCGCCGTCGGAATCTGCGGCGGAATCGGCGCGGTCTGTCCGGTCGTCGGCGGCGCCGGACGCGGTTCGTGCGACACGTCACGGGCGGGCGCAAGCGGCACCTGTGTCGACGCGCGCGCCGACGGGCCAACGACGCCCACCTCATACTCAGCTTCGCGCGGATACTCGTGCGGCCCTTCGCGGTCTCTTTCGCGAGTGGGTTCATGCGCCCTTTGATGGGTTTTGCCGCGCGCGCCGTCCCGCGCCCGCTGCTGCGCCTCGCCATGCGCATGCCGGCTGTCATCGGCACCAGCATTCACAGGCGCGACGAACCCGGTCATCTCATCGTCGCGCAGCGGCTCGCCCTCGCTATCTTTCGACGATGTGTACAGCCGCATCTGCGCGACCGGAATCTCGATGCCGGCCTCGTCCATCTTGCGCTTGAGCCGCAAATTGAACGCGCGCGCGACGCTCCATTGCTGCAGCGGCCGCGTCTTGATCTGCCCTTTGACGACCATCCAGTTCGGATCGAAGCGGTCGAGGCCCCACACCTCGATCGGCCCGAGCATCTCGCGCCGGTAGCGGAAGTCGGCCATCAGCTCCGCGCCGACTTCGCGAATCAGCTGCGTGATCTCGTCGACATCGGTCGAGAACGACATGCGCACCTCGAACACCGCGTACGCGAAATCGCGCGACAGGTTCTTCACGATCTTGATCTGCGAGAACGGAATCGCGTGGATCGCGCCCTGCCCGTCGCGCAGCCGCACGGTGCGGATCGACAGATGCTCGACCGTGCCCGCATGCCCGCCATCGACGTCGATCCAGTCGCCGACCGAGATCGTGTCCTCGATGATGATGAAGAGGCCGGTGATCAGGTCGGTCACCAGCGACTGCGCGCCGAAACCGATCGCCAGACCGATCACGCCCGCGCCCGCGAGCAGCGGCGTCACGTTGATGCCGAGGTTCGCGGCGGTGACGATCCCACCGATCGTCATGATCGTGACGAGCAACACGTTGCGCACCAGCGGCAACATCGTGCGGGCGCGCATGCTCGGGCTGCGCGCCTTGTTGCGCGGGCTGCCCGGATTGAGCGTCTCGGTGATCGCGGTGTCGACCAGAATCCACAGCAGCCACGCGATGAACACGGTGGCGACGATCGCCGTCATCGCATGCGCGACGCCGCGCGCCGCCACGTTCCTCTCGATCACCGCGGCCAGCGACACGCCCCACAGACGCGCCGCGGATTCGAAGAAAAACAGCCAGATGAACAATGTCAGCAAGGTGCCGCAAAAGCGCAGCAGCCGCGTCAGATACGGCGAGCGGCGCCGCGCGCGGGCGCTGCGCGGCCGCGTCATGCGCAGCACGATCGCCGACAGGAAGAACGCCAGCACCAGCAGCAGCGCGGTGACGATCGAGATCTGCAGCACGTTTTCGCTGGAGCCGGAGCCGCCGAGCGTCGCGACCACCGACGCAGCCGAGAGCACCAGCACCGGCACGTGCCACAGCGCGGCGAGCACCTCGAACGCTTCGGTCGCGGCCTTGTGGTCGTTGCGCTGTTCGTACGGCCGGTTGCGGATCAGATGCGCGACCGGCCGGCGAAACGCGAGCGCGAAATAGCCGGTCAGCACGGCGGCCGTCATGTTGGCCGCGGTCGAAATCAGCGCGGCGAGGTTGGTGCCGAGCTGATGCTCGACGTCGTAATTGACGGCTGCGTCGCCGAGCGCGCCGCACACGCCGATCACGAACAGCACGCGGCGCGCGTGATCGATCAGCAGACGCACCGCGACGCGGCGGTGGCCCGAGCCGAACAGCGAAAACATGATCAGACAGATCGCGGAAAACACCGCGCCCGCGACGATCGCATACGCGACCACCATGCCGAGCGTGCGGCCGAGCGAATCGGGCATCGCGCGCATGAACAGCAGCGCCGCGATGAACGCGATGATCCACGGACCGACGCGGCGCAACGCGAAGATCAGCAGCTCGCGCGTGGTGGGATTGGGCCGCAGCACCAGCTCGACACCGAAGCGCCGGTGCAGCCGTTGCTGCAGATAGATCAGCGCGCCGGCACAGGCGCCCCAGCCGGCCAGCATCCCCAGCATCGCCAACAGGATCGTGCCGACACCCTCGTGTCCCTGGCCCGAGACGATCGTGTACAGCTCGTTGCCGGCCGCGGTCACGCGCCCGCTCCAGTAGCGCACCGGCGTGCGGCCCTGATGCACGTCGGATTCGAACGACGCGATACCCGAGGCGATCGCGCCGAGCAGGCCCGGGCTAGGTTGCGCGGACGCGGGCGCAGGTGGCCCGACGGTTTGCGCGGCGCTTTGCGACACGTCGCGCAGCTTTTTCAGCTGGGCAACGAGCGCGCTGCGCTGGCGGTCGTTGTCGAGCGTGGCGATCACGCTGTCGAGCGAGCGCGCCAGCTCCGCCTGGCTCGCGGGCGACGGCGCCGACGCCGCCTCGGGCGCCGACGCCCCCGATGCCGCGGACGCCGGCGTCGCGTTCACCGTCGCGCTGTTGATCAGGCTCTGCAATGCCGGGATCACCGGCGTGCCGCCGCCGACCGCGGGGCCCGCGGCTTGCGCCATGCGCGGCAGCGCGCCGAGGCACAGAATCAGGGCGGCGCACAGCAGCGCGGCAAACCAACCGACGGCATCTGTGCTCGCGCGCGGGCGGGCGTCGCCGCTGGCCGTGTCGCGAGCGGTGTGAGCGGAGGAGAGATGGGGGGCGCTGAGAATCGCCGGCTGCTGCCCGCCGCCAGACGGCGCAGCCTCGGACTCACGCTGCGACGGGCATGACTGCATGGCAAATCCGTGAGAAAACGGCAGACGCCAGTGTAGCCGCAGTTTCGCCCGGCGCGGCCGAACATGCGTAACCGAATGTTAGTACGCTTGCGCGGCCGGCGAATTCGAACCGCCGCTCGTCAGTACGCGACCGTCGCGATCTGGCGGATGAAGCGGCCCTGCTCCAGTTCGTCGACGAACGCGATCGCGTAGTCTTCGGCCGAAATGCGGCTGTTGCCGTCCGCGTCCGCAATCAGCGTGTTCGCGCCCGTGCGGTACTTGCCGGTGCGCTCGCCCGGCGCGATCAGCGCGGCCGGCGCGAAGAACGTCCAGTCGAGATCGGTCACGCCGCGGTAGTACTCGAAGGCGTCGCGGTGCGCGAGTGCAATACCCTTGTACGCGTCCGGAAAGCCGTCGGTATCGACCAGTTGTTTGCCCGGCGCGACTTCGAGCGAGCCCGCGCCGCCTACCACGACGACGCGCTTCAGCCCCGCCGCGCGCACCCCCTCGACCAGCGCGCGTGTCGCTTGCGTCAGCGTGGCGAGATCGCCCTGCGGCGGCGCATACGCGCTTGCGACCACGTCCTGACCGCGCACCGCCGCGCCGACGCTCGCGGCGTCGAGCAGATCGGCCTGCGCCGCATGCAGATTCGCGACGCCAGCCGGCACGCGCGCCGGATCGCGCACCAGCGCCGTCACCTGATGCCCGCGACGCGCGGCTTCCGCGGCAATCCGCGAACCGATCATGCCAGTCGCGCCAAACAGGGCGATCTTCAGTTGCTTGCTCATATCAGCATACTCCTCAGGTTGTCTTATATGTAACTTTTATAGTTACACATAACGAGAAAAAAAGCGGGGCGCTCACCCCCGTTCCTTTGTTTGGCACGCGTGCCGGACCAGTTCGACCCGCGCCCTACGACACTGTGCTTCTATCGTTCACCGCCGCCGCGTCTTGCGCGCGAAGGCACGCTCAAGCACGGCGTTTGCGCTCGCGCTGCTTCTCCGAGCGGACCACGTCGGCGGTCGCGTCGGCGAGCGTGCGCGCGGCCAGCGTCGCTTCCATTGCCTGCTGCGCTTCGTCGATGATCCCGCTCAACACGCTCTGGATATTGCGCCCCACCATGCACGCCGGATTTGGCTCCTCGCGATGCAACGCGAACAACTGCGCGTCTTCCACCGCGCGATAGACCTCGAGCAACGTGATCCGTTCCGGCCGCCGCGCAAGCAACGCGCCGCCACCGGCGCCCATCTGCGAGGTGGTGAGGCCGGCGTCGGAGAGCATGGTCAGAAGCCGGCGAATGAGCGCGGGATTGGTGTTCACGCTGCCCGCGATCATCTCCGACGACAACGGCACGCCACCCTGTAGCGACAACAGCGCGAGCACATGCACGGCAAAGGCAAACCGGCTACTCGTGTTCACGGCAGATCCGTCCCGAAGCGACAATGTGTAACCATCGTAATTACATATAACGCTAACGTCAAACGGCGAAACCGGATCGAACGGCGCGAGTCATTTATCCATCTGCTTCTGCGCGTCGGCGGAATCGGTCGATGCAGTCGACGAAGCCGACGCGCCCGCATTCTGCGCCGACCACGCCTGCAGCTTGCGCCCCGCCGTTTCGAGGCCCTGGCCCGTGATCGACGCGGCCTTGCCGAGCTGCGCGTTGGCCGCGCTCGCCGCGTTCTGCAGGTTGGCCTGCGCGCTCGACGCGAGCGCGGCGGGGTCGATCTTGAGCGACGGCGCGGAGGCCGAGTCGAGGTTCTGTTGCGCGGCGTCCTTGGTCGCGTCGACCTGTTGGCCGACGTAGCTCGCGGCCTGATCGAGCTTCTGACCGGCAAGCTGTGCGGCGTCGTTCAGCTTGCCCGCGGCCTGGCCGGCCGACGCGTCGTTCTTCTGGCACGCGGCCAGCGCGCCGAACACGAGGACCACGACCGCCGCGCGGCGCAATAACGATGAGGAAAGAGATGAAATCATGATCTGGAAGGAGCCGCGTCGGGCGGCTCGCACATGCGAAGACGTGCCCATGATACCGCCGTTGCGCGGCGCGCCCGCTTCGGATCGCCCCGGCGAGTTGGTCGCGGTTCTGTCGAACCTGATGGAGCTGACGTCCGCGCGATTCAAAAGGCGACCCTTCCCTCAACGATCGTCTTCGGCGCGCGCCTGTTGCCGCGGCAGTATTGCGAAGCCCACGCGCGCTGTATTGCCGACCATGCGCGCGAACCGCTCGGGCCACGTGATCAATGTTTCATCGATTGGCGGCTATCGTGCCGCGGTGGGCTTTGGCGTGTATTCGTCGACGAAGTTCGCCGTCGAAGGCATCACGGAAGCGTTGCATGCCGAGTTGAGACCGCTGGGCATTTACGCGACAGTCGGCACGCGGATCGCGCACCGAGTCCCGAGACCACGTGCAGCAACGAGCGTCGACTTGCAGCGGCGCTCGCCTCAACATCGCTCAACAGCGCCCCACAATTCAGAATCTTCCGACTGTTGCAGGCGAAACACCTCCGTATAGTGTCGCGGCTGCTTTTGGGGAGTGCTGTTTCGATGAAACTGATCGACTGGATCGTCACCCTCGTCATCATGCTGATGGCGATCGTTTTTTTCTGCGCGCGCCGGCTGCCCACCTGGTCGCACGACACCCGCGCTCGGCATATGAAAGGGACCCGTTTGCTGATGCAGGCTGCGTGTGCACTGTGGGCGGCGCTGCTGGGTGTCACGCACGGCCTGTTTGCCGTCGAGGGTCTTGCCGGCATTCAGCCAACACCGGCCGAAACGTTCGCCGGCATCGCCGTGCTGCTGGCATGCGGTTGCTACTGGTCGGTGCGCGGCAGAAGACTGCTGAAGCCGCGGCGGATTTTCGCCGGTTGATGCGCGGGCGAGCGCCATCCGCGCCGCACGATCGAGCGCCCCCTACCGCGTGCTGACTCCTCGCACCGCGTGGACCGAACGCGCGGACGACCCGCTGCCTGCGCCCAAGCCTGGTCCCGCAGCGCCCGGCACACTCTGACGCGCACCGCGCGCCGCCGGAGCCGGACCCGCCGCGGCGAGCGCAGCCGCGCCAGCCGCGGCCGGTTTCGCGCTCGCAGCACCCGCCTCTGGCAGCGACAGATAGAACGTCGTGCCCACCCCCTCCTTCGATTCCGCCCACACGCGGCCGCCATGTCGCTCGACCATCCGCCGCACGAGCGCGAGGCCGATGCCCTCGCCGGCCGCGGCATTGCCGTGCAGGCGCTGGAACGCGGTGAACAGGCGCGGCAGCGCGATCGCCGGGATACCGAGGCCGTTGTCGCGCACGTAGAAGATCCGCAGCGAATGCACGCCCGGCGGCGGCGCCGTCGTGCCGATTTCGACGCGGCCCTCGCGCGCCGGGTCCAGATAGTTGACCGCGTTGCCAATCAGGTTTGCGAAGATCTGTTCGAGCGCGGTCGGATCGCCCCATACCGCGGGCAGTTCGCCGACCGTCACGCGCGCGCGCCGCGCACGGATCGAGCCCTGCATCGCATCGACGACACGTTGCACGAGGTCGCGTACATCGACATTCTGGCGCCGGTACTCGACCCGCCCGACCCGCGACAGCCGCAGCAGCGCGTCGATGATGTGCGACGCGCGCAGCACCGCGGTCTGCAGATAGTGCAGCGCCTCGCCGATGTCCTCGTCGACGATGCGCTCGATCCGCTCGCGCGTGCTGATCGCGAGCGACGAGTTGCGCACCGCGTCGCGCAACTCGTCGCTTGCGCGAATCAGCTCCCGGGAAAATCCCTGCAGGTTCACGAGCGGCGCGCGCAGGTCGTGCGACACGCTGTAGATGAACGTTTCGTTTTCCTGGGTCTGCTGGCGCAGCGTCTCGTTGCTGCGCGCGAGCTCGGCGGCGCGCCGCTCGAGGTCCGCGTGAAAGCGAGCTTCGATGCGCTCGGCTTCGAGCAGTCGGCGGCTCGTCTCGTGCAAGGTCAGATCGAGCCGCGCGATTTCATCGCTACCCGCGCCGAGCGGCGCGAGCGGCGCGAGCGGCTCGTTGCCGGCGAGCCGGCCCGCGTTGTCGGACAGCAGCGCGAGCCGGCCGCGCACGCCGCGCGTGAACATCCAGACGGCGAGCGCGACGAACACCAGCGAGCCCAACGCGGCCGCGACGATCAGCGTCTGTTCCCGTTCGCGCACGGCGGCGACGGCATTCGAGCGCGAGCTATCGAGACGGCGCTCCTCGGCCTGGAACGCGCTCACCTCCACACGGAAATGATCGAGCACGTCGGCCTGGGCGAGAGCGTGGAAGCGCGCGAGAATCTCGCCGGTCCGCCCGGCGTGCAGCATGTCCTGGATCCGGTCGGCCCACTGGCGGTACGCCTGCACCGCCTGGCGCACCTCGGCCACGCGCTCGACCTGCGCCGGATCGTCCGCGACGAGTTCTGCGAGCTCGTCGATGCGCCGGTCGACGTCCATCCATACCGCGATCGGGGTGGTGAAATGCGCGTCGTTGGCGAGCACCGCGCCCCGCAGCGCGACCGATTCGGCCAGCACCGGATCGAGAATCTCCGTGGTCTGGCGCAACACCTCCTCGCTATGCATCGTCCAGCGCTCCGCCATCGTCGCATCGGTCTGGGCCTTCACGACACCGGTGAGCAGCGCGAGTTCGAAAACGGCCGGGATCGCAATCAAAAGCAGGCCTTTAGTGGTCAGTCTCATGCGTGCCCATGGGAGGGGTTGGCCGGCGGATCGTGGACGGAGTCGGCACATTATGTCGGCGTTTGCGCGGGAAAAGAAAGAGGGGCACGAACGCGTCGACGGCAGCTTCTGCCGTTCGCGTACAGTGCGCCAGAAATGGGCATCGACGCGCCGGCCAGCGTCTCGCTGCGTCAGGATGCCGAATGAAAATGTAATTTAAATCGAATATTTCGCCCTCGTCTGGGTCAATCTGCGCAAGGGCGTCGATTTATGCACTTTTCTTGTGCCATTCCTCTCTGTTAAGGTGCATGACGCGCTCGGGCGGCGCATGGCTCAGAACCCACCAGATACCCATCCCGGTGCCCGATTGCACCGTGTCGACGCGACCAGCACAGCTTTGGCCCGCTTCTTGCTCACATAGCGCACTTTTTTGGCATAAGCGGGACATATCGATGGAAAGTCTGAAATACGGCGCCGATACCGAGTTTCTTTTGATCGGCGCCGCCATGGTGCTGGCGATGCATGCGGGATTCGCCTTCCTGGAGCTTGGCACCGTGCGCAAGAAGAATCAGGTGAATGCGCTGGTCAAAATTCTGGTGGACTTCGCGGTCTCGACGATCGCGTACTTCTTCATCGGCTACACGATCGCATACGGCGTGCAGTTTTTCGACAGCGCGGCGACGCTCGCCCAGCACAACGGCTATGCGCTCGTGCGCTTTTTCTTCCTGCTGACGTTCGCCGCCGCGATCCCCGCGATCGTGTCGGGTGGCATCGCCGAGCGCTCCAAGTTCAATCCGCAGCTGTTCGCGACGTTCGTGCTGGTCGGTTTCATCTATCCGTTCTTCGAAGGCATCGCGTGGAATGACCGCTTCGGCATCCAGGGCTGGCTCAGGCAGGCTTTCGGCGCGCCGTTTCATGACTTCGCGGGCTCGGTGGTGGTGCACGCGTTCGGCGGCTGGGTCGCGCTGCCGGCCGTGCTGCTGCTCGGCGCGCGCCACGGTCGCTATCACCGCGACGGCGGTATCGCCGCGCATCCGCCGTCGAACATTCCGTTTCTCGCGCTCGGCGCATGGGTGCTGACGGTCGGCTGGTTCGGCTTCAACGTGATGAGCTCGCAGACGCTCGACAAGATCAGCGGCCTCGTCGCGGTCAATTCACTGATGGCGATGGTCGGCGGCACGCTGAGCGCGTGGTTCGCGGGCCGCAACGACCCGGGCTTCACGTACAACGGCCCGCTCGCCGGGCTCGTTGCGGTGTGCGCGGGCTCGGACATCATGCATCCGCTCGGCGCGCTGGTCACGGGCGGTATCGCCGGCGTGCTGTTCGTCTACATGTTCACCTGCGTGCAGAACCGCTGGCGCATCGACGACGTGCTCGGCGTGTGGCCGCTGCACGGGCTGTGCGGCGCATGGGGCGGCATCGCGGCCGGGATCTTCGGCATCCATTCGCTCGGCGGGCTGGGCGGTGTGTCGTTCGCCTCGCAGGTCATCGGCACGCTCGGCGGAATCGTCGTGTCGGGGCTCGGCGGCACGGTCGTGTATGGCGTGATCCGCATGACGGTCGGTCTGCGCCTCGACCAGGAAGAGGAATACAACGGCGCCGATCTGTCGATTCACAAGATTTCGGCAACGCCGGAGTGAACGAAGGCGGCGCTCGCGGGAAACGGGAGAGGCACGAATCAAGCGCCTGTCCCCAAATGCGCGCGCCGATGTTAGACTTCGCGGCTGGAGATGGCATTCTCCATTAACCGCCCTCGGGGCTGATGATGCCTGCTACGCCCGGTTATGCGGACGCGGCATCAACTCGCCCGCATCAACCGGTCTGTCGACATTCCGGTTTCGATCCTCTTCCATGTATTGGTCTTTTCTCGCTGTCGCGATTGGCGGCGCACTCGGCTCGCTGTTTCGCTGGTTCCTCGGCTTTCGACTTAACCCGGTCTTTAGCGACCTGCCGCTCGGCACGCTCGCCGCCAACGTGATCGCCGGCTACCTCATCGGCGTGGCGGTCGCGGGCTTCGCGCGTGTGCCCCAGCTCACGCCGGAATGGCGGCTGTTCGTCATCACCGGTCTGATGGGCGGGCTGTCGACGTTCTCGACGTTCTCCGCGGAGGTCGTGCAGCGTCTGCAGGACGGCCGGTTCGGCTGGGCGGCGGGCGAAGTGGCGATTCACCTGAGCACTTCGCTGATCATGACGATTCTCGGCATCGCGACGGTTTCGTTGCTGGCGCGCTGAGTCGAACACGTTGACGAGGATCACGGACGCGGGCCCGAGCCGTCGGCAATCGGGCTAGCGCCCGTTTGCATCTGAGCTCGGTGCGAGCCAGCTCGACGATCTCGTCGCCGCGTCCGTTCAATATCGCACGCAGCATATAAAGGCTGAATCCCTTCGCATGGGCAAGTTCCACCTTCGGAGGCATGGCAAGCTCATGCTTCGATGTGATCACATCGACGAGTGCGGGACCGGGATGCGCAAACGCCTGCACCTGGCCGGCAGCGCGTCTCACTGTGTCTTCGGCACCGACGTCGCAGGCAGCGGCGCGGGCCGCGCTGCCTCCCAGCGGCTCTTCAGCACGCGGCGCAGCCTGGTCCTGAGCGGCAACACGACCCGCTCCTGAAACAGCACCGACGTCACCAGCACCAAAATCAGATAGACCGGATAGGCGGAAAAATGCACGGGCACCTGGCTTGCCGCCTCCCGGCAAACATGCGGTCGATGCACGCATGACAACAGCGAATACGGAATGCCAAGCAGCTTCTGCACTTTGAGAAAGCCGATAAATAGCGGGTATTGCAGCGCGAAGATCGACAACGAAGCGTTGCCGAGCCGTCTCGTCCAGGCGGCCACGCGCGGCGACGCGTTTTGCAGTGTGCTCGCGCAAACAAAAATCACCGCGACTTGCGCGGGCAAGAGTGCGCCGTTGTGAAGAAGTACCTCCCACGAACGCATTCCCGCCGTAAACAGAAAAGTGGCGCCGATGAAAAGTGCCCCTGTAGCGGCGAATATGATCCACCGGCAACTCGCGATCATGCCGGTAATGCTTTCGACGTTCGCCTCGAATATCCCGTAAGCGAGAATGCCCGCCAGAAACTCCGGAAGCCGCACCAGCGGATTGGTATGCAACACACCGATCGGCCACCCCTGATACCAGCCGCCTGCAACGACGATCACGGCCGGCAACAGGCTGGCGCCCCACATCGCCATCAGCATCGTGGACTTCCAGCGCATCGACAGCAGGCGTGGCGCGAGCGCCGGAAACGATAAATAGAAAAAAAACAGCGTCGACAACGACCACGACGGAATGTTGAATGACAGATAAAAGGGATTCCAGGCCTGCAATAACAGGATCTGTAAAACCGCATTGACCGCCACTTCCACACCGCTCATGGTGTGCACAATCGGCGGTGCTGAATCGAGGTTGCTCAGTTCGGTGTCGAAGGGATGGGAATTTACCGCCATTAATGCAACGCTCAGCGCTAGCGTAACGATGTGAATGGGATAAATATTGCTAAAACGGTTGATAAAAAACTTCGATGCCGAAACCTTCATCGCTTCGCCAGTTTTCTTTTCCACCGAAACGTGCGATAGAATGAATCCTGACAGAATAAAGAAGATACTCGTCGCGCAGCCACCGAATTTGAAGAAGTCGGCCATTGGCATCGCCCTCGCCTCGGGGTAAATGACGAGCGTGTGGAAGACGACCAGATAGCAGGCCAGCAGGAACCGCAGGATGTCCAGCCCCGGGAGCATCGCCTTCATTTTGTTTTCCTTTTTCTTACATGGAAATATCGCTTCATTGCGTTTCCTTTCATTTTTATATTCTTTGATTTTTAAATTGAAAGCATTTACGCGGCTCGATATGCGGAGCATGATTCATGGAGGCGCGGCAACCGGTATGTGCGCTTCCGCACCAATTGCAGCTGCAAAAAAACACTGTGTGCGAAGATCGCCCGAAACCAGCGCGCGTCTCTCCGCCCGCCATCCCGTTAATGAGAAAACAGTGAAAAAATAAATGCGCAGAGCTGCGATGTAAAAAAACGCAACCAATAGGCGACCAGCAGTTCTCGCGTGACGTCTTTTGCGCGAGGCGGCAGTTTCTTAAGATTTCACCTGAGCGCTGCTTAATGCGCTGTCACGTTGCTGAGTCCATGACGAGATATCGGCATGGACAGTCGTGTCTCAGAACACGGTGGACGGAGCGTGGGCAACGCCGGTGAAGGGACGCCACGCTTCAAATCGCGCGGCGAGCTGTTTGCGATAGAGCGAGGCGCTCAGCAGATGACTGCGTGCGTTCGGGCAAGCGAAACCCTCGCATCCGGCGCTCGCGTTCACGCGTGGGTTGATGGCTGTTTTCAGCGCGGTTGTTCACGCGCGCGCAGGCCTTGACGAACACGTGCTTCACATTCGCCAGCTCGGGGATCTCTGTTTTCGCGGCCGGGTAGCTGCGAACCGCGTGGCTGATGACTGACGCCGGGAATCGATGGCCATGGTAGAGCGATTTCGTCTTCTTCGTCACGTCATCGTAGCTGACCAGCGCGCGTGACAACGCCCGGCGAACCAATCCTCACGCCCCGTTCGGAATCCCTTCAATCGGACACTCCGGCGTCCCTGGCGTCGGGCGCGTGAGTGCTTCGACGCGGCGGCGCGTGCCGTCGGGGTCTTCGATCCAGTCGCGATAGAACCCAAACGGACAGGCCGCCACGCCGTTCGCGCCGTCGCCCGAATTGATCGTGCCCGTGTACCCGCGGTGCAGAAGTTTGTATAGATGGTTCTGCGACTGCATCGTGCGCCGCGCGTCGCGGATCATGCTCAGCGAGAGCTCCGCGTACTGCACGCCCATCTCCTCCTCGCCGCACTCGCCGAGCGTGCGCCCGTCGAAACCCACGATCGCCGAGTGACCAAAGTACGAATACACGCCGTCCCAGCCCGTGGCATTCGCCACGGCGACGTAAGTGTTATTCATCCACGCCATTGCCTTAGCCACCATCACCTGCTGCTCCTTGGCCGGATACATGTAGCCTTGGCAGCGCACGATCAATTCCGCGCCGTTCATCGCGCAGTCGCGCCAGATCTCGGGATAGTTGCCGTCATCGCAGATGATCAGGCTGATCTTCAGACCCTTCGGCCCATCCGTCACGTAGGTACGATCGCCCGGATACCAGCCTTCGATCGGCGTCCAAGGCATGATCTTGCGATACTTCTGCACGATCTCGCCGCGATTGTCGATCAGCACAAGCGTGTTGTACGGCACCTTACGCGGATGTTCTTCGTGACGCTCTCCCGTGATCGAGAACACCCCCCAGACGTTGGCCTGGCGGCACGCCGCCGCAAATATTTCCGTCTCCTCGCCCGGCACCGTCGACGCCGTATCGAACATCTCCTGCCGGTCGTACATGATGCCGTGCGTCGAATACTCGGGAAACACGACGAGATCCATGCCAGGCAATCCCTGCTTCATGCCGACCACCATGCCGGCGATGCGGCGCGCGTTGTCGAGCACCTCCGCCTTCGTATGCAGACGCGGCATCTTGTAGTTGACCACCGCGACGCCCACGCAATCGTTGCTGCTCGAAATATCGCCATGTCGCATGACATATCCTCCTTAAGTCCCTCAGATCGCAGGCGGACTTCGGGCCGCCCGCTCCGCTTCAGCACACACTCACTAGTGGCTGATCATCCATGGTCGTCCTGCCGGCCGTTTGAGTCCGTCCGAAGCCGATCCCGCGAACTTCGCGCTGCCACCCGAGCAGCAACTGCATCCCGCCCGATGACGCAACGGCGCCCCGTCACCGGACTGGCGCGGCGCGTGCTGCGCGCGCTCGTTCGTTGCGTGCGCGGAGCGCCGTGTATTCGCCATCAAGGCTAGCGACGGCGCGCTGATCACCCGGCCACTCTCCCCTCCGCACTCGGGACAGCGGCAAGGCTTTTCGCGGTCCGCCATGCGCCGCATGACGGAAAAGGGACCGCAACTCACGCATTCGAAGTCGTAGATCGGCATGACAGGCTCTCCTGGTAGCGTTGGCTCAGACGTTCGCCAGATCCGGCGAGCATGGCAAATCCACACCGCCCTTGATGTGCTGGATGGGCCCATCGGCATTTGGGCGAATGTCGAAGTCGAAAATCTGCGTCGGCAGCCACAAGGTCGCGCACGCATTGGGAATATCGACCACGCCGCTGATGTGCCCCTGCACCGGCGCACAACCGAGCAACGAATACGCCTGCGCGCCCGAATAGCCGAACTTCTTCAGATACTCGATCGCGTTCAGACAAGCCTGCCGATACGCGACCGTCACGTCGAGATAATGCTGAGCGCCCTGCTCGTCGACCGAAATGCCTTCGAAAATGAGGTAGTCGTTGTAATTCGGCGTGATAGGACTCGGCTGGAATACCGGATTGCGAATTCCGTATTTCGCCATGCCACCCTTGATCAGATTCACGCGCATGTGTACCCAGCCCGCCATTTCGATCGCGCCGCAAAACGAGATCTCGCCGTCGCCCTGGCTGAAGTGCAGATCGCCGACGGAAAGTCCTGCGCCATCCACGTAGACGGGGAAGAACACCTTCGAGCCGCGCGACAGATCCTTGATGTCGCAATTACCGCCGTGCTCACGCGGCGGCACGGTGCGCGCCCCTTGCGCCGCCGCCTTGTCACGCGCGTCGCCCGCGAGTTGCCCCATATGCGCTGTCGCGGCGAACGGCGGATTCGCCAGCGGCGGCACGCGCTCCGGCGCGGTCGCGATCAGGCCGGTTTCGCGTGAGTTCCAGGTTTCCAGCAGTTTCGGATCAGGCAGGCATCCGATCAGGCCGGGGTGAATCAGACCCGCGAAATTCACGCCTGGAATGTGGCGCGAGTTCGTGTAGACGCCGTGAAAATCCCAGATCGACTTCTGCGCGGCGGGAAAATGGTCGGTGAGAAAACCGCCGCCATTGGACTTCGAGAAAAATCCGTTGAAGCCCCACTGGCTCTCGGACTTCGCACCGATGTCGAGCAGGTCCACGACCAGCAGATCGCCGGGTTCCGCGCCATGCACGCCGACCGGGCCGGACAGAAAATGGACGATCGACAGATCGATGTCGCGCACGTCGTCGGCGCTGTCATCGTTCTTGATGAAGCCGCCGGTCCAGTCGTAGGTTTCGAGGATGAAGTCGTCGCCGGGCTTGACCCAGCAAGCCATCGGAATATCCGGGTGCCAGCGGTTGTGCACCTGCGTGTTTTCGTAGGCCGGCTGGTTCAGATCCACCTTGATGAGAGTTTCGGGCATTGCGTTCGCTCCATGGTTCGAGAGTCGGTAAATGCGGTTCGGTGCGCCGCACTCATACCGAGAGGTATTCGCGGATGCGGTCGGTGTCGCCTGCATCGCGGGTGCTTTGATGGACGAAGCGGCCGCCTTCGATCACGAAGAGCCGGTCGGCGACGTCGAGCGCGAAGCTCAACACCTGCTCGGACACCACGATGGCGATGTTGCGGGTCGTGCGAATCTGATTGAGCGCCTTCGCGATGTCCTTGATGACGGACGGCTGAATGCCCTCGGTAGGCTCGTCGAGCAGCAACACCTTCGGATCGGTCGCGAGCGCGCGCGCAATCGCGAGCTGCTGTTGCTGGCCGCCCGAGAGGTTGCCGCCCTTGCGCCGTCGCATGTCGAACAGCACGGGAAAGAGCGCGTAGAGATCGTCGGGCACGAGCTGGCTGCGCGCCTTTTCGAGGCCCGTCTGGATGTTCTCCTCGACGCTC
The DNA here is from genome assembly GCF_014397645.1 of Paraburkholderia sp. 31.1. Classification (NCBI taxonomy): domain Bacteria; kingdom Pseudomonadati; phylum Pseudomonadota; class Betaproteobacteria; order Burkholderiales; family Burkholderiaceae; genus Paraburkholderia; species Paraburkholderia sp. 31.1. The sequence continues at coordinate 191,906 of NZ_VZQN01000004.1, forward strand.
AGCGACGCGAAGATCTGCCGGCCTTGCGGCACGTAGCCGATCCCTTTCGCCACGCGCCGGTAGCTCTCGTCTTTGGACACGTCGGCGCCGCCCACCCGCACCGTGCCGCGATTGGCGGGCAGCATGCCGATGAGCGCCTTGAAAAGCGTCGTCTTGCCCATGCCGTTGCGGCCCATCACAGCGACGCTTTCGCCGTTCGCCACGGAAAATCCGATGCCGTGCAGCACCTCGCTCTGGCCGTAGCTGACCACGAGATCGTCGACTTCCAGCATGATGTGTTCTCCGTGTAAATTCAGTGGCCGAGATAGACATCGATCACGCGAGGATCGGATTGCACCTGCGCCATCGGCCCTTCCGCGAGGATCTTGCCTTGATGCATGACCGTGACCTTGTGCGCGATCCGCTCGACGAAGGCCATGTCGTGCTCGATCACGATCATCGAGCGATTGCGGCAAATGTGATCGAGCAGTTCCGCTGTGACTTCCCGTTCGCGCGCGCTCATGCCTGCAATCGGTTCGTCCAGCATCAGGAGTTCGGGATCCTGCATCAGTAACATGCCGATTTCCAGCCACTGCTTCTGGCCGTGCGACAGCAGCCCGGCTTCGAGATCGAGCGAAGCGGCAAGACCGATCTCATCGGCTACCGCACGCACCCGGTCGGCCACTTCGGCATCCTCGCGATAGGCGAGCGCGCCGAACACGCTGCGTCCGCGCGGAAACGACACTTCGAGGTTTTGCGCGACGCTCAGGTTTTCGTAGATCGACGGCGTCTGGAACTTGCGGCCGATGCCCTTGCGCACCCGCCGGAACTCGGCGAGATTCGTGATTTCCTCGTTGCGGAACTTGATGCTGCCGGCGGTTTCCCTGGTCTTGCCGCAAATCAGATCGAGCAGCGTCGTTTTGCCCGCACCGTTCGGGCCGATCACGACGCGCAATTCGCCGCGCTCGAGATAGAGGTTCAACGAATCGATCGCCTTGAAACCGTCGAACGACACGCTCAGATCTTCGATCGCAAGCAGAAAGTCAGTGTTGCTCATGTGTCAGATCTCCTTGTTCACTGCGCCGAGCCACCGGCGGATACGCGGCCGGGCATGCTCTTCGTAGAGACCCGCGAGCCCGTTCGGAAAGGCCATCACCACGCCGATGAACATCGCCGCCATCAGATAGAGCCAGAGATCAGGCAGGCTCTCCGAGAACCAGCTTTTGCCGAGGTTGACGAGAATCGCGCCATACACCGCGCCCACCAGTGACATGCGCCCGCCGACTGCGGCATAGATCACCATCTCGATCGACGGCACGATGCCGACGAACGACGGTGACATGAAACCCACCTGCAACGTGAACATTGCGCCACCGACAGCCGCGAGCAGCGCCGCGAGGCAGAACGCGAACACCTTGAACATCGCGACGTCGTAACCGGAGAAGCGCACGCGGTCCTCCTTGTCGCGCATCGCGAGCAGCAGCGTGCCGAGCTTGCTGCGCTGGACCCAGCGACAGGCGAGCAGCGCACCGATCAGCAGCACCGCATTGACGAAATAAAGAACCAGCTTCGCGTGGTCGGTGCGGATGTCCCAGCCGAGCAGCGTGCGCAGATCGGTGATCCCGTTCACGCCACCCGTATATCCTTGCTGGCCGATGATCAGCACCGAAAGAATCAATGCGACCGCCTGCGTGATGATCGCGAAGTACACGCCGCCCACCCGCCGCTTGAACATCGCATAACCGACGACGAACGCGAGAGCCGTAGGCACCACGAGCACGGCGAGGATCGAGAACGGTAGAGAATGAAACGGCCTCCACCACGTAGGCAGCGCGGTGAGCTGATTCCAGTCCATGAAGTCGGGAATGCCGGGCGTGGTCTGCGTGTGGGTGGCGGCCGGGTCGGACGCCTCGAGCTTGAGGAACATCGCCATCGCGTAACCGCCGAGGCCGAAGAACACGCCTTGTCCGAGGCTGAGCACGCCGCCGTAGCCCCACGCGATCACGAGGCCAATCGCCACGAAAGCGTAGGTGAGGTACTTGCCCATCAGGTTCAGGCGAAACGTATCCAGCACAAGCGGAAACACGACAACGATCAGCACCGCGAGTATCGCGATGCCCACGTAACCCGACGCGTCGAGCCGCATCGCGAGCGCGCGCCAGCCTCCCGGCGCGCTGGGACCGGATCGCGGGGAAACGCTCCCCGCCACGGCTTGGATGGGTTCCATGTCCATCTCCATACGAATTAATCAGTGAATGAGCCGTGCACGGCGCCCCGCACTCACACGCGCCGCACCTTCGACGCAAAGAGTCCCTGCGGACGCAGCATCAGGATCACGACGACCGTCAGCAGCGTAAGAACACGTGCAATCGAACCCGACAGGAAAAACTCGCTGATCGACTGCATCTGCGCGATGCCGAACGCCGAGGCCACGGTGCCGAGCAGGCTCGCCGCGCCGCCAAAGGTGACGACAAGAAACGAATCGACGATATAGAGAGAACCGCTGGTGGGTCCGGTCGAGCCGATCGCCGTGAACGCCGCGCCCGCCACCCCCGCAATACCGCAGCCGATCGCGAAGGTCATCCGGTCAGTGCGCCGCGTGTTGATGCCGGCAGCGTTGGCCATGGGCCGGTTGGCAACCGTGGCACGCACGCGCAGGCCCCAGCGCGAGCGGTAGAGCGCGAGCAGCAGTCCACCTGTCATGACCAGCGCGAGTCCCATCACGAACATGCCGCTGACTGGAATATCCAGGCCTGGCGCTGGCTCCCAGGAGCCCATCAGCCAGTCGGGCAGCGCAGGACTCACTTCCTTCGGCCCGAACGTCGAGCGAAACACTTGCTGCATGCCGAGACTCAGACCCCAGGTAGCGAGCAGCGTGTCGAGCGGACGGCGGTATAGATGGCGGATCAATGCCCATTCGGCGAGCCAGCCCGCCGCGAACGCGAGGCCGAACGCCGCGACGATCGCGAAGAAAAAGTACACCGGCGTGAACGCGTGCCAGACGTTCTGCGAGAACCACGAAAACATGTAGACGGTATAAGCGCCGATCGTCATGAATTCACCGTGCGCCATGTTGATCACGCCCATCTGGCCGAAGATCACGGCGAGCCCAAGCCCCATCAGGAGCAGAACGCTGAACAGGCTCAGACCGGCGAAGCCCTGCATCAGCGTGATGTTGAAAATGTCGGTGGCGGACATCGAGCGCTCCTCGCGCGGCGGCGCGTTGCGTCGCCGCGCAGCTGCGGTTGACGGATTACATGTAGCCCTTCGGGAACGGATTCGGCTGGATCGGCTGGTCGGACTGCGCGACGACCTTGAATTGGCCGTCCGCCTGGCCCTGGCCGATCAGCGAGCGGCTCCACAGGTGGTGATTCGCATCGACCTTCGCATAGCCCTGCGGCGCATTGGCCACGTCGATGCCCGCCGACGATGCCACCACCTTGTCCACGTCGAAGCTGCCCGCGCGTTCGCAGGCGGCCTTCCAGATCCATGGGCCGAGATACGCGGCCTGGGTCACGTCGCCGATCACGGACTTCTGGCCGTAGCGCGCCTTGAACGCAGCGACGAACTTCTTGTTGTTCTCGTTATCGAGTGCCTCGAAGTATTTCATCGACGAATAGAAGCCCGCGAAGTTGTCGCCGCCGATGCCGAGCACTTCGTCCTCGGTTACCGACAGCGTCAGCAGGAACTGCTTCTGCGGAGTGATACCGGCCGCCTTGAGCTGCTTGTAGAACGCAACGTTCGAGCCGCCCACCACGCTCGCGAAAATGCAGTCCGGCCGCGCGAGCTTGATCTTGTTCATCAGCGACGCAAACTCGGTCGTGCCGAGCGGGTAATACTCCTCGCCGACGACCTTCGCGTGCAGATGCTGCTCGATATGACGGCGCGCGATCTTGTTCGACGTACGCGGCCAGATATAGTCGGAACCAATCAGGAAAAACGTCTTGGCCTTCTTCGTGTTCGATGCCCAGTCGAGCGCCCAGAGAATCTGCTGGGTCGCTTCCTGGCCCGTGTAGAACACGTTCTTCGACTGTTCGAGGCCTTCGTAGAAGGTCGGGTAATAGAGCAGCCCGTTGTCCTTCTCGAACACCGGCAGCACTGCCTTGCGCGAGGCCGAGGTCCAGCAGCCGAACACGGCCGCGACGTGGTCGTTCTCGAGCAGCTTCTTCGACTTCTCCGCGAAGGTCGGCCAGTCGGAGGCGCCGTCTTCCTGAATGATCTGGATCTTGCGCCCGAGCACGCCGCCCATTGCGTTGATCTGCTCGATCGCCAGGCGTTCGGCCTGGATCGAACCGGTTTCGGAGATCGCCATCGTGCCGGTCGCCGAATGCAACTGGCCGACTGTCACCGTGGTATCGGTCACCGCGAGTCCGGTGGTGTTCACCTTGGCGGTGGGCGGCGTTTGAGCAAATGAAGTACGTGGCAGCCCCAGCGCCATCAACGGCGCGGCGGCGAGGCCGCCGATCAGTTTCCGGCGCAACGGCGACGGTGTGCGAGCATCATCATCGATTCGATCGTCTGCGGACATCACATTCTCCTTATCGGTCGCCCTGCGCTTCTTGCGAGAGCTGGTTCGAGGTTGGACGCAATGTAGAAAGCCAAATTGGCAACCGGAATACGTCGATTGACGTATTCCCCGCAGTCGCACTGGAATGTAATTTGCATCAGACACCGATCCGATCGTTTCCGCACCAATCCAGATCATCTTCATGCCCCAGAGTCACCCGTCAGTGGGCACGCCCAGTACCCAACGCATCGTCAAGGTGCGGCGCGACTACAATGCGTGGGTCGGTGACGAAACGCTTGAGGATTACGCGTTGCGCTTCACGCCGCGTTCGTTTCGACGCTGGTCGGAACTGCGCGTCGCCAACACGGCAATCGGCGCCGTGTCTTTTCTGGTGCTCGAAGCGATCGGCGGCAGTCTCGTCGTCAACTATGGCTTTACGAACGCGGTCTGGGCGATCGCGGTCGTATCGGTGCTCATCTGGCTCACCAGTCTGCCGATCAGCTTTTACGCCGCGCGCCATGGCGTCGACATGGATCTGCTTACGCGCGGCGCGGGCTTCGGCTATATCGGCTCGACGCTCACGTCGCTGCTCTATGCCGTCTTCACGTTTATTTTCTTCGCGCTCGAAGCGGCCATCATGTCGCTCGCGTTGCAACTCTATTTTCATATCTCGCTGGCGATCGCCTATGTACTGAGCTCGCTCGTCGTGATTCCGATCGTGATGTTCGGCATCACGCTGATCAATCGGCTGCAAAGCTGGACTCAGCCGCTGTGGCTGGTACTGTTCGCGCTGCCCTATGCGGCTGTGCTGTGGCACCATCCGGGTCTGGTGCACGAATGGACGACCTTTGCCGGCTTCGCTGCGCAAGGCCGCGCGTTCAGCGTGATCGCGTTCGGGCAGGCCTCGACCGTGGTGTTTGCATTGATCGTGCAGGTCGGCGAGCAGGTGGATTACTTGCGCTTCCTGCCGCCGCTGACTGCAAAGAACCACACGCGCTGGTGGCTCGCGCTGCTGTCGGCGGGACCAGGCTGGATCGTGCCCGGCGCGCTCAAGATGCTCGGCGGCGCATTCCTCGCCTTCGTCGCGATCCAGTACGAAGTCAGTCCGGCGCAGGCCACGCAGCCCACCCAGATGTACCTCGTCGCCTATCATTTGCTGCTCGATCCGTTTGGGCTCGCGAGCTGGGCGCTGCCCGCGATGACGCTGTTCGTGATCGTTTCGCAGTTGAAGATCAACGTGACGAATGCGTACGCGGGCTCGCTCGCGTGGTCGAATTTTTTTGCCCGTCTGACGCATAGCCATCCGGGGCGGGTGGTGTGGCTCGTGTTCAATGTGATGATCGCGCTGCTGCTCGTGGAAATGGGTGTATTCGAGGCGATCGCCAGGGTGCTGTCGCTCTACGCAAACATCGCGATCGCGTGGATCGGCGCACTGTTCGCCGATCTCGTCATCAACAAGCCGCTTGGGCTTAGCCCGCGTCATATCGAATTCAAACGCGCACACCTGTACGACGTGAATCCCGTCGGCGTAGGCGCGATGCTGATCGCCGCCGCCGCCGCAATGCTCGCGCAGAGCGGCATGTTCGGCTTGCTGGCACAAGCCATGTCGTCGTTCATCGCGTTCGGCGTGGCGCTCGCCTGTGCTCCGGTGCTCGCGATCGTCACGCGCGGACGCTACTACATCGCGCGCGCCGCCCAACCCACGGGCAACGCCACTTCGCTTCGCTGCGCGATCTGCGAGAACGCGTTCGAACCGGAAGACACAGCCTTCTGCCCTGCCTACGGCGGCACGATCTGCTCGCTGTGCTGTTCGCTCGATTCGCGCTGCCACGATCGCTGCAAGCCGCACGCACGCTTCGCGTCGCAAGCCGATCGCGCGCTACATCGCGTGTTTCCCCGCGTGCGGCTCGGCCCAGCCGCGCTGCGTCTCATGCACTATGCCAGCCTCATGTGCGCGATACTCGCGGTGCTCGCGAGCGTGCTCTATCTGATCTGGTCACAGAGTGTGACCTCGCTCGCCGTCGACGGATCGTCGATCGACAGCGCGATCGGCCACAGTTTCATGAAGATATTCTTCGCGCTTTCTCTCGTCGGCTGCATAGCGGCGTGGTGGTTCGTGCTGGAGCGCGAAAGCCGTCGCGTCACGCAGGAAGAATCGCAACGGCAAAACGAATTGCTGATGCAGGAAATCGACGCGCACCAGAAAACCGACGCCGCGCTCAAGCGCGCGACGGCCGCCGCCGAATCGGCGAATCAGGCGAAAAGCCGCTACGTGTCCGGTTTGAGCCACGAGTTGCGCACACCGCTGAACAGCATTCTCGGCTATGCACAGTTGCTTTTGCAGGCGAAAGAGGAGTTTTCGCCGACGCGCTACAGCGCCGTGCGAACGATTCACCGCAGCGGCGAACATCTGCTTGCGCTCGTCGATGGGCTGCTCGACGTCGCGCGTATCGAGGCGGGCAAGCTGGAACTGAACATCGCACGTGTGTCACTGGTGGATTTCGTCGCGCACGTCACCTCAATGCTGCGCCCGCAGGCGCTCGAGAAAGCGCTCGCTTTCGACGTGCAGACCGTAGGCCGCCTGCCCGCCACCGTGCGTACCGATCAGAAATGCATGGGTCAGATTTTGACCAACCTGATCGGCAACGCGATTCGCTTCACGTCCACGGGTACTGTGACGCTGCGTGTGAGTCACGTGCTCGACACGTTGAAGTTCGAAGTAGTCGACACCGGCCCCGGAATTCCTCCGGCCGAGATGGAGCGCCTGTTCCTGCCGTTCGAGCGAGGCGAAGCGGCGCATGCGCACGATCACGGCGCGGGACTGGGGCTCACGATCTGCCGGCTTCTCACGCAGGCACTCGGTGGCAGTCTGGAAGTGGACAGCGAGGTCGGGCGCGGCACGCGCTTCATCGTGCGACTGTTCGCGCCAGCAGTGAACAGCGCAGCCGACGCGCGCACTGAACTCGCGGCGATCCGCGGCTATACCGGGCCGAAGCGCGCGATTCTCGTCGTCGACGATCTCGCGGATCAGCGCGGCATCGTCGTGCAACTGCTGACGCCGCTCGGCTTCGACGTCGCCGAGGCGGAGAGCGGCCCCGACGCGTTGCGCTGGCTGGCGACACACAGCGTCGACGTGATCATCATGGACATCTCAATGCCGCTGATGGACGGCTACGAAGCCAGCCGGCTGATCCGCGAAAACCAGTTGTCGAACGCCCCGATCGTGCTGCTTTCGGCTAATGCATTTGCCGACGATCGGGAACGCGCGAGTGCGACCGGATGCGCCGGATATCTCGTGAAGCCACTCCAGATCAATTTGTTGCTCGACAAGCTCGCGCAGTTACTCGTGCTCGACTGGATCGCATCCGAGCCGTCCACGTCCGCGCAAGCCACGCCGCCCGTCAGGCACGCGTCACTGGACCTCGCGTGGCCGAAAGCGGTGCTCGAGCGGCTGCGCGCACACCTCGAAGTCGGCTACCTGCAAGGCGTGATCGAACAACTCGACTCGGCGCGCGCGACCTGGCCCGCGCTACAGGAGCAGATCGACGTGTTGCGCGCTTTGGCGGAACGCTTTCAGCTAAGGGAGCTTGAGCATGAACTCGACCGACTGTCTCGCGCCGCGGACGTCTGACGCGCGCGCGATGAACTCCACCGATGCGTCGCCCGAGTGGCTGCGCGAGCGTCCCGTCGTGTTGATTGTCGACGACACGCCGGACAACCTCGCATTTCTCTCCGATACGCTTCAGGCACATGGTTACGCGGTGCTGGTCGCGCTTTCGGGCGAAGATGCGCTCAAGCGCCTCGCACGCGTGACGCCCGACGTCGTGTTGCTCGACGCGATGATGCCTGGCATGGATGGCTTCGAGACCTGCAGCCACCTGAAGCAGGACGTTCGCCACGAACATCTGCCCGTGATCTTCATGACGGCATTGACGGAAAGCGAGCATGTGGTGCGCGCGTTTCGCGTCGGCGGCATCGACTATGTGACGAAACCCGTGCGTCCCGAGGAGGTTTGCGCGCGCATTGGCGCACACGTGCAGCGCTCACGTGCGCAACTCTATGCGCACGCGGCACTGTCGCTCGATGCGCGGGCGGCGCTGATCGTCGGCGCCGATGGCGCGATCCGCTGGCAGAGTCCGCAAGCGGCACGGCAAATTTCTGCCTACCGGGCCAGCCACGCCGATGACCTCGTGCAAGCGGTTGCGCACCCCATGTTGCCGCCGCTGTTGCGCGACTGGTTTGCGGACTGGCTCGGGCGCGGGAGTCCGGCCGGCGCCGTCCTCGAATTCACCGCGGGACACGTGCGGCGTTCTGCGAGCGCAACCTCCGCTCCCGATCCTGGAGAGTGGATCCTCACCCTCAAGGAGACCGATGACACTGTGCACAGCAGCGCACTCGTGGCGCGCTTCAATTTGACGGCGCGCGAGGCCGAAGTGCTGCTCTGGGTCTCTCGCGGCAAGACGAACCGCGATATCGGCGACATTCTCGGCATGGCGCCGCGCACGGTGAACAAGCACCTCGAACATCTGTTCCGTAAGCTGCACGTCGAGACGCGCGCGGCTGGCGCTGCGCTTGCGATCAAGGCGCTGGACAGGGCCTGAAATAGCTGAACGGTCGCGCAAGCGATGACGGAAACTACCCTGCCTTGTTGTTTTAGCCGAGCAGCCGCGGCACGCTCGACGCTTTGTCGGGAGCCACACGAATTGCGGGAGTTGCAGCGCAAGAGACCCGATGAACGCTGTAGCCACGGCGTTGCGCGCGGTGTACACGGAAAGCAGAGGAAGCGGCTTGAATGTCACTTTCGAGCGTCCAACAGGTGACGCTTTAGTTTGAGGTTGCAACGAGCATGTAGCCGAGGCCCCACACCGTGCGGATATGTCGGGGCGAGCTTGCCTCTGTCTCAATCACCTGTCGTAAGCGAAGAACTTGCACGTCAACGCTGCGGGCACTCGCCTCATATTGCGACCCGCGCGCGCGCTCTATCAGATTTGCGCGGCTTACAGGACGGTTTGGCGTCTCCGCAAGCGCACACAGGAGACGCATTTCAGCTGCGCCGAGTTCGACGATGCCCGCTTCGTCCGACATCAATTCTCTACGCCGAACGTCCAGCCTGAAGGCGCCGAACCGCAAGCATTGCGACTCGCCTGCGAGCAGCATCTCGCCCCGCACGTTTTGCAGGCGCATCTGAAACTGCTGCCGACGTAACATCGCCCGAACCCGCGCTATCAGCTCGCTCGGCAGAAACGGTTTCGCGAGATAGTCGTCGGCGCCAATCTCCAAACCTACGACCTTGTCCGCGGGATCGCCACGCGCTGTTAGCATGAGGATGGGGATTGTCTCTCTCCGAGCACGCAACCGACGGCAGATGGACAGGCCGTCTTCGCCTGGCATCATGATATCGAGAATCAACAGGTCGAACGGGTAGCGCTCGATCAAAACGTCCAACTCAATGCCTGTCTTCACCGCGCGCACCGAGAAACCTTGTGCCGTCAGAAAGCGTTGCAGCATATTGCGGATTTCAACATCATCGTCAAGCACGATGATGCGACCGGTTGGCAGATCATCTGACATGTGATTAAGCAGACACCTCTAATAACGCCTGTCTTTTAGTTCCTGTTTCCGATGCTACGCGGCGAACCGCTTGGCTTTGCTACAGCCGTCACGTGCCTCGGTGGGCGGCGACAATCTCGTCGAAGCGGGCTGCGCCGGGCGGCCTGCCGGCCTGCAGTTGCGCCTGCACTGCTTACCAATCCGCTTGATGTCTGCGGCGATACGTTGCACCTCAGACAGTGCCAGTGCGGCATGCAGTTCCGTAGCGACATCCAATGCCTCCTTTGGCAAGAAAACGGACTTGCAACCCGCTAACACCTTCGTATGCATCTGCATGCCACAGGAAGTTCCGTATGGTTCGACGCAACGGAATATACAAGGATCTTCGCACTGGATGTGTTGGAAAGATATGTCAAAAGATGTCATCGATTGTGCTGGCCACAACACAGACTGGCGAAAGCCCACGACCGCCCGGCGCCACCCGTATGTACCGGGCATGCCATCCTGACTGCTCATATTACAGATCTCGCTCGTGGTCAGCGAGAAAGCGAGTGCACCCGTGCGTTTGCGGACAGAAAAACAGGCCCCGTCGATGACATTTCCTGACATGATTTGCTAACACCTGGCGTTATGAAATTCGCCTACATTTCTTCGATCGATCGTGTGCTGCAGCTTCTGCGATGCGCTCGCATTGCGGTTAGTCGCGGCCCCGGTCATCACTCGTTTGTGAGCGTTATTCTCTTCCTATGTCAGCTCAGATTCTTCTAATCGACGACGACGCCGAATTGTGTGATGCGACTCGCCGCTACCTGGTAAGGTGGGGTTTCGACGTGTCAGTGCTACATGACGCGCGTTCGCTCGAACACCGGCTCAAACACGAACGCCCGGACCTGTTAGTGCTCGATCTTATGATGCCGGGCGTCGACGGCTTGACGGCACTACGTAGGTTGCGCGCATCAGGCGACGACATTCCAGTCTTGATGCTCACCGCCCGCGCCAACGAAGAGGACCGCATCGCTGGCCTTGAATTGGGTGCCGATGACTATCTCCGCAAACCGTTTAACCCGCGTGAGCTGGTAGCACGGATTCAGTCAGTGCTGCGGCGCCAGCGCGCCGTACCCGATGCGGGCATTCGCCAACGACGGCAACCTTACACATTCGGCGCGTTCACGCTGGACTTTCAGTCGCGCACTCTGAATAGCGGAGAGACGTCTCTTACCTTATCTGCCAGTGAGTTTGCGCTGCTGCAGATTTTCGTTAATTCTCCCATGTGCACACTCACCCGCCGGCGTCTGCTCAAGTCACTTCATGGCGCGGAATCCGAGTCCGCCGATCGCGGCATCGACGTTCAGGTCTATCGTTTGCGCCGCATCGTGGAAACTGACCCGTCGACACCACGATTCATCCAGACCGTTCGCGGGTGCGGATACATCTTCGTGCCGGACCTCGAAGAGCATGCTGCCGGCACATCGACTCACCATTCGCATAACTGAGGTCTCTGGTTGCCCTCATGCTGCTGTTGCGCCTTTCGCGCAATATGCGCTTATTGCTTCGAGCGCGACCAGTCGCCAAACTACTATACGGTAGCAGCGGCCAAGTGGTGACCACCGCGAACGCCATGGCAAGGGTAATCGAAGATAAGTCGAGCGCCGGCTCACTGACTCACTCAGATATACACGATTTTTGAGCGGCCGTTATATCCTGGTCGCTATCCGTGAACTGGACGCAGTTGCGCATCGTCCCTGCGGCGAGCTTCGGACAGGATACAAAGCGGCCGCTATGCATCCCGCCCGCCCACGGGGCGGACACGAATAGACTCAGGTCAATAGTACGCGGGAGCTACGATCAGTGGCGGTCGAGGGACTACAACCAGTGGCCGGGCCACTATTGGACGACCCACCGGAACGACTACACAGCCGCTCCGGAGCGCGCAGCAGCCCCATCTTTCGACGTGATGAGGCGACCCGATGGGACATATTCAATACACGGTTAAACCAGCCGAGGGTATTGAAGCTTGCCTTGCAAGCGCTTACTGCCGATGCTGCGCAGCGAACTGCTCGATCTGCTCAAGCGTCACGTACCCTTGATGCGTAGTATCGATCTCATCGAAATGGGCTGCGACGCGCGGCATACCTGCCTCCGCCTGTTCTTTCGTGAGCTTGCCGTCATGAGTTGCATTCGCGGCAGTAAAGCGCGCTTCCAACATCTGCTGCATGCTGCTCTGCGCGAACGCAGACGACACAGCGAACGTTGCAGCCAGAATAACGAATAAACGTTTCATCAAAGACTCCGTTAAGAAATGAATGGCGTGCACGGAATAGCCAGGGGACAAAGCTCCACCGAAGATTTCCAGCCGGCAGAATTCCAGGTCAAGCCATGCCACGACCATATGAGCGAAATCAGTACGGTGCGTAGTAGTAAGGTGGGGGAGCGCTATAGATTACGGCGCGGGGCGGCACGGGGCGTACAGGCACGACGATCGCTGCCGGACGCGGTGTTTCGATCGTATCTCCCTTCGCCGCGATGCATTGCGCGTACGCGTTGTCGTATTGCTGCTGCAACGACGCTTCGGTCTGATTGTGCTGCGCCGAGCCCGTCATGCTGCCGAGCAGCAGTCCGGCACCCGCACCGATTGCGGCGCCGGCACCGGCGTTGCCCGCCCCGGCGCCGATCAGAGCCCCGGCCGCAGCGCCTCCAGCTGTGCCGACGGCGGTAGCAGCAAGTCCGGAGGTTGCCGCCTGATGCGAGACCGCCGCCGGATTCACGACCTGCGTCGCGTAGGTGCGGCAGCTATAGTCGTCCTGCTGGAACTGGTTGAGGGTCTTGCCGTTCGCTGGGACCGCCATGACGGTAGGCGCACTCGGCGGCGTAACCGCACACCCCGCCATGCCCAACCCAACAGCGAGGCTGACAAGCAGTGGCGCGATACGAGTCGATGTCAGATTCTGGTTCATTGATAGTGCTCTCACGATGATGCAGCGCGAAGTAAGCGCTCAGAAGTGGTAAGCAGCGCCCACCGATCCAAATAGTGCCAGCGCGCGAACGCACCGAAGTCGAAGGACGTTGCGATATCTCCGATGCCGTTGAGCACCGCCGCATAGTCCTGGTTGCGGCCCAGTTGAACGCCGATCAGCGGGCCCACCGCAACACTCGGCCCCAACGGGTAGGCGACGCCGCCCGTGAGCGCCTGCACGAAGATTGCCCCGTTCAACAGCGACAGCATGGGCAACGGCAGCACACGATAGAACTTGCTGCCTTCATAGTTGGGCAATGCGGTCACGTTGATGTTCACGCTATTGCCCGGCGACGACTGCGCCAACGCTGGTGAGTAAGGCAGGCACTCAGTGGCGATGACGGCGAGCGCGCCCAGCCACCGTCGTGTGCGGCCTCGCTTGAGAACCGCGGCGACAAAGCGATAGTCATGCATGTTCAAGCCCATCTATCGATGGTTGCCCGGAGAACCGCAACGCCCACGCTGATATCAATCGCCAGGGACCCCGCAGGCGCCTTGCCGACAGCCATAGAAATTGCCGCACTGGCAGCAGACACGAGAACGATTTTAAATTTCACTGCACACTCTCCATGTGATGGATTCGCCCCACTGGCGAACCCCGCATGACACAGCCGCCAATGTAGAGAACCTCTGCGCTACATGTCGTTGGAAATGTGTTGCATGTCATGTCAAGCCACGTCGCGGGGAAGCGATACCGCACGAGTGGACGTAACAGGGCCTTGCACGCAGTTCGAGACGCGGACTTTGAAAAACGGCCGTGGGCGCTACCGGACTCTGGACCGCGCAGATCGGCAGACGACGTCACAACGGCGCGCCCGCCATCATGGGATCGAGCCTAACTCTTCGACGACATCCAGCCGCCGCCGAGGTTCTTCACCAGCCCAACGTCGCTTTTCGCCAGTACCCCCTGCGTGTCGTTCAGGTTCTGTCTGGCCGTCAGTAGCGTCACTTGCTGAGTCAAATCGGACTGCTCGCTCGCGGTTCCGGCCGTCAGTTGCGCGGCGACGCTCTCCAGCAACTGCCGGTTGCGCTGGTAAATGTCGGCAAACGCGTGCTCCTGCTGGCGCAGATGGTTCAGCGACGACAGGCTGTCTTCCACGTTCTGGAACGCCGTGAGCACGGCTTCGCGGTAAGATGCGACGTCTTCGTCATAGGTCGCCTGCGCCTTGTGCACGGCGGCCACGCGGGCACCACCGTCAAACAGCGTGGCGGCAAGTGAGGGACCGAGCGACCACATCCGGGTCGGCAATGAGAACAGCGTCGCGAAGGTGTTGTGTTGCACGAGACCCTGTGCCCGCAGATCGAGGTCGGGAAAGAATGCGGCCTTCTCTACCCCAATAAGCGCGTTCGCAGCAGCAGCGGTGCGTTCCGCGCTGACCACGTCAGGCCGTCTTTCCAGCAACGCAGACGGCAGCACGGATGGCACCTCGGGCTCGCGAAACACATAGTCGAGCCGCGGTGCAATCGACAACGAAGCCGGCGGCACACCCGTGAGCGCCGCGATTGCGTGCTCGTCCTGCTCGCGCGAGGTCTGTGAAATTTGCAGGTTCGCGACAACCGCCTCCTGCGTGTCCTGCGCATACAGCAGATCGACTTGCGACGCGGTCCCCTGTGCCAGCGCTGCGCGCGTGATCGCGAGAATCCGCCCGTTGACCGCCTCCTGCTGCCGCAACAGGTCGATGTCGATATCGAGCTGGCGGATGTCGAAATAGTCGGTCGCCAGCGTCGCGGCAATCGACAAGCGCTCGCCGGCAAGCGTCGCATCCGCGCTCTGCGCGTTCGCCTTGCCTGACTCGATCTGCCGGCGCACGGCGCCCCACAGATCGACTTCCCAACTCGCGTAGGCCTTCGCGTATTCCGCCGTCGTGCTCGAGCTGTGCGAGGCCGACGCGTCGACACCGAGCGTCGGAAACAGGCTCGCCCGGTCTGCAGCGACGGTGGCCTGCGCGAGCCGATAGGCGGCCGCCGCGCCTGCAATCGACTGATTCGACTGCAGCGCTGCGTCGACGAGCCGGGACAGTTCGGGATCGTCGTACGCGTCCCACCACCGGGTTGAGAGCGAAGCCTGCGGATTGGGCGTCGCAAGTCGCCACTGTGTGCCCGCTTCCTTGAACTGCGTTGGAATCGCTACGGCCGGCTGGTGATAGTCCGGGCCGACCGCGCAGCCCGAAAGCCAAAGCGCGGCGCCGAGCGCACAGGCGCAGCAGCGCATGCCGACCGACACGGCCGACAGGTATCCGATGGGCGATTTCATGCGTGTTTCCTTCGGCGCCGCAACCGCCGCGACGCCCGATCGAGCCAGAGATAGATGACAGGGGTGGTATAGAGCGTGATGACCTGGCTGAACACCAGACCGCCGATGATCGAGATACCGAGCGGCTTGCGGAATTCGGATCCGTAGCCTGACCCCAGCACGAGCGGCAGCGCGCCGAAAATTGCGGCGACCGTCGTCATCATGATCGGACGGAAGCGGATCAGGCCCGCGCGCACGATCGCCTCCTCCGGCGGCAGTGCATGCTGACGCCCTTCGGCAATCGCGAAGTCGATCATCATGATCGCGTTCTTCTTCACGATGCCGATCAGCATCAGCACGCCGATCAACGCGATGATCGACAGCTCCGTGTGAGTGAGCAGCAGCGCGATCAAAGCGCCGACGCCCGCAGAAGGCAGCGTCGAGAGAATCGTCAAAGGATGAACCAGATTCTCGTACAGCATGCCGAGCACGACGTACACCGACAACAGCGCGGCGAGGATCAGCAGCGGCTCGCTCGCCATCGACTCACGAAACGCTGCTGCCGTGCCGGCGAACGCGCCGGAGATACTCGCCGGCATTCTGAGCGCAGCGACGGCCTGACTGATCTGCTGCGTCACGGGTCCGATCGATGCACCGGGGCGCAGGTTGAACGATACGGTAATGGCGGGGAACGTAGCCTGGTGATTGATCGAAATGGCGCTGGGGTCGGTCGAGAACCGGGCCATCGCGGCGAGCGACACCAGCGCTGAACCGTTCGCCTGGGCCGCGGCCGACGGCGTAGCGGCGCTTGCGCCGGTTGCCCCCCCGGCGGCGGTCGTCGACGCGCCGCTCGTGGCGAGCGCCGGGCTCGCCGGAACATGGATGTCCTTCAGTACCGAAGGACTTGTCCAGTACTCGGGTGCCACCTCCATCACGACGTGATATTGATTCGCGCTCCCGTAGATGGCCGAGACCTGCCGTTCGCCGAACGCGTCATAAAGCGCCTCGTCGATATCTTTGAAGCTCACGCCCATTCGCGCGGCGCAGTCGCGATCGACGTCGATGCCGACCTGCATGCTCTTGTCCTGCTGGTCGGTGTTGATGTCGGCCAGCGCCGGCATCTTGTGCATCTGTGCGACTAACTTCGGCACCCATTGATCGAGTGTCGCCTGGTCGTCCGCGGTCAGCGTGTACTGGTACTGCGCGGCGCTCTGTCGGCCACCGGCCGCGAGGTCCTGCAACGACTGCAGATAGAGCTGTGTCCCCGGCATATCGGCAAGCCGTCGGCGCACCTGAGCGATCACCTGATCGGCCGTCGCGCGACGCTCACCCAGGGGCTTGAGCGTGACGAACAGCAGTGCGTTGTCGAGCGCGTTCGCTCCCCCCACGAAGCCACCCACGAACGCGACGTTCGGATTCTCCTGCACCGCCTTGTCGACCATCTGGAACTGATGCTGCATCTCGTGCCAGGAGATGCTTTGCGACGCCTGCAGCGTGCCAAGCAGCAGCCCCGTGTCTTCCTCCGGGAAGAAGCCTTTCGGAACCACGGTGAACAGCCAGAGGTTCAGCACGAACACCAGCACCGTCACGCCACCCATCAATAGCGGATGCCGGATGACCCAGCGCAACGACGTGCCGTACAGGCGAGAAAATCCGCTCTCGTGATGCTCGTCGCCGTTCCCGGCTTGCGGTCCTGGGCGCAGGAAAATGCTCGTCAGCATCGGCGTGACCGTGAGCGAAATCAGCATCGACATCACGATCGCAACGGAAAGCGACACCGAGAATTCACGCAGCAGCCGGCCCATCAGGCCGCCCATGAACAGCAGCGGGACGAATACCGCGATCAGCGAAACGCTGATCGAAAACACCGTGAAGCCCACTTCCTGCGCCCCTGCGAGTGCCGCCTCGATGGGCTTCTTGCCGCGCGCCAGATGCCGCATGATGTTTTCGACGACGACGATTGCATCGTCGACCACGAAACCGGTCGAAATGGTCAAGGCCATCAGCGAGAGGTTGTTCAAGCTGTAGCCAAGGACGTACATGACCCCGAACGTACCCAGCAGCGACAGCGGTACGACGATCGCCGGAATGAGCGTCGCGCGCCAGCTGCGGAAGAACGCGAACGTGACGGCCGTCACGAGCACGATGGATACAAGCAGCGTCATTTCGACGTCGAGCAGCGAGCCACGGATCGTCTTCGTACGGTCAACCGAAATCGCCAGCTTGATGGACGACGGGATCGCCGCCTCGAGCGCCGGCAGTTCGGCCTTCACGTTGTCGACTGCGTCGATCACGTTCGCGCCCGGTTCCTTATAGAGGACCAGCAACACGGCCGGCTTGCCGTTCGACAGGCCGTAGTTCTCAAGCTGCTCGACATCCTGACGTACATAGCCGAGGTCCGACACACGCACGATGTTGCCGTTGTTCTGCCTGACGATCAGCCGTCCGTAGTCGGCGGGCGAATACAGCATGTCGTTCGCGCCGATCGAATAGTTCTGCCCGCTCGCCGACATCGATCCCTTGGGCAAATCGACATTCGCATTCCCGATCGTGCTGCGGATCTGCTCCAGACTGATGCCGTAGTGGCTCACCCGATCTGGATTCAGTTCGACCCGCACCGCCGGCAGCGCGGCGCCGCCCACCACCACGTTGCCCACGCCGGTTGTCTGCATCAGCTTCTGTTGCAGCACCGTCGACGCCGCGTCGTAAAGCTGGGCTGGCGTGGCCGTGTCGGAGGTCAGACTGATCACGAGGATGGGCGAATCCGCGGGATTGACCTTGCGATACGTCGGGCTGCCGTCCATGTTGGGCGACAGGTTGGTTTTCGCCGCGTTGATCGCGGCCTGCACGTCGCGTGCCGCGCCGTCGATATTCCTGCTCAGGTCGAACTGCAACGTGATCTGCGTTTGCCCGCGCGAGCTGACCGACGTCATCTGGGCCAGGCCCGCAATATGGCCGAACTGCCGCTCGAGCGGCGTCGTGACCGAGGTGGCCACCGTCGTCGGATCGGCGCCGGGCAGTTGCCCCTGCACCAGGATCGTAGGAAAGTCGATTTCGGGCAGCGGCGCAACCGGCAGCAGCCTGAATGCCAGAATACCGAACAACGCAAGGGCGACCGCCAGCAAGGTCGTCGCGATGGGCCGCCTGACGAATGGGCCAGACAGGTTCATTGCACATACTCCGTTACGATCGGCTCGTCCGCGGCAAAGCGTCTTTCCAGACGATGCATCGCCAGATAGATCACCGGCGTCGAGAACAAGGTCAGCAACTGGCTGACGCACAGGCCGCCGATAATCGCGATGCCAAGTGGATGCCTCAACTCGGAGCCCATGCCGGAGCCGAACGCGAGCGGCAGCGCGCCGAACAGCGACGCCATCGTCGTCATCAGGATGGGACGGAAGCGCTGTTCAGCCGCACGACGGATCGCAGCGTGTGCGGACAGGCCGTGGTTGCGCTGCCCGTCCAGCGCCAAGTCGATCATCATGATCGCGTTTTTCATCACGATACCGATCAGCAGCACGATTCCGATCAGGCCCATGATGTCGAACTGGGTTCCGGTCATCAGCAGCGCCAGCAGTGCGCCAAGCGCCGCCGAAGGGAGCGTGGACAGGATCGTGACCGGATGAATGAAGCTCTCGTACAGGATGCCGAGCATCAGATAGACCACGATCACGGCAGCGGCGACCAGGTACCCTTCACTCGCCAGCGACGACTGAAAGGTCGCGGCCGATCCTTCCAGCGACACCTGGACGGACTGCGGCAACCCTATCTGTTCCTTGACCCGCTCAAGACGGGCGATCGCAGTGCCGAGGCTGTATCCGGGAGCGAGATTGAACGACACGTCCGCATACGGGAACTGGCCCTTGCGATCAATCCTCAGCGGCGCGGGCATTACCTTCATCGTCGCCATCGACGCGAGCGGCGCGAGGCTGCCCGACGACGTATCGACATAGAGTCCTGAAAGCAGATGCGCAAGGTCGTCGGCGTTGTTTCTCGCGACCAGCACCACGTGATACTGGTTCAGCTGCGTGTAGATCGTCGACACCTGGCGCTGACCAAACGCGTCGTACAGCACATCGTCGATCGCCTGCGGCGTGATGCCAAGGCGCGACGCGGTATCGCGGTCGAACGTGAGTTGCACCTGATTGCCTGACTGCATCGCCTCGCTCTGCACGTCGGCAAACGCCGGATCGCCGCGCAACGCGCCAACCAGCTCGCCAGTCCAGCGAGTGAGCAGCGCCGGATCGGTCGACTGCACGCCGAGCCGGTAGCTCGTCGTCGAGACGGTGTCGTCGAGCGTCAGATCCTGCACCGGATGCAGAAACAGTCGCACGCCCGCGAGGTCTGCGGTGTCATCGGTCAGGCGGCGGATCACCTCGTCGACGCGCGCTCGCTCGCCCTTGTCCTTCAGATTGATCAACAGGGTGCCCTGATTGATCGTCGGTCTCGTCTGGTCGATGCCGACGAACGACGAGAGACTTGCGACTGCCGGATCGCGTGCGACCCGGTCGACGACCTGCTGCTGTTGGCCGATCATGCGCTGGAACGAAATGGTCGGCGCGGCCTGCACGACACCTTCGATCAGACCTGTGTCCTGCTCGGGAAAGAAGCCCTTCGGCATCAGCATCAGCACGACGAACGTCAGCGTGGCCGTCAACACCACCGATGCGATCGTCAGGCGCCGATGCGACAACACCCAGTCGAGACCGCGTATGTACCTGCTGTTGAGCCGGTCGAAGAAATCGACCCGATGCGAGTGTGGCTGCGCTTTTAACATGCGCGAGCACATCATCGGCGTAAGCGTCAGCGATACGAACGCCGACAGGACGATCGCGACCGACAGCGTCAGCGCAAACTCGCGGAACAGGCGCCCGACCACGTCGCCCATGAACAGCAACGGGATCATCACCGCAATCAGCGACACGGACAACGAGACGATCGTAAAGCCGATCTCCTTCGCACCCTTGATCGCGGCCCTCAGGGGCGTTTCCCCAGCCTCGATGTAGCGCGTAATGTTCTCGATCATTACGATCGCGTCGTCGACGACAAAGCCTGTCGCGACAGTCAGCGACATCAACGTGAGGTTATTCAGCGAAAAGCCGAGCCCGTACGCGACCGCGAGCGTGCCAACGAGCGAAAGCGGCACGGTGACTGCGGGAATCACGGTAGCGGGCACATTGCGCAGGAATACGAAGATCACCATCACGACGAGCGCCACGGCGATTGCCAGCTCCGTTTCGACGTCGGCAACCGACGCGCGGATCGTCTTCGTGCGATCCGTCAGCACGGCGACCTTCACCGATGCGGGCAAGCTCGCCCGCAGTTGCGGCAACAGCTTCTGCACGCTATCGACCACATCGATCACGTTGGCGCCCGGCTGCCGCTGGATGTTCAGCACGATAGACGGCGTGCTGTTGGTCCACGCCGCCTGTTGCAAATTCTCGGCGCTGTCGATCGACCTGGCGATCTGCGCCAGCCGAACCGGTGCGCCTTGCCGGTACGCGATGATCAGGTCGCGATAGTCCGCCGCCGATTGCAGCTGGTCGTTCGCGCCGATCGAATACGACTGGTATTTTCCGTCGAGACTGCCCTTCGCCTGGTCAACGTTGGCACTGCCGAGCGCGGTGCGCACCTCGTCGATCGACATGCCGAGTGCGTTGAGCGCGCCGGTATCGGTCTGCACCCGCACGGCCGGCCGCTGACCGCCGCTGATCGTGACGAGACCCACGCCTGAAATCTGCGAGATCTTCTGCGCAAGCCGGGTATCGGCCAGGTCCTCGATCTTCGTCAGCGGCAGCACGTCGGATGTCAGCGACAGCGTGAGCACCGGGGGGTCGGCAGGGTTGACCTTGCTGTAGACAGGCGGATACGGCAGATTAGCCGGCAGAAAGCTCGAGGACGCATTGATCGCGGCCTGCACTTCCTGCTCGGCGACGTCGAGCGAGAACGACAGATCGAACTGCAACGTGATCACCGATGTGCCGTTCGAACTCGTCGAGTTCATCGCCTTCAGCCCCGACATCTGGCCGAGCTGTCTTTCGAGCGGCGAGGTGATGGACGAACTGACCACATCCGGGCTTGCACCGGGATACTGCGTGTAGACCTGGATCGTCGGATAGTCGATTTCCGGTAGCGCCGAAACAGGCAGCAGGATGTATCCCAGCACCCCGGCCAGAAACAACGCGATCATCAACAGCGCGGTCGCAATGGGTCGCTCGATAAAGATTCGTGAAGCGTTCATCGTCGGCTCCGCTCAGTGCGCCACGACTTTCACGAGCGAGCCGGTATCAAGCCTGTCTGCACCGTCGGTCGCGACCCGCTCTCCTTCCTTCACCCCGCCATCGAGAATCGCCGTGTCGTCGCCTTTTACCGGTCCGGTCTTCACGTTGCGCAATGCCACTGCGCCTGCGCCGCCGATCACGAAAACGAAATCGCCGTTCGCGCCATGCTGGATTGCCGTAGTCGGCACGACCGGAATCCGCTGCAGCGTGTCGACCTGCATCCGGACATTCACGAATTCGTTCGGGAACAGCGCGCTGCCGGAATCGGGGAAGACGGCCTTGACGTTAATCGTGCCGGCGCTCGTATTGACGAGGTTGTCGACCGCAAGCAGCGAGCCCTTCGCGAGCAACGATTTGCCGTCACGGTCATAGGCCAGCACCTGAACCTCCCCGTGCGACATCGCCCGCCGGATCCGTCCCAGGTAGTCTTCCGGCACCGAGTAGATCACGGTCGCCGGCTGCAGCTGCGTGATGACCGCGATACCGGTCGTGCTGGTGCTGCTCACGTAGTTGCCGGGGTCGACGAGGCGCAGGCCCACCACGCCATCTACGGGAGATGCGATGGTGCAATAGCCGACCTGAACCTGCAGATTGTTCACGTTGCCCGTGTCCGCCAGCACGGTGCCTTCGTCCTCCTGGACGGTAGCAACTTGCGTATCGAGCGTCTGCTGCGTAATCGAGCCCGCTTTGATCAGTTGCTGATAACGTTGCAGGTCCAGTTTCGCGTTTGCGAGTACAGCCTGGTCATGACGCAGCGTACCCTGTGCCTGCAGCAACTGCGCTTCGAGCGCCCGCGAATCGATGCGTGCAATCACCTGTCCTTTCCTGATCGTCTGCCCCTCGCTGAAATCGACGGAACGCAGTATCCCGTTGACCTGCGTGATGACCGTGACGGTACGTGTCGGTGTCACGGTGCCGAGCGAGTCGATATAGACAGCAACATCGGTAACCGAAGCCGCAACCGCGCTCACGGGGATCGGATCTGGTGCGACAGCCGTCTGACGGTGACCGTGAGCCTGGTGGAACCACCCAACGGCCACGACGCCGGCCATGAATATACTAAGTATCGCAAAGTATCTTGCAAGGTTTTTCATCACACAACCATGAAAAATGGCCATCTCATCAAATGCTCACGCTGCCCTGCCAGACCCTTTGGGCGGGGCTCGAGCGTCACATTAAGTCGAAGGCCGTGCGACACCGCGACGACGGCGCAGTCATCGCGCCGACAAGTGCCCGTTAAGGAATGGGAATTTGCACCACGGCCTTGAGTCCGGACGGCGCATTCTGGAAGAGATCGAGCGTGCCGCCATGCTGCTGTGCGACGTGCTCCGCTATCGCGAGGCCGAGGCCGCTCCCGCCCTTTCGATCCGCCTCTGAGCCGCGCCGGAATGGTTGCTTGATCAACGACAGAAGCTCTTGAGGCAGGCCCGGCCCCCGATCCTCAACCGCAATCGTGACACTTCGCGCGTCCACGGTAGTCCGGACTGCGAGCCCGACCTGACCGTACACGACCGCGTTCTGCATCAGGTTCATCAACAGGCGCTGCATGCCGACCGGTCGGAACGCAACAGGTGGCAATTCCGCGAGCGACAGTTCGAACGTGCGACCGAGACCTGCATAGTCGGCGGCGAGCTGTTCGATCAGCGCGTTCAGATCGCCGTGCGTCGCCGGTTCGCTATCCCACCCCCGGGCGAAATCGATAAACTGCTGGACGATCGTGTCGATCTCCTCGACAAAGCGTTCCGCACTGGCGGCCGGGGCCTCGAATGACTCCGGCGCGAAGATGGCCATGCGCAGCTTGGTCAGCGGCGTGCGGATATCATGCGATATGCCCGCAAGCATTTCGGCGCGCGTCGCTTCGAGATCTTCGAGCGTCGACGCCATCCGGTTGAACGCCTCCGCTACTGTTGCCAGCTCGCGCGGGCCGCTCACGGGAACCGCTTCGGGCCAAACGCCACGCTCGATGGTGCCGGCAGCGCGCGCCAGCCGGCGCAGCGCCTGTTCGACCGGCAGGTGGATCAGATAGGCCCCAAGAGCAGGAAGGGTGGCCGCACTTAACAACAGGCCGATCAGCGCCCAAGGCAGCGTACTGCTCATGGCCGACGTTCCACGCAGCGCCACCCAGTACCGCACGTCCTGCACATGGAGACGCACCCAGATCCGGTGCCCGTCGCGCTCCCAGCGAAGCTGTTCGTCCGGGGCAAGTTCCGATGCCAGTCGACCGAAAAAGCGGTGCGCCATGTAGTCGGGAGGCAACCCGTCGCGAGCCTGTGGCGGCGGCAGTTCACCTTGGGGCGCTCCGTTCATTTCGAGCAGTTGCCGGTTTCGCTCGTCGTCCGGCAGGACTGACAACAGCCGGTCCAGGATCCGGATCTGCGATGCCACGAGCGCTGCGCCATCGTCAACTCTTGGCTTCTGGATAAAGTTCAGATAGACGGCAAAGACCAGGATCTGACTTGTCAGCATCAGTACAATCAACAGCAATACGTTGCGCGCGAAAAGGGAACCCCACCATACCGACATACCGCTTCCTTTCATCTCGCTCTCTCGATGACCTGCTACGCAGGTATACATAAAACAGTCAGATGCCTTTTGCATTCGATTGACCGGTCCCGGGATCGCAGTGTGGGTCCTCTGCATCCTTGCCCGGGAAAGGCACTCATCCACTTGCGCGGTCATGCCGTACAGCGCGTCCCAAAGGATGGCGGACGAGTTGCCATAGCGTCGCGCGAGCTCCGCCAGGTTCATTAGCGCCGCATACGGCACTGTGCACTGCTATGCCAAGCTGTTAAACGATGGTGAATTATCGCTGCGGGGGACAATCGTTTGGGTGCACGTCCATTCAGCCTCATGCACCCTCCAACCGTAAGTGCACCGAGGACGCCCAGCAGCACAAAGTCGGCAACCAGCAGACCGCGGCGAGCAGCGTTGGCGCCGAAGCGATGTGCAACATGGCTTTGCTGCTTTGATGGACCGGGGTGATGTATCGCACGAGACGGGTTCAGCGCAGAGATTTCACGACCAGTGACCGGCCACCCAAACCCCACCTACCCAGTGACCAGGCATCCAGACGCGACGCGGCATGACGACGACCGCCATGGGAGGTGGGGGCGCTGGCGCAACCGTCACAACCGGTGCGACTGCCGCCGGCACGGCGGCTGCTGCGTAACCGTTTTGCACGACCACGGTCGGCGGCGCATAGACAGGTGTCACCGGAACGACAGCGACGGGGGCCGGCACGGCGACACCGACGACCACGCCGGCGAATGCGGAAGCAGTCATGGATGTGAGCAAAGCCCCACCCACCAGCATGGCAAACGTTCGAGTTTTCATGAGCATCCTCCTTTACATAGAGGGCGCACGAAGTGGATCGCGCGCCGAGAAGAGAATGTACAGAGATCGCGACCTCAAATCTGTTGGAAAGGTGTGTCAAAAGATGTCACTTTGGCACTGGCGGGTGCATGACGATGATTGATTGCTCATGTAGCACTACGACACCTATCCGCCCCTGTTGGGACGAGGATATGGAGTTCTTTTCGAACTTCACAGCTACTGCTGCTGATCGCATGGCGGCGCCAGAAGTGGCGCCGAGAGAATTCGGACAGGTCGGTAAGTGGAAAAGCCGGGACGTGAGTCGGTCATCATGGCCGGCAACAAGGAACCAGAAGATGACGAAACGCAACCGACGGACACACTCACCGGCGTTCAAGGCAAAGGTGGCACTCGCGGCGCTCAAGGGCGACAAGACGCTGGCCGAGCTGGCCCAGCAGTTTGATGTGCATCCGAACCGGATCACGGACTGGAAGAAGCAACTGCAAGAGCGTGTTGCCGAAGTGTTCGAGACGGGCCAGACATCGGCCGAGCCCCCGGTCGATGTGAAGATGTTGCACGCGAAGATCGGGCAATTGACTCGTAAGCGGCTCAGCTGGGCCGTTCGTCCCGTTCGTCCCGTTCGTCCATTCGCGCGCGTGTGAGGCATGATGGCGAACTGGAGCTGGCGGTCAACACGCAGATCAGCCTGAACTCGCTGACAGCCTCGTGCCCTTGCGCCTGCCGGACAGCCAGTTGCTCGCGCACGACGAAAGCTCGGTCGACGTCGACGGGATCTGAATGCGTTGCTTCGATCCGATGCCTAATCAATTTCTCTGGGGCTCGGAAGCCACGCATTCGGCGCTCAACTCGGCGTTGCCGGCGGCGACGACCAACGCCTCGTGAAAGGCTTCGTCGAGTGCCACCGTCTCGCGGCCATCGCGAACGCGCTGTTCGCGCACGCTGAAATAAACATGGTCAGCGCGCGATGAGGGAGATTCGGTTGTGTCTTTCACGCATGAGCCTGGAATTAACGGGTCTTTTCGGCAGTGACTATCGGCTAGCCCCAAAACATATGTCGAGAAGCTGGGTAATACGGATGCTGAAAAGCTGAGGGCGCATGAAGTACTCCGCAGTCCGGGGCGCGCCAGGCGCGCTTCTGGGCCTTCGGCGACGTCGATGAGATCGCCGGAGTGGCTGTCATGCTGGCTTCGTCGGCGAGCGCAAAACTGAACGCGAAGGGAGTAACTCTCCATGAAGACCGAAATATCCAGCGATCACTCGCGCGGGCTACGTGACTTGGCGGACGACGCTCTGCCGAGATGAATCGCCGAAATGTATGGGACTGGCTGATGTCCTTCCCAAGGATCCCATTACCGAGAGGTTGACGCATGATCGTAACGCCATCCTTCCCGATTAGCGAAGCAGCAAGGCGCGAAAGTAGTCGAGACTGACGACCAGGACGACGATTCCACCGAACGATCCGTCTGACTCGGATATCCGCTTGCTCAGGGCTATGCTGGGCGTGCCCAAACGCAATGGGGAAGAATAGGGATCACTGATATAAAAGCCCGCGTGCGGATCGTCTCGTTGAACGATGAAATATTTTTGACTCGCCACACTTACCTGTTCAGGCGTCGCATCATCCGAGTCGAGCAAAACGCGACCCGAGCGATCGACGACCAGGACGGTTCCAAGCGATCCCGCGGTTGCCATGCGATCGAAAAGAACCTGCCGCCGTACCGCCAGCGGCAAAGTCATGATGCGAGGTTGCCGCAGCCGCTCGATGAGCGTTTGCAACGACAATTGATACAGTGCAAAATTTCTCTCGATGTCCCGCTCTGCAATCAGGGCGATATTGCGAAGGTTGATTCGAGTAATTCGCCGTTTGCCAAGCGTGAAGTGAACTTTGCGGCTTTGAATAGCGCTAACACTACTGTGTTACGATTGCTTACACACTGTAGTAAAGAACGGACGCTTGGTAAAGGCGGTTTTGTCCTCGCGACAAGCGGTAGCGCTGGGCAAATCGGACCTGCTGATAACACGCTCACGCCCTTGCCTTGCGCTGCCGTATCCAACCGGGGGATTGAGTGAGCCGTCTTGTTGTTGTTTCGAATCGCACTGCTGACCTCCGGAAGGCCGCAGCGGGAGGTCTCGCTGTAGCGGTAAAAGAGAGTCTGCAACAGACAGGTGGGATGTGGTTTGGCTGGAGCGGCAAGATTCGCGACGCGGCACCCGAATCTGACAGCGAGACCAGCGTCAGACTGCAAACAATCGGGAACATACAACTGGCGACGCTTGACCTGAACCAGCAGGATCACGATAGCTACTATCTGGGATACGCGAACGATGTCTTATGGCCGGTATTCCACTACCGGCTGGACCTGGCGAATTTTGATGTACGATTCGCAGCAGGGTACCGGCGGGTCAACCAGCTGTTCGCGCGAAAGCTGCTACCGTTGCTCAGGCCCGACGACATCATCTGGGTCCATGACTATCACCTGATCCCCCTTGCTGCCGAACTCAGAGCGATGGGGTGCGGCAACCGGATCGGATTCTTTCTGCATGTCCCGATGCCACCGCCTCTCATCATGGCGGCCATTCCAGAGCACGAATGGCTCATGCGTTCACTATTCGCCTACGATCTGGCCGGCTTCCAGAGCGAAGCGGATGTAACGCATTTTACGCACTACGTAGAGTCCGAAGCCGGTGCTGACGCGCTACCCGGCGCACAGCTTCGGGCCTTCAATCGCACGTTGCGGGTCGGGGCGTATCCGATAGGAATCGACGTCGATGAGTTCGCCGCTCTCGCGCAGGACCGGGAGGGTGTCGAAATGTTCGATCGTATGCGACAGGAGTACTCCCGACGCCGCCTGCTTCTCGGCGTCGACAGGCTGGATTACTCAAAGGGTCTACCGCAGCGCGTGCACGCGTTTCGTGAGCTTCTCGCGAACTACCCCGAGAACCGCAACAGTGCAACACTCATCCAGATCGCGTCCCCGAGCCGGGAAGACGTGGGTGCCTATGACGATCTGCGCCGCGAGATGGACAGCCTCTGCGGCGCAATAAACGGTGACTTCGGCGAACTTGACTGGATGCCGGTTCGTTATATTCATCGCAACGTCGCCCGTAAGCGGCTACCGGGACTATATCGCGCAAGCCGCGTCGCGCTTGTCACGCCACTGCGCGATGGGATGAACCTGGTCGCCAAGGAGTTTATCGCCGCGCAGGACCCAGGCGATCCCGGCGTGCTGGTTCTCTCCCGATTTGCCGGCGCAGCGGAACAATTGAAAGAAGCTCTTCTTGTGAATCCGTACGATACGCACGGGACAGCGCAGGTCATTCAGCGTGCGCTGACGATGTCAATCGAAGAACGGATCGGTCGTCACGCAGCATTGATGGGGCGGATCCGCCAGTTCGATGTGCACTGGTGGAGTTCGAGTTTTCTGAGGGATCTCTCGGCTGCTGAGCGCAGTGACGACCGTGAACCGGTGCTGGGACATTCAGCCGATCGCGCGAGCTAACCGACGGCGATTGGCGCATCGTGCCGCCCTACGCCGACGACGCAATCGGCTCGAGTACCCACGCGACATCGCGTTGCAGCCCCGCTGAAGAGCACATGCAGACTCAGGCCTGCCGGTTTGGTGTTGCACCGGTTTTCCAGCCCTGTCATGTGCCCGCTCACCCACGCTCATAGGTGTGAGACCGGGCCATCCTTAACCATAACCCGGTCCGCGTATGACCAAAGCTACCAGGCAACAGCCTTCTTCCCGCCCCCCCTCCGCCCGTAGATGCGCTTCAGTATGAACGTCTCGCGCTGGCTGCCTTCCATCTTTGTGAACGGCAGGGACAGCAACTTCAACATCTGATTACGCTTGCGACTTCATTGTTCAGGAATCCTTTAACGCCTGAGGAAAGACACGACCGGCGGAATCTGCTTGAGGTCATGATCCATATCGGCGAGGACTACAGGCGCATGAACAATTGCGATCATGAACTGTTCACGGTTCTGGCGCTCGACGCCAAGGGTATTCCGAACCGTCGTCTTACTCCCCGCGATGCGGCGGACCTGCTGGCCGATGCGGCGCAAAGCGTTCAGGACAGACTTGCGACTCCTGGCACGACCACGACGAAGCACTAACTGGCTCTGTCAGCAATCCAATGAAGGCGGCTTGATGCCACCTTTTTCAATTGCACGGCGAGAAGCAGACGTTTATTCGTTTTGCATATTGTGTCTGCATATGTTGTCACGCGCGTCCATCAGATAAATCATGTGCCTCCCGACCCGACCCGAACGAAACGCGCGGGGAGATGCTGGCCATGATTGAGCGCATCGCCGAACTTCTGGAGGCGCGCGCTCGCGGCGACGCCACGCTTCTCTCTACCACACTGCGCTATCACGAGCAGCAGGGCTGACCGTTTCCCGCGCGCGATCGACTCGCATGC